>NZ_JADOUX010000001.1:0-333611 GCF_015751745.1 Cryobacterium sp. CAN_C2
GTCGCGGTAAGTGGTCATCATGGTTTCGTGTGCGGTGTTTCGTCCCGCGAGCTCTTCGAAAGATTTTCCAAGAGCTCGTGCATTTTTGACATGATTTCTAAGGCCACCCCCGTCGTTTCCAAACGCTGCTGGGTCTGGTCGAGTTGGCGGCGCAGCCGGGCAATTTCCGTTTGCTCCGGCGTTAACCGGCCAATCTTTTCCCCGGGCTTCTTCCCCGCCAGGACACCCGCGTCACGTAGCTTGCGCCACTCCGTGACCTGGGACGAATACAGGCCCTCGGTCCGCAGGTAGGCACCCCCGTCGCCGCTTTTGATGGCCTCGTCATACGCGGCTAGGTACTGAAGTTTCTGCGCTGGCGTGAAGGACCTTCTGGTCGGACCACCAGCTCGGGGTCCGGAACTACTCATAGGACTATCGTCGCGCACGGCGATCAAGGACTGGCTGGACATGGTGATGATTCCTGATTCTCGCCCTACGTCAAATGGCGAACTTGCTGTTAGGTACTGGCCTCACTCGACCTTGACACGTAGGGATCGCGTCTTGCCACTGTGTTGCGGTCACGCCAAGCAGATTGGTGGTCTCCGTGGCGTCGACCACGAAGGGTCGGTTGAATTGGTAGGCAGAGTCGTTCGCGGCACGGATCGTCGGCGACAAGAGGCCCAGCATCCGCAGAAGTGCCGACCCGTATGGGGTGACTTGTGCGTGCTGACCGGTGAGCATGTTGACTCTCGCTGTGATTTCTGTGCGGCTGAGTGGTGTATCGGTGGGAACCAGCCAGGCGCGTCCCCATTCGCCCTGATAGTCCGAGGCTGCGATCAGGGTTGTCGCGAAGTCGTCGAGGAAGGTCCAGCAGTGTTTCTGCGTGGCGCTGCCGAAGATCTTCAGCTTTTTCCCGGCCATCACCGGTTTGAAGAAGTCGCCGCCCAGTTGGGCCGTTTTCCCGGCGCCTGGGCCGAAGTAGTCACTGGCGCGGACTTCGACGGCCTGAATGTCGCCGCGTCGGTGCGCGGCAAGAGCGAGTTCCCAGCCGTTCTTGCGGACCAGGCCTTTGGCCTCCGTGGTCAACAGTGGGCTCTGTTCTGTCATCGGCATCGCAGCATCTTCGCCGTAGGCGTAGAGGTTGCCAGCGATCACCAATTTCGCCCCGCTTTGATGGGCTGCGTCGAGTGCCGCCTGGAACATCGGAGGCCACAGTTCTGCCCAACGGTGGTATTCGATCGGGCTGGTCGCCAAAAAGATGGTCTCACAGCCACGGGCGGCGGCAGTCAAGGACGCCGTGTCGGTGACGTCGAGTGTGAGAGTCTGGGCGCCATCCACCGCCGTGCCGGAGCGGCTTGCGATGTGCGCGCTATCTCCTCGCGCGTTGAGGCGAGCGGCGAGCGTCTTACCGACGGTTCCGGCGCCAGCAATGAGGTATTTGCTCATTTTGATGTGTCCTTATCTGTTTTGTTATTCATGCTGGTAAGTGCTCGTTCGCGCATGGCGAGAAAGAGCGGGAAAGCGAACGCGAAGGTAACGATCGGGATGAGCACCACGTAGGCCCAGACGAAACGCATCTGCAGCCGGCGCCCTTCGATGATCATGAAGATCGATGCAACGATGGCGCCGATGAGAATGTCGAGGCTGAGGGAGGAGACCGCTGGCCCGCTTGATAGCCAGTCGCCGACGAGGTTCCGGTTTTCAGTAATGGAGATCAGGTTCCAGGTCTAGGTGCCCACCAGCCCGACTGCGCTGACCACGAGGTACACAACTGCCAGGATTTTGCGGTCGCCGGTCACGCGTCCACCTCAGCGGTTGCGGCGCAGATACCCCGCGTTCGCTTGTTGCGGCCGATGATGATCGCGATTGCTGTTGCTGCGCCGAGATAAAGGAGTGCTGAAACGGTGAGGACCAATCCGTTGGGGCGGACGATAGATTCACCACCGAGTGCTTGGACGGTCAGTACGGTGAGGATTCCGACGAAAAGGGCGATGATGACCCAGATCACGTTGCGGCGCGTCCGTGCTTTGCGAAGGGCAGGGACACGGGCCGCGAGAAGTTCGAGGATGATCGCTGCAAGCGGTAGGACCTGCAGGGCGTGCATTCCAACGAAGTGCGGGATTCTGAGGTCGCCGGCAACAGTGCTCCAACCGAGCAGAGGCAGCCCTGGTTCACCGTCGGGAATCCCGACCGTATGGGCACCGATGATTCCCTGATAGTTCATCGTCTGGTCCGGCGTTGGAAGCGTCATCAGGAAGGCCAGCGCCATGCCGATCAGCGCAACAACGAAACCGGCGCGGATCGCAACGGTGCGGGTGGCATCGCCGAGATCGGTTCGGAACAGGACGACCATCACTGGCAGGGCGGCCGTCCACACAATCATGATCGAGACGGCCATCACGCCCCACAATGCCGCATGGAACGGTGTGGAGACATTGAAATGACTGGTCGTCCCCGCGATGACCGCACCGACGATGATCACGATCTCCACCAAAAGGAACGCGGCAGCAACAGTCCCAGCCCACCACGCCATTCGCTTGAAGCGCTGAAGCATCCCGATGAGCCATGCCAGCGTCAGGGTATACAGACCAATCGAAAGCGAGAACTTCAGCGGCTTCGCCCAAATCGGCGCACCAGTCATGGTTCGCGGGTCAACGACCAGACCGAAGATGCACACAATAGTGAGAATGCCCATGGCAATCGCAAGCCACAAAAGCGGTCGGTGCCATTTCGCCTCCGCCACGAAGGACTGGCGACTGCCAGCGGGCAGAAGCAGGGGAGCGGACAGAAGCGAGGGATTGGGCATCGGAGTCTTCAATCGAATGGGGAGTAGCAGCAGATAGTATTACTGTCGGATAGTAACAGTATCTATGTAGCCGACGCAAGCCTAAGTACCCCTCAGGCCCAAGCTGGCAGCACTAAGCCTCGGACTCACCGCACCAGAACACCCACCGGCCGCGGACCATTCCGCTTGCATCCATGTCACGACAAGGAGTCGAAGTGAGCCCGCACGCGGGACCCTCATCGGGGCGATAATTTCGGTCCTTGAGGCGGGGCCAGTCGACGGTTTTTCCGGTGCGCGAGGCGTGCCCGGCTGGGGGCCGCTTTCGGGATTGTTGTTGACCGCTGGATCAGGCGAAGCGCACCGTTCCGGTATGAATGAATATCTGATCGGATACGCTCGCGTATCCACGAACGAGCAAGATCTCACCGCCCAACGAAACGCCTTGGAAGCCCTCGACGTCAGATCGACTCTGATCTCTACAGACCACGGACTCACCGGCACTAACCGGGCACGACCCGGCCTGCGAGAAGCCTTGGCCGCCTGCAGGAACGGTGACACGTTAGTCGTTGCCAAACTTGACCGGTTGGCCCGCTCACTTCGGGACGCGAAAGACATCGTGGACGAACTCACCATCAAAGGCGTCAAGCTCAGCATCGGCGGATCCGTCCATGACCCGACCGACCCAATTGGGCGGCTTCTCTTCAATGTTCTGGCGATGGTGGCAGAGTTCGAATCCGATCTCATCCGCGCTCGAACGCGCGAGGGGATGCAAGTGGCCAAGGCCAAAGGTCATCTGCGTGGCAAGCAACCCAAGCTGTCCACCGCGCAGTAACGTCATCTGATGGAAGTGCACGAGGCCGGCACTCATTCCACTGCTGAACTTGCCGAGCTGTTCAGTGTCGCCCGCTCGACCGTCTATCGGACTGTGCAACGACAACTGGCACTGGACGCAAAGCGCGGTACTGAACCGCCAAATTGCGTCGCCACCCCAGCCTGATAACACCGGTTTGCGGGGCTGAAATGGGGCAGCCGCGAAATGCTCACCCGGCCCGCTTGAGGAGACAATCAAACTGACGCCGGAGCAACTCTTGCAAAATCTGCAAGAGTTGCTCCTAACTGGCCGCGGTCATGCACCAGGGTGAGTAGAAAATCGCGATGTGCGGTGAATGGAGGTCCGGTGGGCGAGATTGAGCTATATGTGTCCGCAGACGGTTCGGTGAACTTGGACGTTCGCACCGACGGCGACGCGGTCTGGTTGTCCCAGCTGTAGATGACGACGCTCTTTGGCCGAGACCTCTCGACTATCAGCAGGCACGTCGCGAATGCCAGGCGCGAGGAGCTTTCCGGCCTCCCAACTGTTGCAAAATTCGCAATAGTTCAACAAGAGGGAGACCGAACGGTCGAGCGTCAAGTCGATCACTACAACTTGGACGTCGTGCTCTCGGTCGGCTACCGCGTGAAGTCATCGGAAGGTATCCGATTTCGTCGCTGGGCGAGCGATGTACTCATGCGGTACGTCATCGCAGGTGTTGCGACCAATGATTCACGGCTCGAACAGATCAGCGCGATGGCCCGCATGCTTGAGCGCTCCAAAAATCCGGAGCTGGCAGGCATCGCCGAGATTCTGAGCCGCTACTCGCCGGCACTCAATCTACTGGACGAGTATGACCACGGCACGTTGAAGAAACCGCGCGGCACAGAACCCTCGGAACAGCTTGTTTACGTGACGGCGCGGGCCATAGTCGACGAGCTCGCGCAACAATTTCCGAAAGACGAGATGTTCGGCTCTGAGCGCGACGGTTCGTTCCATGGAATTCTCGGAGCAGCTGAGCAAGCATATGCCGACCAGGACTTGTATCCGACAGTGCAGGAGAAAGCGGCCCACCTGTTGTACTTCGTAGTCAAAGATCACCCATTCTCGGATGGAATCAAGCGCAGCGCCGCCGCACTATTCACGTATTACCTCAGCCTGAACGGCGCGTTGCAAAACGGCAACGGTGAGGACATGGTGTCTAGCAATGCCCTTGCCGCTATCACGCTGATGACCGCGATGAGCAGACCGGATGAAAAAGAGACCATCACCCAACTCGTGACGAACATGCTCGACGGGGCTCTCTAAACACACCGTGGACGCCCGCCTTAGATAGATTTTCGGTGCCGAAGTTGTCCGCAAGGGGAACGTGTTGCGGTCACCTATGAACTTGGTCACTGCTGTCCGCGGGGAGGGCATGTATTAGGGGGGTCGCGTGCCTTCTGGAGCCTTCGCGTCGACGTCTGCCCAGACCTCGGTCATCTCCACGATGAGCCCATCCTGCAGGGTGATGAAGGTCGCCACCTCGAAGTGCTGAAGCTTCTCGTCTACGAAGCCTGTGACGTGCGACCGTCCCGCGGCCCGATCACCGTTTCCGACATAGTCCTGGAGCACGAGGTGGTCAAAGCCAGGATATTCAGCGTTAAGGCGCACCCACGAGGCGTGATCGAAAACCTCCCCCGTGTGAACGTAGCGGCAGGCGAAGTCGTTGTGCAGCAGCTCCGGCAGTCCGTCCCAGTCGCGTGAATCGATGACGTCGGCCAGACGCCTCATCATCGTGGAAGCATCCATCCGCTCATGATGCCACCTCGTATCGAACGTGGCCGCCTCACCGGCGGCGGCGTGTAGGCTCGCCAGAACCGTCGTCGTTCTCGTACCGGACATTCCGACGCCGTAGCGGATGTTCTGGCAGGTTCGCGGGCCCTTCGGGAAGGCTTGTGGCTTCGGTGGTGTCCGGGGCGAAATCCGTTCCGCTCAACGAACCTTTATTGCGACAGGTGTGGGTCAACTCTCCGATCTGCCATGCGTCGCCATGCGAAGTCTGGCAGGAGGGCCAGTTGCTTTGTCTGCACGCGCGGGTGGCGTTTTGAGGGTGGTTTCGGCGAAGGATCCGGTCGCATCATTTGCTCAGTTGGTCACGACGGCGGGTGAGATAGGCCGTCTCGGCAGTGTTGCCTGCCAGTTCGATGGCCGTGTCGTATGCTGCGCGCGACTTCTGGTCTTGGCCCATCCGTCGCAGCAGATCGGCGCGAGTCGCATGGTAGGCGTGATAGCCGGCCAGCATGTCCTCAAGTCGGTCGACGGTCGCCAGGGCCACCTCGGGTCCGTCCAGCTCGGCGACCGCGATGGCCCGATTCAGCGCGACGATCGGCGAGGGGTCGAGGAGAACGAGACGGTCATAGAGGGCGACGACCTGCGACCAGTCGGTGTCGCGAATATCGGGAGCGGATGTGTGAACCGCGTTGATCGCAACGAGGATCTGGTAGCGACCCGGTGCAACCAAAGCAGTGAGACGCTTGCCCACCAGCCGATGACCCTCGGTCATGAGCGCATCATTCCAAGCCACCCGGTCCTGCTGGTCCAGGGTGACCAATTCGCCGCGTGCTGAGACTCGGGCAGCACTGCGGGCTTCGGTCAGGAGCATTAGCGCCAGCAGCCCGGTCACCTCACCGTACTCCGGCAGGAGCCCACGTATCAGGCGAGTGAGCCGGATCGTTTCGGCGGTCAGGTTGCGACGTACCGGATCGGTGTCGTGGCCGGTCGCCAGGTAGCCCTCGTTGAAGATCAGGAAGAGGACCGCGAGTACGCCGGAGACGCGCGCCGGGAGATCCTCCGCCGACGGCACCCGATACGGGATGTGAGCCGCCTTGATCTTGGCCTTCGCGCGGGTGATCCGTTGCCCCATCGTGGTCTCCTGCACCAGGAAGGCTCGGGCGATCTCGGTCACGGTCAGACCTCCGACCATGCGCAGCGTCAGGGCCACCCGGCTTTCCGTCGCGAGGGCAGGGTGACAGCAGGTGAACATCAGCCGAAGCTGGTCGTCGTCGATGGCGCCGACCGGGTCGGATGGGCTGTTGTCGGTCAACATCTGGGCCTGCCTCTGCTTGTCGTCGCGTGTGTTCTCGCGCCGGATGCGATCGATGGCCTTGCGTTTGGCGGTGGTGGTCAGCCAGGCGCCGGGGTTGGCGGGTATGCCATCGGCCGTCATTCGCTCGACGGCGATCGCGAACGCCTCGGCCGCCGCCTCTTCCGCGACGTCGAGGTCACCGAAACGTCTCGCCAGCCCAGCCACCACCCGGCCCCACTCCTCGTGGTAGACCCGGGTGATCGCCTGCTCGACCAGGGTTACTGGAACGGACGGACCTCAACTTTGCCCTGGCATGCCTTCGAGCCCTCGGCGGCCAGCGCAAGCGCATGGTCGAGGTCGACAGCCTCGATGATCCAGAATCCACCGATGTATTCCTTGGACTCCAAATACGGGCCATCACTGAAGACCGGGGTGTCGCCCTGGCCATCGACGACGGTCGCAGTCATCGCCGAGGCAAGGCCGTTTGCGTAGACGAAGTGGCCCGCGGCTTGCAGCCGCTCATTGAAGACACCCGTGTCCGCCATCGCCTTCACCATCGTCTCTCTGTCCAGGTAGCTGCCGAACTCGCTGCGCTCCGCCGGGCCGAAGACCGACATCAGGTATTGCGTCATGGTCACTACTCCGCTCGTGGCAGCCCCTCTGGCCACCTTGTCTATGCTACGAACGGCTCCGCGCCGATACGACACCGCGTCCGAGGATTCTTCCATCGATTTTCTGCGAGAGGTAACGCACGAAGCGGCACAGAAGAACGTCTTCATAAGCAGGACGGTGACCGGACGCGAAATTCGATCCTTCGAAAGTGGCTAATTGATGGGATTCGCAGTCCGGGACGGGTGCCCGCATAGGGGCCGCTTACGGGATTATTCTTGACCTCTGGCTCGGCCGACAGGCAGCGTTCCGGCTATGAATGAATTCCTGATCGGATATGCACGCGTATCCACGAACGAGCAAGATCTCACCGCCCAACAAAACGCCCTGGAAGCCCTCGGCGTTCGATCGAACCTGATCTACACCGACCACGGACTCACCGGCACCAACCGGGCACGACCAGGACTCCGCGAAGCCTTGGCCGACTGCCGGAACGGCGACACTCTTGTGGTTGCCAAACGCGACCGACTGGCCCGCTCCCTGCGGGATGCGAAAGACATCATCGATGAACTGACCGTCAAGGGCGTCAAACTCAGCATTGGCGGATCCGTGCACGATCCGACCGATCCGGTGGGGCGTCTGCTGTTCAACGTCCTGGCGATGGTGGCAGAGTTCGAATCCGACCTCATCCGCGCCAGAACGCGAGAAGGAATGCAAGTGGCCAAAGCGAAAGGCCACCTGCGCGGCAAACAGCCGAAGCTGCCGACAACCCAGCAACGTCACCTCATGGAAGTGCACCATGCGGGGACGCATTCGACCGCCGAGCTCGCTGAGCTGTTCAATGTCGCCCGCTCCACCGTGTACCGAACCGTTCAACGACAATCTGTGGACCGCTGAGGCACACACTCGCCGGCTCTCGTTGTCGGGCCAAGCAACTCAGCAACGGGACAGCCGAACCGAGGGACCGGCAGCAGTTAGTCCGATGGGCGAGCCGTGTCACAAGCGGAACGACTATCGGTCGCCGCCGATGTTCAGCTCCCATCGAGTCTCGCCATCTTCCATCGTGCACGTGGGTGCAAGACCCTGATTCTTTGCCACCGCCATAGAGGCATGATGCTGAGGATGTACGAAGGCGCCGAAAGAGCCAACGCCGCGTTCCCGCAGCCATTGGATCATTGCTCGCGTCGCTTCGGTAGCAACGCCATTCCCCTGCGCTTTAGGTGCCACGACCCACGCAATATCGGCGCTCAGTTTCCCTGTTTCGCCTTCAACGGTGGCCTGAACAAAACCGACCACGACTTCGGAAACTTTGTGGCGGATAACCCAGTTGAGCCACCACTCCGAGCCGTCGTTCGACTGCCCCACCGAGTGGGCGACGTAGCGCCGCACCAACCCTTCGGGAGTGGGTGGCTCGCCACCGATGAACTCATAGAGCGACGGATCAGCCAGCACCCTGACCATCTCCGGAGCGTGGTCGACTGAGAGCGGTTCCAACAAGAACCGTTCCGTTTCCACCTGCTCGGGTGCTGGCCACATCACGCCTAACTCTTCCACAACGCGTCGTCAAAGCGTCCGCAATCCGGTCCGTCACCGGGCTGCGTTGCACCCTCCGGAACTAGCGCGATCGAACCCCGCTTTTGACCAGCTTCACTTGCCCGCATGGGATCCGCTTGCGGGTCGACTTACAGACCCAGCACGCGACGCAGCCCTCGATCGACCTCATCAAGGAGACTGTCGGGGATTCGTGCAGCGTGGTCGCCCAGGTCGGACTTGTTGAGCGTGACCAGCGCGGTGACGTTTGCGACGGAGTCGCGCGGCAGGCCGGTCACTGACGAGGGCAGGAACACGTTGCCGGGCATTGTCGCTAAGGCAGTGTTCGAAGTGATCACTGCGACCAAGACCGTCGACAATCGACTCTCGTTGTAGGAGTTGGACTGAATGACCAGAACGGGCCGTCGGTTCGCGGGACGGCTACCGACTGGATCGCCAAGGTCCGCCCAGCAGACTCCGCCGCGTTCAATCACCACTCCTCGGTGCCGCCTGCCAAAACTCGGCGTCCGGCCTCAATGGCAGCGACACTGGACTCGTCATTGTCGATCCCTGCCAGGGCTTCGTCGATCTGTTTCGTCACGGAAACAGCGTCCAACTCGTTAAGATAGCGGTCGGCCGCTCGGGCAAAGAATTCCGAACGACTCATACCAAGCTCAAGCGCACGGCGAGACGCGCGGTCGAAAGTTTCGTCTGGAAGAGAGATTGCGGTCTTCATAGCATCAGTATAACCGGGTATGACTGGAAAGTTACGATGAACGATCCTTCGCCGGCCGCGTCGTTGACAAAACGAATCCTGCGAGATCCGCTCCCCTAATTGAATTGGGTGCGTGCCCTTGTACTGTCATCAGATGAAAACGCTCCGCTCGTTTGCTCTTGCCGGATTTGCGGTCGCGTGCTCGATGACTTTGTCGGGGTGCTCCGTCGACACTCTGATATGGGGAGCCGACGGCGCTCGCGTGATCGGGACAACCGAGAACCTGATCCAGGACATTGCCAAGGACGGAGCAACAGATCTCGTCTGTGCAGATGCCGAAGTAGATCTCGGCACGCCGAACGATTGGGTCGGCCTATCCGCGGGCGAACCGGGGCGGTTCGTTGCAGAGTTCTGGGAAGCTCAAGTTCCGCTCGATCCGCAGTGGAGCATCAACCTGGAAGGCCTGCCGAGTGGCGCGACTCCAGGAGACGAGCATCCCGGCGACGTCTTCTTCCGCGAGACCGAAGATGTCCTCTGCGTGATCGATGTGGCGTGGTGGACCTTGGTCGATGAAGGCTGACGGGCACGAGTTCTTCGCCATACGCTCGTCAACCGGTTCCTCACCGCCCGCATGACGGCCCGTTACGTGCCCGCACGCCGGTCGTCCTACGGGCACTGTGCCTCATCGTGGAATGTGTGGTGTCGAGTCCGTTTGCGGTCTCTCTCGCTATCGGCAGGTTGTTGGGTCTATGGTCACAATCGTGGAGTGGAAAACCGGGGAGTTCTGGGGCGACCGAGGCCGCGTAGCGAAAATTCACTCGGGGCCGTGGGCGGGCCGGTTCCTTTTCGCATACCCGGAGACCGTCGACGGCTGGTGGACGCTCGTAGTAGATCCAAGTTTCCGTAGGGATGCGCCGGGCGATCTTTACATCGATGACGCCGACTATCTGGTGGAGTTGGAAAGCGAGGGCCAATTCGAGTGGCTCCCTCTCGGAGCTGAGGAAGCACAGACCGAGCGTGAGCACTTCGATTGGCGGAAAGAATTTGACCCTGGGATGAGGACGTTGACGGGTTGGCAGAAGGTGATTCGCAAGCTCCGACGCCGGAATCGGCCGGCGGATAGAGGCGAAGTCGATCAGTGAAGCTGGAGCTGGAGCATTTCCCAGACGACCTTCCCCAGGCACGCGCCAGCGCTCGCACGACCCGGCAGGGTGATGCCCTTGGGGTGGTCAGGCGACGCTGCCCGTAGGCCGGAGGCCTTGCGGACACTCCGGTGCACCGGTCGGGTTGCGCCGTGTGCGTAAGCGTGTGCCGCCTGTAGGTCCCGCCCGAGATTAAGCCTGCTCCCGGGTGTCATACGCAACAACGGTCGTGTGTCGAATTCGATCGTTCGTGAAGCGGTGGATGGCGGGCTTTCGGCCGCGGGGCGACCAAGTCAAGCTCGATCACATCGTCAATCGACTCGCGTGAATATGTCGCCAGGTGACGGGCGCCGATCAAGGACTGAGGCAGAACGTCGAGCATCTGAGGTCACGTCTCCATCGCGTGGATAATGAGTTCGGTCCCACTGTCGAAGACGAGCACAACTATTTCGAGCAATCGTCCTTGGGTGTCGAACCCCAACCGGAGCTGGCGGGCTGGTGATTGTTGGCCCGCGCGGCGCTGGCAACCGGAAGCTGACGCCCACCCTCGCACGGCATGGGTGGAACAATCGAGAGCTATCGCTGTCGCACACTCGACAGTGGAAGGCGCCAGCGAATCAGGCCTGCCCGCCGCGACCCTGCAGATGTGCGCGCGTCAACGCCGCCACCTCGTCGTCGCTCAGGTCGTCGATCAACTTCGACTCGCGCCGGTCCACCTTGTGCCAGCGCATCAGCAGAATGATCAGCATCGGCGCGTCGAAGACTTCGGCCAGCAACCAGAGAATGTCACCGGAGAGCTGCTGGTCGCGCAGTGGGTTGGGGAACCAGCCGGGAACCACGCCCGGTGCGGCCCCGATACCGTCGAGCACGGTCTCGTTGATGCGCAGCAGAATGCCTGGAATGGCGTCGAACACGAAGGCCGCGAACGCGAGCACGAATTCGACCGAGATGAAGAGGCTCGTATGCAGGGTGGTGTTCTCGATAAGGGGAATCACCGTGAGCACGCCGATCAGTGGAATCAGAATGCTCACGCCCCACTGCCCGGCGAGGCTGCCACGCACCACCCCGCTGATTGTCGTGAGAAACATCATGAACAGGGCGAAGGAGAAGATCGGTTCGAAGACAGCGTTTCCGGTGAGACGAATGAGTCGCGAGTCGAGAAAGCGGTCGAGCCGGGAGGCATCCGTTTCGCACATCGCCAATCGGGCCAGAGCCACCGGTTTGCCCATGCTGATGAATGCCGGAACGGCCAGCAGCAGCAGGGCGATGCGAGTCGTGAACGCCCAGCGCAGCTCGGTGCTGTACACGCCGAGAAAGCCGAAGGAGATATAGGCGTAGGAGCCGAGTCCGAGCGCGTAGAACGCCATGATGCGCCAGGATGGCCAGCGGCTGCACGCGGCGCCCCGCCGCGTGCAGCCCCCGCGCGTAGAGCGCGGCTACGACCACAAGAACAATCAGGGCTACGGGGTCGAGATGCCACGCGGTGAGGTAGGTGAGGAGAGGTGGCACGCTCGCTCCCTAGGCTTGTCAACTCACAAAGACCGCGAGCCACCCCAGCGCGAGCGCCCACGCCGTACCGCACTTTCTGCGGGTCACGGCGGAAGCACGCGCGCTATCGTAGCCCCCGCTGCCATGCGTCAGCAGAGACCCTTCTCAACATCACCAGAACCCGCCGGTCGTGGATCACGATGGCGCACACTTCGAAATAGGTCACGGTGTTTCTTTCTCACGGCACGGGGAGATCGGCAGGCCCTGCGCTGCCAGCATCCTACGCACGGTCGAGGGTCCGCTAACCCGCTAGATTGAACCCGGGGGACACGAGATCAATGACAGCGCAGGCACCAACCATGGGGGAGCGGATCGCTGCCCAATCGGTCATCGAGGAACTACTGCGGCAGCATGTCGGCAGGCCCGATCGTACGGCTTTCGCCCGGATCTTCGGCTATTCACCGCTCGGTGCCGACAGCGTGAGCTGGTACCTCGGGGCGAAGGGCGAGATGGAGGTCGGCCGAATTCTCGCTGCGCTGCCGCCCGAGTGGACCGTCTCCATGCTCTCCCAATCGGCACAAAGGGCGCCGACATCGATCACCTCGTAGTCGGCCCCGGCGGCATCGTCACGATCAATACCAAGAACCACGCGGGCAAGCCCATCTGGGTGGCCGGGCAAACCTTGATGGTCTCCGGTCAGAAGCAGCCGTATATCCGCAACGCCGTTTTTGAGGCCATTCGGGTCACCAAACTGCTCCGGGAGCGGATGCCGCAGCTCCCCGAAGCGCACCCGGCGATCGCACTCGTCAACCCCAAATCACTAACGTTCAAGAAGCGGCCCGGGTGCGTGAAGGTGCTCGACGCCACAAATCTTCGACGCTGGTTGATTAAACTCCCCATCATTCTGACGCCAACCGACCTGCTGGAGCTGGTCGCGATCATCGACAATCCCGGCACCTGGTCGCCTCCAACCGCGCCGCCAACCGAGAACCTGATGGTGCGATTCGCGGCCCTTGACCGGCAAGTGCGGGCGGCGCACGTCAGGCGAACAGCGTGGAAGATGGCCTCCTTCGTCGGGATCCTCGGCGGTTTCGTCGTGGTGGGACCGCCCCTGGTAACCGCGATCATCGGCTTGCTCTTTTCCGGCGCCCAGTGAGCCAGCGCAACCCGCAACCGCTGACAGTTGAATTTCCAATCCACCTCTGAGGAGCACCCCATGTCCGGACCCGGTTTCGCCGTGATCGACTTCGAGACCACGGGCCTCTTCCCGACCGGCAACGACCGGGTCATCGAGGTGGCCATCGTGCATGTGGACACGCTCGGCCGGATCGAAGGGCACTGGGACACCCTGGTGAACCCGGGCCGGGACCTCGGCCGCCAGGACATTCACCGCATCCGTGCCGCGGATGTGATGAACGCCCCCACCTTCGACCAGATCGCCCCGAGGCTGGTCGACCTGTTGGCCGGGCGCGTGGTGGTGGCGCACAACGCGAGCTTCGACAGCCGCTTCCTGATCGCCGAACTGCAGCGGGCCGGGCACTGGACCAACGCGAACCTGGTCACGCTCTGCACCATGCAGCTGGCCCGCGACTTCCTCCCCGGCACGGGCCGGTCGCTCGCGGACTGCTGCGCGGCCTACGACATCGAACTCGACGGCGCACACCGGGCATCCGTCGACGCGACCGCCACCGCGCGGTTGCTCGGCGCCTACGTCGAGTCGGCGAACAACCCGGCGTTCTGGTCCAAGCACATTGGCGCGGCCGTCGACTACCAGTGGCCGGGAATGCCGGCTCAGGAGATTGCCTGGTACCCGCGGCCGGATTCCGCGCACCCGATGACGGCGGCGTCATTCCTGGCCCGTATGACGCATCACCTGCCCGACGTGGCCGGACCGGCCGAGTACATCGACTACCTGGCGTTGCTCGACCGCTGCCTGCTCGACCGGCACCTCTCCGCGCACGAGGTCGAGGCCCTGGTGCAGCTGGCCGACGAGCTCGGCATCAGCCGGCAGAGCTGTGAGGCGCTGCACCTCGAGTACTTCGCCGGGCTGACCCGCATTGCGTGGGAGGACGGCATCCTGACGACGGATGAGATGGCCGACCTTGTCGACGTCGGCAACCTGCTCGAACTGCCCCTCGAGGTGATCTCCGCCGCACTCGAGGCGCCGACGCTGTTGGCGTCGGAATCGCTGGCCGTGGTAGACCCGGCCCAGGCGTTCGTGCTGCTGCCCGGCGACTTGGTCGTGCTGACCGGAGACATGACCCGCCCGCGCGAGGCCTGGGAAGGCGAACTCCTAGCGCGCGGCTTCACCCCGTGGCGGGCCGTGACGAAGAAGGTTAAACTAGTCGTTGCCGCTGACCCCGATTCGCTCTCCGGCAAGGCGCGGAAGGCCCGTGACTACGGCATCCCGATTGTGGGCGAGGTGGCGCTGGAACGGCTGACTGGGAGCAATCCGGTTCCTGATTGAGCGACTCATCGGAGAGCACGCGATAGAGCGGAGCTATAACGTTTGCCCCAAATCGGCGATACGCGCGTGCAATTTCGAAGCATGGTGTCAGAGATCTTCGAAAAGAAGACCAAAAAAGTGCCCCGTTGATGAGCACGCTCGCATCGACGAGACCCCCTGCGAAATGGTCGACGCGAGCGTCTACAGCTTTTCGGCGCGCCGACGCCCTGGCGCTCGCAGAAATCTCGTCGGTGACCGGTCCCCGTGGCCATGCTGCACGACGTGGTGGAAGACACACCGGTGACACTTGACGACCTCGTGGATCGCGGTTTCGCGCCGCACATCGTGCAGGCAGTGGATGCCATCACGAAGCGCCCACAGGAACCGCTGGCCGGTGTTCTGGCGCAGCATGTCTGAGAAGTGCTCGCGACTGCCGGTCGCTCAATCGTTGTGGATTGCGAGCGATTGGCGAGGCGGCATCAGCACCTTCTCATCGTCGAGCATCATGCAACGGATGGTTTCTTATGACTCGCTTGCCCAGCACGACCGGTTGTGGACGGAGCTATGCGCTCCGTCCACAGTGAAACCCGAATCGATTTCTGTTACTAGTTGAAGACCATTCCGCCGTCGACCAGGATCGACTGCCCCGTGATGTAGTTCGAGTCGGGACCTGACAGGAACGACACAACGCCCGCCACTTCAGAAGCTTCGGCCAGACGCTCCAAGGCGATGCCCTGGGTGAACTGCTCCCACCCCCACTCATCCGGCTTGCCAGCCAGAGCCGCCGTCTTCAGCGCCAACTCCTCCACGAGCGGGGTTTTGACGATGCCGGGCGCGAAGGTGTTGACGGTGATGCCGTACTTCGCCAGGTCTCTGGCCGCTGACTGGGAGAGCCCGCGGATTGCAAACTTCGTGGCCGAGTACAACGCGATTCCCGGGTTTCCCTCGTGGCCCGCCTGAGACGCCGCACTGATGATCTTTCCACCATGCCCGAGCGCCTTGAATGCCTTCGTGGCGGCCTGAATACCCCACACAACGCCGTTAAAGTTGATGGAGAAGAACCTTCTCGATGCTCTCCACGGTGATCTCATCAAGAGGAGACTGCGGGGCAATCCCGGCGTTGTTGATGATCACATCGAAGCCACCCAGTTCAGCAACAGCTTGATCTACTGCGCCAAAGACGCTGTCCCGGTCGGAGACATTGACGTGCAACGCGATTGCACCGCCGTTTTTGCCACCGAGCTTCTCGGCAACCTTGCTCGCAGTCTCGAAGTTCAAGTCAGCGATGGCCACCTTGAAGCCATCAGCGTGAAGCCGCTCGGCAACAGCTTGCCCGATGCCCTGCCCGCCACCGGTGATGAGTGCCACTTTGCCATTTTCTGTACGCGCCATCGTTTCAACTCCTACATTTATTGCCGGGAAAGCTATGCGTTCTCCTTTCACCGTACGCTCATCGCGGCAGTCCTACGGCGGCAAACGCGCTGCGCGAACAGTTAGCGTGGCCCTACCCTGCCACCACACGGCGCTCGCTGCTACCCGAGCGCCATTCGCACCCCGAGGCTCAGCATCACGACCGCGATGAACGCATCGAGGATGCGCCACGAGCCCGGCCGTGCGAAGAACGGCCGCAGGTGGCGCGCACCGAAACCGAGCGCGAAGAACCAGGCGAAGCTGGCCGTGATCGCGCCGCCGCCCCACCACCAGCGCGCGTCGCCGCCCTGCTGATTGGCCACTGAACCGAGGAAGATCAGGGTGTCGAGGTAGACGTGCGGGTTCAGCCAGGTGAGGGCGACGATCGTCGATACCGCGACCTTCGTGCTGATGGGGATCGGTGAGGTGCCGGGCTCGAGGGCGCGCGGCCTGAAGACCCTCACCGCGGCAAAGACGCCGTAGCAGAGCAGGAACGCGGCCCCGACGACGCGAATCACGATCAACGCCACGGGCGTTCGTTCGACCATCAGGCCGATGCCGAGGATGCCGGCGAAGATGAGCACGGCATCCGAGACGGCGCAGATCAGCACCGCCGGCAGGATGGTGCGGGTGCGTCCCTCGATGCCGAGCCTCAACACATAGGCGTTTTGTGCGCCGATGGCCACGATCAGGGCGAGCCCGGTGCCGAACCCGAGAAGCGAGGGCAGCAGGGTCTCGGCGAGGTTCATGATTGCCAATTTAGGAGACAGAACCGATGCAGTACAGCTAAGGTTTCAAAGCATACCTAAGCGAGGCTAATGATGGCGTTTCAGTTGGACCACCTGCACACCCTGGTTGCGCTCGTTGAGGAGGGCACGTTCGAGGCGGCGGCTCAGCGGCTGCGGCTCACAGCATCCGCCGTCTCTCAACGGGTCAAGGCCATGGAACAGGCGGCCGGCCAGGTGCTGATCCAGCGGGTCAACCCGGTGGTTCCCACCATTGCCGGCGACGTGGTGCTGCGGCATGCGCGTCAGGTGCAGTTGCTCGAAGGCGACGTTGCCATCGAGCTCGGCGCGGGCCTTCAGACGGGCGGCCGTACCTCGCTGGCGCTGGCGGTCAACGCCGATTCCCTGGGCACCTGGTTCCTGGATGCGCTCGCCGCCGTGCCTGCCGACAGCGGCGCGGTCTTCGACATCTACCGCGAAGACCAGGAGCACACCACCTCGCTGCTGCGCTCGGGTGCCGTGATGGCTGCGGTCACCTCCACGGCCGAGGCGGTGCAGGGCTGCAGCTCGGCGCGGCTGGGCTCGATGCGCTATCGGGCTGTGGCCAGCCCCCGGTTCGTCGATGCCTGGCTGGGCGGCGTCGCCGGCCCCGCGGGGCCGAACCTCGAGGGGCTCGACACCGCCCCGATGGTCAACTTCGACCGTCGCGACGACCTGCAGCACCGATTCCTGCGCGGCATCGGCGGCCGGGCCACGGATGTCCCGCGTCACCACATCCCGACCTCGGCCGACTTTGCCCGCGCCGTGGTGCTCGGCCTGGGCTGGGGGCTGCTGCCCGAGCAGCAGTGCCTCACCGAGCTCGACGACGGCCGGCTTATGGAACTGGCGCCGGGGCATCCAATCGACGTGGTGCTCTACTGGCAGCGCTGGAACATCGCCTCCCGGCTGCTGGATCAGGTGACGGATGCCGTGGGCCGGGTCGCGGCGGCCAGTCTTCACCCGTAGGGGTCGCCCCAGCGCGGGGCGCGTTTCTCCGTGCTTCATGGGAGTAGCCTGAAAGGGCGCTGGCGGTCTCGCTGAGGGCGGCAGTGCACTTCTCAGAGGAGAGAAAAATGTCTGTCAAGCCACTCAAGGTCACCGTCACCGGAACCTCGGAATCGCCGACCAAGCTCGCCGTTTCTGTGCGGGATTTCTCGTTCATCATTGACGAGCCCGCCATGTTCGGAGGTGAGGATGCTGGCCCCAACCCGGTCGAATACGCCTTGGCCTCCCTCGCCGGCTGCATGAATGTCGTCATCCATCTCGTCGCCGCTGAGCAGGGCGTTGATCTGCGGTCGTTGCGGCTCACGGTCAAGGGCGAGTTGGACCCCTCGCGTCTGATGGCGCTGCCTACCGAGAACCGAGCGGGATTCGAGGGCATCGAGCTGATCGCCGAATTCGATTCGGACTCCAGCACAGCGCAACTCGACGAAGTGCTCCGCCTGGCCGGGCTTCGCTGCCCGGTCTCGGACAACCTGGGCAACGCAACGCCCGTCATCGTGCGACTCGCTGCCCCGGCCGAGCTGGAGGCTGCCCTCGTCGTCGGATAGCGACGGATGCTGCGGGCTGGGCCCGCCGCTACCGAACCTTGAGCAGGATCGGGGCGGCCGGGCTCGCCTGCTGCAGCTCGACAGTCTGGTGCCGGGACTTGAGGAAGTCCGAGAACTGATTGAAACCCAACGCACGCTCCTGGAATGTTGGGTCCAGCTGCCTCATCGTGCTTTTCAGTGTGGCGGCATGTTGCCACTCCAAGTCGTTCGCGCCGAGGTGTTCCATCGCACGCAGGAGCAGTGCCGTCGCCGTTTTCTTTGCCTTCGGGCTGAGCGCGACATCGAGCGCCGCCGCAGCGGTTCCGGCGGGATTGGCGACCGGGGGTTTCTTCGGCGTCGCCTTTTTCGCCGCGGGTTTGGCAACGGATGCCTTGACACCCGCCGCGGGCTTCGTCGAAGCCGCAGGCTGGGCGACGGATGCCGTTTTCATCGTGGCCACCTTCGTCACGACTGCAGCCACAGGAGCAACGTTCGTCACCCGCGTAACCCCGGGGAGCGAGTCATAGTCCACAAACACGTCGCAGGCCGCGGCGAGAGCGCTGCTCGTTGAGCCGGACACCCCGATGCCGACCACGACGCGGCCCAGCTGCTTGCAGCGCTGAACGAGCGGGATGTAGTCGGAGTCGCCGGCGACGATCACGATGTGGGTGAGATCATCCAGGCGGAACAGATGTTCCATCACATCGATGGTCAGAGCGATGTCCGCGCCGTTCTTCAGCGTCGACACGGTCGGGAACAGTTGGGTGAGGTTGACGGCCCGATCGACCAGCTGCCTCCGGTAGCGCGCATTGACCGGCGCCGACCAATCGGCGAAGGCACGGCTGACCGCGATCGGCCCGAGGGTCGCCGCGTAGTCGAGGATCGCCCCGACGTCGACCATGGCCTGCTGGATGCGCGCGGTGACCTCGGTCCCGGGAGTGAACGACACCCGGCTGCGCACCTTGTCCCGGGCGAAGGCGCCGTCGCCGTGCAGCTGGTTGTAGCGCGAGATGACGATGTTGTCGAAGTCGAGATAGACGCCGACTCGTGCCTGAGACTGCTCAGACATGCGGATGCTCCTCCATGGTTGATCTCCCAGACCAGCGCCATGCAGGTCCCCCGACTCCAGCATCGCGGAAAGTCGAGCGGGCATGCAAACCCCCATGCGGGATCCGGACCAGACCGGGCCCGTCGGCCCTCGTCGCAGCACCATCTTCTCCTCCACAAAACGACTTTGACCAGCTTATTCACGCCGTTGCGGAACCCCCGTGGAATGTCAGTGGCACCCCGGAACGTGATTGTTATGACCACCTCGGTGAGCGCCTCCCAGTCGCAGCTCGGCTCGCGTTTCGACGCGATCGCCGCCCTCGACCGAGGTCTCGCGCGGAGCTTCGCGCAGCGAGCCGAGATGATCGATGAGGCCCGCCGGTTCAGTGAGAAGATTGCTGCGAACACTCCCCGCCGAGCGGGTTCACGGTGGGATGCCGACGAGATCGCCCGGCGAGAGTTCTCCAGCGAGCTGGCCTGCACCCTGCGCATCCCCGAACCCACCGCCATGGGCCTGATCGCCGAGTCCCAGGCCCTGGCCGAAGACCTCCCCGGCACCAGGGCGGCGCTCGAGGCCGGCGAGATCAGCTACCGCCACGCCCAGGTGCTGATCGGGCAGGCCTGCTCGGTGCCTGCCGAGGCCCTGGCCGCCTTCGAGCAGGCACTGCTGCCGGCCGCGCGCACCCTGACGGCGGCCAAGCTCAAGCACAAGGCCCGCGTGCTCCGCGAGCGTCTGCACCCGGAGTCGATCACGGCCCGGCGGGTGAAATCCTTCAGCGAACGCACGTCCTACATACAGGCGGAACCCGATGGAATGGCCACTCTGACCGTGACAACCAGCGCCGACGTCGTGCACGCCATCTTCGCCCGGGCGAACGACGCCGCCCTCAGCCTGCTGGGCCCGGGGGAGCCCCGCACCCTGACCCAGGTGCGCACCGACGTGATGAGTGACCTGCTGGTCGACGGTGTGACGCCGTCGGGAATCGGAAAGGGTATCCGGGCCACGGTTCAGATCACGGTCCCGGTGATGACCCTCCTCGGCCCAAGCGAGGAACCCGGCTACCTCGAAGGCTACGGGCCGATCGACCCCGACACGGCCCGCGACTTGGCCTCGCGAGCGCCGAGTTTCACGCGCATCCTGGTGCATCCCGAGACCGGGGTTGTGCTCTCGGTCGGCCGCGAACGCTACAAGGTGCCCAAGGCGCTCCGGCGGTTCCTCCGCCTGCGCGATGAAACCTGCCGCTTCGCCGGCTGCAACCAGCCCGCCCGCACCGCCGACCTCGACCATACCCATGAGTGGCAAGATCTCGGCCACACCGCCCATGACAACCTGGCCCACCTCTGCCCGGGCTGCCATGCGCTGAAGACCGAGACCGGGTGGACGGTGGAGCAGGAGCCGGGCGGCATCCTCACCTGGCATTCACCGACCGGGCGCCCCTTCGTGACGCAACCGGCCACCCCGATCGCCACTCCGGGTGCGCCGTTGGATGCTCCCCGAACGTCGAGACCCGCCCGGCCGCCGCTGCCCGACGAAGCCCCGTTCTGACCGGCTACGTCCTGACCGGCTGCGACCTGACCAGAACGGATGCCCGACCGCCCCTAGTAGTGGTGCCTCGCGGCGATCACGACGATCTGGTTCTCTTCCACGGCGTAGACCAGGCGGTGCTCCTCCGTGATTCGGCGGGACCAATACCCCGAAAGCTGGTGCTTGAGCGCTTCGGGCTTGCCGATGCCGGTGAACGGCGTTCTCCGCACCTCGGCGATGAGCTTGTTGATGCGCTTGACCATGGCCTTGTCTGTTGTGACCCAGTGCTGGTAATCGTCCCAGACCACGTCGGTGAAGACGATGTTCACTCGGCGAGCGGGCGCTCGGCCGTCGTGCCGGTTCGATGCTGCGCAATGCTCTCGAGTAGCCGCGTCGCGTTCGCGGGGGAGCGCAGAAGGTAGGCGGTTTCTTCGAGTGCCTGATAATCGGCCAGCGACATCAAAACCGCACTGCCCTTCTTCGAGACGATCTCGATCGGCAGATGATCCTCATTGACCTTCTCGATCAAGGGGAAGAGTTGGGCACGCGCCTGGGAAGCGGTGAATGCCATGTTCTCAGCCCTTCGCTCGCAATATGGTACTGGATATTGTACCACTCGCCTGCCGGAAGGCTCAGGGTTCTCCGTCCTCTGTGAGGGGTCGCAAATCGACCATCCAGAGGGTGCTGAAGGTCGATTTGCGACCCCTCACGCACGGAATCCCACGCCGTTTGCCGTCAACACGGGCGCATCATGGGAAGGCACTGCATGGGCACGCTCCTTGAAGCGGGGACCGCCGCTGGTTACTGTCGCAGCAGTCGACCTGACGAGCAGCACCGGCGCGACGACGAGGAGCCCGGCAGACCTACGGCACGCACAAGGAGGCTGATTCACATGGGCGAGACGGTGACACGCGCCCTGCACTACGGCGATGACCGGCACTGGGTGTGCAACGACGGTGTCCATGACGGCGGCGTCTCCGAGTGGACGTTGACCGGCACCTCGACCGCGGGTCAGCAGCTCGAAGTGCGGGGGATCGACTTGCTCGAGTTCGACCAGCAGGGCAAGATCACCCGCAAGGATTCCTTCTGGAAGATCATCCAGTGACGCGCGACATCTCTCGGATCAGGGCATGAGCCATCCCGACGACGGATGCGGGATCGCGCCAAGCCGTGAGGGGTCGCAAATCGACTGACGTCGTGTCACAGCCGCCCGGGGAGACGAACGGCTGGGCCGGCCATCCGTCGGGTAATGTTTTAAGCCTAAGTGCGTGAGTCCCGTCGTCGAGTTGCGGCGCCCCTAATTGGGTACAAATAAGCAGATCACGGGCGTCTTTATCCGGGTCAGCGCGCCTAGGCTGAGTTTGGAAGTGATTGTCAAACAGTTGGGGGACTGAAGCATGAGCCCGGATTCATTTGGAGCTTTGTTAGCGGCCTACGGCGGAATCATGGTGTTGACCGTGTGTCTGCCGTTCGTGGCCTCCTTCATTCTGGACGGCGTTGTTCAGGTGCTGCGGAGCAACGGATTGAAGGTCTTCCTTGCCGCAGTGGGTATGACCGTGCTCCTAGCGCTCGGCGGATACCTGCTCTGGCAATATGGGATCAACAACCCGCCTCTACCGCCTTCGACCTTGGAGAGCATGGGGACACTCGCGAAGATGCTGCTGACATTTTCGTCTGCTCTGGCCCTGGCTGCGTTCGTGAGTCGCACGCTGCGACTCCTCTGGAAGACTCGGCGAGCGGCAGCGTGATGGTCTGTTCTGACCAGCACAGCCGCCCGTGACCGTCCCGGCCGCAGCGCAGACCTGGCGCCCGTCGGCCCTCGGCAAGCGCTTCACGAAATCCCGGGACTGGCGGCTGACACTAACCGGCCCCGAACTCACGATCACTGTCGACGGTGATCCAGTCGCGCGCACCATCGGCTCGTTCGGCGGACTGACGGTGACCGCAGGCCGCGTCTGGTCACACCTCGAGCTGGAGCACCCGGATCGGCGCTTCCGGTTCCGCGGCATCCCGAACCGGCGGGCGGCATCCTTCGCGACCGCCTTCGCCACGGCCCAAGCCGAGGCCGAGCATGTGCTCCGGCTGCTGCAACTGGTCGACGAATTCGATCAGGCCGCCAACCAGGTGCGGCTCTTCACCGAAGCGCTCGCTACCGCCATCGCCGTGCAGCTCACGGCGAGGGGCTGGCTCACCAGCGAGTTCGCCGCCTACTGGGCTGCGCGCAAAGCTGCCGTCGGCTTCGGCCAGTTGCTCGACGACCCCGATCTGCAGCCGCACATCGCGGCCCTCTCGGCGGTCGCCACAGAGACGGTCAAGATCTGGCGCGAAGACCTGCCCGCTTTCATCGCCGCCCAGAACGAGCGGCACCTCGCTGCCGAGCTCGATGACTGCCACGCCTTCTTCGACACGGTCGAGAAGTCGCCGCTCACGCCTGAGCAGGCGCGAGCGGTCGTCTGCTTCGACAACCGGATGCTGGTTGTCGCCGCAGCCGGCTCGGGCAAGACCTCGACGATGGTCGCCAAAGCCGGCTACGCGCTGCACCGCAACCTGATTCCGGCCGACAAGATCCTGATGCTGGCGTTCAACAGTGCCGCGGCGAAGGAGCTGGGCGCGCGCACCCAAGAACGTCTGGCGCCTCTGGGTCTGGATGCCGACAATGTGGTCGCGAAGACGTTCCACGCGTTCGGCCTTGAGATCATTGGCAAGGCCACCGGCCGCAAGCCGTCGCTGGCGCCGTGGCTCGAGGGCGGTGGAGACATCGCCCAGCTGGGCCGGATCGTCGACGTTCTCCGCGCGACCAACCCGCCGTTCCGTCTGCACTGGGACTTCTTCCGGGCGGTGCTCGCGCGCGACTATCCCGACCCCGATGCAGAGGCCAGCGAAACCGACAAGCCGCCGGCCTTCCGCACGGCACAGGGCGAGCAGGTCAGGAGCACGGGCGAGCGGATGATCGCCGACTGGCTCTACTTCAACAGCGTGGAGTACGTCTACGAACGCTCCTACGAGGTGGACACGGCCGACTCCGAGCACCGGCAATACCACCCGGACTTCTACTACCCGCAGATCGACGCGTACCACGAACACTGGGCAGTTGACGAGAACGGGCAGGCCCCGGAGGAGTTCGTCGGCTACCTCGACGGCATGCAGTGGAAGCGCAAGACCCACCGCCAGCACGGAACCACGCTGCTGGAGACGACGAAGGCACAGCTGTGGAGCGGCGAAGGCCTCCGTCATCTGGAGAAGGAACTGACCGACCGCGGCATTCGTTTGCAGGCAAACCCCGAGCGGCTGCTCGCCGGCCATCAGTCCACAGATTATGGGCGCCTGCTGCAGACGTTCCGGTCGTTTCTCACCCACGCCAAGAGCAATCGCCTCAGCGACGACCAGTTGCGCGATCGCCTCGAGGAGCAATCGCACGGTGAGGTGCGCTTCCGCGACGCCGCGTTCCTGCGCCTGTTCGCCCCAATTAGGCGCGAGTGGGACAAAGCCCTGGCCGAGGAGGGGTCGATCGACTTCGAGGACATGCTCAACCTCTCGGCCGAGCATCTGGAAGCCGGAAACTGGGAGAGCCCCTACGAGCTGGTCATGGTCGACGAGTTCCAGGACGCCAGCCACGCCCGGGCCCGGCTCGCCCGAGCCCTCGTTGCCCAGCCCGGCCGCCACCTCTTCGCCGTCGGTGACGACTGGCAGAGCATCAACCGGTTCGCCGGCGCCGACCTGTCGGTGATGACCGATTTTGAGCACCTGTTCGGGCCGAGCGAGGTGCTGCGGCTGGAGCGCACGTTCCGGTTTCCGCAGTCGATAGCGGATGTCTCCAGCAAGTTCGTGCTGCAGAACCCCAGCCAGCTGGTCAAGCGGGTCGTGTCCTCGACCGCGGAACACCCGCCGACGATCAGCGCCGTCTCGGTTGACACCGACACGGCCGTGAAGGCGGCCATCCATCACCAGTTGAAAGCACTGCACACCCAGATCGCTCGGGGCAGAATCCCTCAGCCGGTGGGCATCAAGGTCACCGTTTTCGTGCTGGGGCGCTACAAGCACCAGATCGACTGCGTACCGGACTCCAGGGAACTCGACGACCTCCTGGACGTGAAGTTCATGACCATCCACGCTTCCAAGGGTGCCGAAGCGGACTACATCGTGATCCCGGGAATGGTGTCGGGCAAGTGGGGTTTTCCGAGCACTATCCCGAACGACCCGGTGCTGCGGATGGCGATGCCCGCCGCCGAGGACTTCAAGCGGGCTGAGGAACGGCGGCTGTTCTATGTGGCGATGACTCGTGCTCGGCGGGGTGTGCTGCTGTTCACTGTCAAGAACCGGGAGTCTTCTTTCTTGATGGAACTGATCCGGGACCACGGGATCGTGCGCACCAACGCCATCGGCGAGGCCCTCGATTCGGTCGTCTGCCCTCGGTGCGGTCGTGCGTTCATGGTCGAGCGCGCCGGCAAGCGCGGTGCGTTCCTGGGCTGCAGGCGGTATCCGCGGTGCAAGAGCACGCTCGCGTTGGGCTGCAGGGGAGGCGAGGGGTAAGCCTCTCACGCCGCCTAGATTCCTCTATAGCACCCCCTGTTGATCCCATCGCGGCCACCATCACCTGGTGCTCGAACGCCCAGTTCAGCGCCTGCATGTTGTCGAAGTTCATCTCCTAGAGCGTGCCCACCAGCGTCGGCGCGAGCAGGTCGCCGCCCAGGCGGAGATCTTCTTTGCCTGTCCGTTCTGCGCCAGCCCCACATCAGTTGCTGTGCGGGGCACGTGTAGGAGCCGAAACGGCGGTCTTGCCTGATGCGCGTCGCTCACCGCTGCTGGATAAGCTGGCAAGACGCAGCGACGGCCAAGCAATGGAGTAAGCACTTGAAGAAAAGAATCGAAGTCGTCGGCGCAGTCCTCATCAGAGGTGAAACAATCCTGGCGGCACAACGGAGCGCGACAATGTCGCTGCCCGGCATGTGGGAATTCCCCGGAGGCAAGATTGAGTCAAACGAGTCACCGCAACAGGCGTTGCTGCGCGAACTCGAGGAAGAGCTCCTCTGCTCCGCAGAAATTGGCGAACATATCGAAACAACCGAGCACGAGTACGACTTTGGCGTCGTCATTCTGACCACCTACTACTGCTCGCTGATCGGCAATGAACCTCGCCTGACTGAGCACTCGGAGATTCGTTGGGTGCAAGCTGCCGAGCTGGATCAGCTCGACTGGGCACCCGCCGACATCCCCGCAGTCGCGCGCGTGATGAAGGACTTCCTGGTTTGAATGAGACTCGCAGTCAACTAACGCTCGACAATGCTTTCGGGTTCTTAGATTCACACATCACGGCTGACCAGGTCTTCCACCCCACTCTCGTTTCGAATTCCAATGGCCAGACGATGCTCAAAGCGATCCTTGATGAGCTCAAGCGATCGCGCAACTTTGTTTTCTCCGTCGCGTTCATCACGCCAAGCGCGATCGCCCTGCTCAAACAGGCACTCCTCGACTATCGAGGAACGGGCACGATCATCACGTCCACCTATCTCGGATTCAACTCGCCGGCCGCGTTCCGTGAACTCCTCAACCTCGATGGCGTCGATGTCTACGTGTATCCAGACTCCGCTGCTGGGTTCCACGCGAAAGGGTACATATTCGAGCAGGAGTCGAGCACCACGGCGATCGTCGGCAGCTCCAACTTGACGGCCTCGGCATTGCTGAGGAACCAGGAATGGAATCTGCGCTTCTCCGCGCTGCCCGATGGTGACATCGTGCAGCAGCTCGCGCGCGCAGCGCAGGTGCATAGGGATGCTTCGACCGCCTTGACGCGGGCGTGGATCGATGAGTACGCACTGACGTGGGTTCTGCAGCCTCACAACCCGCTCCGGTCCGCAACAGGGGTTGAACCGCTCGGTGATGCGCTGCCGGAGGGAGTGATCCTCCCCAATTCAATGCAGGTAGAAGCACTCGCCGAGATCCAGGCTCTGCGGGACGCAGGGGAGAGCCGTGCCGTCGTCATTTCGGCGACAGGGACGGGAAAGACAATCCTTTCCGCGCTCGACGTCCGGGCATACGCGCCAGAACGGATGTTGTTCGT
Organism: Cryobacterium sp. CAN_C2; assembly: GCF_015751745.1. NCBI lineage: Bacteria > Bacillati > Actinomycetota > Actinomycetes > Micrococcales > Microbacteriaceae > Cryobacterium > Cryobacterium sp. CAN_C2. The sequence continues at coordinate 26,906 of NZ_JADOUX010000001.1, forward strand.
CGTTCATCGCGAGCAGATTCTGGACCGGGCAATTGATGAGTTCAAGCGCGTCCTCAATGCCCCTGACAGCGACTTCGGCAAATTCGTCGGATCGAAGAAAGAGCTCGATCGTCGCTATGTGTTCGCATCGATTCAGTCGCTTTCTCGGCCTGAGAATCTTCTCGCGATTGAGCCTGACGCCTTTGATTACGTACTGATCGACGAAGTCCACCGGGCTGGCGCAGCGAGCTACCGCGCGCTGATCGATCACCTTGAGCCGGATTTCTTGCTCGGGATGACAGCAACTCCAGAGCGCACGGATGAGCTTAACGTGTTTGAGCTGTTCAACTTCAACGTGCCTTACGAAATCCGTTTGCAGAAGGCGCTCGAAGCAGACATGTTGGCGCCGTTCCACTACTACGGCGTCACTGACTACGTGAAATCAAACGGCGAAGTAATAGATCAGGTCGCGGATCTCAGTCGGTTGGTCGCATCTGAGCGCGTGGATCATCTTGTGTCCACCATCGAAAAATACGGCCATGCAGGTGTGCCGGTCAAAGGGTTGATCTTCTGCAGCAAGAATGCCGAAGCCGCTGAGCTCTCTGAAATTCTCAACCAGCGGGATGTCCACGGGCAGCGACTTCGAACACGCGCCCTGAGCGGGAAGAACTCGGTCGAGGAGCGCGAGGCGGCCGTGCAGATGCTGGAGCGCGGTGAGCTCGACTACATCGCGACCGTCGATATCTTCAACGAAGGCATCGACATCCCTTCGGTCAATCAGGTGGTTATGCTCCGACAGACGCTGTCGAGCATCGTTTTCACGCAGCAGTTAGGGCGAGGGCTGCGCAAGGTTGCAGGCAAAGACCACCTCGTGGTGATCGACTTCATTGGCAACTATGACAACAACTATCTGATCCCCATCGCTCTCTTCGGTGACAGCACCCTCAACAAGGATTCGATCCGCAAGAAGATCATCGATGCGCAAGAAGCTGGCGCGATAGCTGGCCTCTCGAGCGTCAATTTTGACGCGATTTCGAGGGAGAAGATCTTTGCTTCCCTCGCGACTACAACTCTTGACAGCATGTCAAACCTCAAGAAATCCTTCGTCGAACTCAAGAACCGCCTTGGCCGATCACCGCTACTCATGGACTTCGCTCGATTCGACACCGTCGACCCGACGGTCATTGCGACCAAGCAGAAGAACTACTGGAGATTTCTCAAAAAGGTCGGGGCAATGGATGCAACGGCCGGTGACTTCGAAGATGCTGTCCTGACGTTCCTCTCCGGAGAGCTTCTCAACGGGAAGCGGCCACACGAGCTGCTACTGCTCGACAGGCTGCTGTCGCATTCTGGTGGACTCACGGTTGAGGGCTATCAAACTGCGCTCGAGGGGAGCGGGCTGGCCAACGATCAGGCGACCCTCAATTCCGTTCTGGCCGTACTGAGTTTGACCTTCTTCACCGAAGCGGAAGCCGCGAAGTACGGTGCCGAGCCGCTCGTTTCGATTCAGGATGGGGTGTACCTCCTCAGCGAGAAATTCGCGGCGGCATGGGGTGCAGAGCCGCTCTTCCAAAAGCACGTTCGCGATGTCGTGGATGCGGGCTTGTATCTCGCACGCCATCGCTACAAGTGGAGCGGACAGCTTGAAGTGGGTCAACGCTACTCTCGCAAAGATGTCTGCCGCCTGCTCAATTGGCAGTCGAATCAGCAGAGCACAATCTACGGGTACAAGGTCGACTACTTCTCGAACAGTTGCCCCATTTTCGTGACCTACCACAAGGGGTCAGAGGTGTCCGAGAGTACGAAGTATGAGGATGAATTTCTCAATCCGTCAACCCTGACCTGGTTCACCCGCAGCAGGCGAACACTCGCGAGTGGCGAGGTAAAAGCCATTGTTGAGAATCAGCTCCCGTTGCACGTGTTGGCAAAGAAAGACGATGCAGAGGGCACTGATTTCTACTATCTCGGGAAAGCGAAATCGCAGGATGCTCGTCAAACGAAAATGACCGGAGAGAGTGGGCATGACGTTGTCTCCATGACCCTTGGTCTGGCCAGCCCAATCGAGTCGAGCCTCTACGAGTACTTTGCGGCTTCGATGCCAGTGGTTTAGGCGCCGGTTTCCAGGAGCAAGACGTCAGAGCGGGAACCATTCCACCCCCGCCCGTGTTACCCCTGACATGAAGTCCATTGTGTACAGCCAGACCGGTGACCCGTCCGTGCTTCAGCTCGTCGATCGGCCGGTGACCGAACCCGGAGCCGGCGAGGTGCGGGTGCGGATCGTGGTCAGCGGCGTGAACCCCACCGACTGGAAGTCGCGCCGCGGATCGGCACCGGGCCAGGCGCTGGCATTCGACGATGTGGTGCCCGGGCAGGACGGCGCCGGGATTGTGGAGGCGGTCGGCGCCGGCGTCGAGCACGTCAGTGTGGGCGACCGGGTGTGGTTGGCGCTCGCTGCGTATCAGCGCGCGAACAGCGGCTCGGCTCAGGAGTATGCGGTGCTTCCCGCCGAGCGGGTCTTCCTGCTGCCGGCGAATGCGAGTTTCGACCAGGGCGCGAGCCTCGGGGTGCCGGCGATCACGGCGTACCGCGCGCTGACCGTGGCCGAAGACGGGCCGCGCAGGCTGCACCCGGGAGCCCTGACCGGGAAGGTCGTGCTCGTGGCCGGCGGTGCAGGTGCGGTCGGGCACGCGGCGATCCAACTGGCCCGGTGGGCAGGGGCATCCGTCATCACGACCGTGAGCGGTCCGGCGAAAGCGGCGCTCGCCACGGCCGCCGGCGCGCAGCACGTGCTCACCTACACCGACGCGAACGTCGTCGACCAGATCCGGGCGATCGCACCGGAGGGGGTGGACCTGATCGTGGAGGTCGCACCGGCCCAGAATGCGCGGCTCGACCTGGCCGTGATCCGTAATCGGGGGTCGATCGCGGTCTATGCCAACAACGGCGGCGACCAGATGACGCTCGACGTGCGCCAGCACTTCAGCCTCAACGCGCGCTACCAGTTCGTGCTGCTCTACACGGTGGGCGCCGACGTGATCCGGGCGGCGGCCGAGGACATCAACGCCGCCCTCGTCGACGGCGCCCTTGCCGTCGGGGAGGAGGCGGGGTTGCCGCTGCACCGGACCGCCCTCGCGCACACGGCGGAAGCCCATGCGCTGGTCGAGAGCGGAGTCATGGGAAAGGTGCTGATCGACGTTTCGGCTGGCCGGTAGAACTTGCGCGGCGGCTGGGGAGCCGCCACACTCTCCGATCTCAAGGGCGAAACCAGCAGCTGCCTCACCTGTCCGGCGGATTTACTCCGACCGACAGGCGACTCTGGCTCTGGGCGAGCGGAATGTGCGAGCCCAGTCGGCGGTCAGTAGCTGCCGGCCGCTTCGGCCGTGTTAGCGCCGGAGAGCAGCGCGGCGCTGCCGGAGACACCGAGGCGGGTGGCGCCGGCTTCGATCATGGCCAGGGTGGCGAGTAGCGCTTGATGGTAGCGCCAGTCCGGCGGCCACAACATGCGAGAACACACCGCCGGCCAGGTCGAGGCATAAAGGCTCGCGCGGTCGGGCGCCAGTGGCCCCCGACCGCGCGACAGCCCGGCACCGAAAGGCCATAACAGTGGCCCCCGACGGCAATATTCAACGGCCCCCGAGCCCGCAAATGCTCACGATGCCGATGAGCGAACGACGCGTCTATATGGGATGCGACTGATATTGCTCCCGGGACGCGACTAGGCGCGAGGGTGAGCGGGTCCCAGCAACCTGCACGGTGGCTTCCGCTACCAGAGAAGGCGCGGCCCCCACCTAAAGGAGCCGACGGAACAGCCGCGCGGGCTTGCCCACGGTTCCGGTCTGGAGTTGACCGGTGGGCTCGAGCTTGCGCTCCATGCCCCTACGGAACGTGTCGCGCATGAGTCGTTCGCCGGAGACCGACTCATGCAGGCGCTGCAGGGCCAGGAGGGTGAACTCGTCGCCGAGCAGCCGCGCGGGGTCGGGCGTCTCGGTGTAGTCGAGGCGCAGCCGTGCCAGGGCGAGTTCGACGATCTGGTCGTGGTCGAACGCGAGGCCCTGCGCGGCGCTGACGGGAACCACGGCGACGTCGGCGAGCGCCTGGTGCGGCACGACAACGATGTGTGCGACCGACATCACCCAGCCGCGGTCGTCCCGGCCGGGCGCATCGAACACCTGCAGCTGCACGGGGGACAGGCCGCGGATTCCCGCCTTGTCGGCGAGGGAGCGGCGCACCGCGTCGGCCAGGGTTTCACCCTCGTGCACAAAGGTGCCCGGCAGGCGTCGCAGCGCGGGGCCGGTCGCGAGTCGACGCGCGGTTTGGGCTGGTACCAGGGCCACGCACAACTGGTCATCGTGCACGGTGAGCACGGCGGTGTCGACGGCGACCGATGGGCGCGGATAGTCGGTGAGGCGCTTCCCGTGGCTGCCCAGATTGTTGGTCACTTGACAATTGTCGCACATTGGCTCTAACCTTCAACTATCGGGGGATAGCGGAGTTTTGCGCTAAGGCCCGGAATGAAGACTTGCCTGGGCAGTGACTGTCGCAGGACCTTTTCGTTCAGTAACTAGGGGGAGCACATGAAGCTCACGTCAGCACAGAATGACCGGGCGGCCGGCCTCATCCTCGGCACCGCCGCGGGGGACGCCCTCGGTGCCGGCTACGAGTTCGGACCGCCGCTCTCCGACGACACCGATGTGACGATGAAGGGCGGAGGCGGCTTCGGCTGGGCGCCGGGGGAGTGGACCGACGACACGTCGATGGCCGTGCCGATCCTGCGAATGGTGGCCGCCGGACGGGACCTCCGCGAGGAGGCCGTGCTCGACGAGATCGTCGCGCAGTGGGTCGACTGGGCGAAGAAGGCGCCCGACGTGGGGATCCAGCTCGGGGCGATTCTGCGCCGGACCGAGCCCACGGCATCCGCGATTCGGGTCGTGGCGAAGGCGCACCACGACCGCACCGGGCGCAGCGCCGGCAACGGCTCGCTCATGCGCACGGCCCCGGTCGTGCTCGGCTACCTCGACGACCCGACCGGGCTCGCCGAGGCCGCCCGGCTGGTCAGCGACCTCACCCACTTCGAAACGGATGCCGGCGACGCCTGCGTGCTCTGGTGCCTGACCATGCGGCACGCGGTGCTGCACGGCGAGATCGACATTCGTGTTGGGCTGGACGCACTGCCGGCCGCACGCCGCGATCGTTGGGCCGGCCTCATCGCCGAGGCCGAGACCCTGCCGCCGAGCGCGTTCCCGAAGAACGGCTGGGTCGTGCAGGCTGTGCAGGGCGCCTGGTCGGCGATTTCCCGAACCGATCAGACGGATGCCTCCCACCTGCGCCTCGCCCTCGAAGCCGCCGTGCGCGGAGGCCGTGACACCGACACCGTTGCCGCCATCGCCGGCGGGTTACTCGGGGCGCGATGGGGTGTGTCTGCGGTGCCGGCGGAGTGGCGGCGAGTGATTCACGGCTGGCCGGAGTTGCGCGGGGGAGATCTGGTGCGGCTGGCGGGGGAGGCGGTGCGGGCGCGGGGTCTCGACAGGCTCGACCACCGGGGCGGGGGTCTCGACAGGCTCGACCACCGGGGGCTCAACCACAGGGGGGAGGCGCGGGTTGATTATTCGTCGTGGGGGGATGTGTCTGCGCTGGTGCGGCATCCGCATGACGACGGCGTCTGGCTGGGCGCGGTCGGCAGCCTCGACGCACTGCCCGCAGAGATCGACGCGGTGGTCTCGCTGTGCCGGGTCGGTACGGCGCAGATCCCGGACAGGATCCATGCGGAGAACCGGGTGGCGGTCTGGCTGATCGACCAAGCGGGCGCGGGCGAAAATCCGAACCTCGACTTCGTGTTCGCCGACACTGTTGACGCGATCGCAGCCCTGCGTGCCGAGAGGCGAACCGTGCTGGTGCACTGCGTGCAGGCGATGAGCCGCACACCCACGATTGCGGCGCTCTACGCGGCCAGGCACCGGGGGGTTCCGATCGACCGCGCGCTGCGGGATGTTATGGGCGCGCTGCCACGTGCGAACCCGAATCGGGCGTTTTGCGACGCGATGCAGCGGCCGAGTGTGAGTGGATTGTCTTGAGTCAACCGGGGGGACCGAACGATGAGTAATGCAGCGTCGAATAATTCAGGCGACAACTTTGTGAATGGTGTCGATGAGGGCGACGGCGGGGGTGACGGCTACGAGGAGTACAACCCGCCCGCGGATCGATTCCTGACCGCCCAGATGTGGTGGATCGCCAGCGAACTGGTGCGCCGGCATCCGCACCTGCGCATCTCCGGCGTGGAGGTAAACGAGGGCAGTCGGCTGCTGCTCGTGCACGACGAGCAAGACGGCCTGAGTATCCAATGGGACCTTGTTGGCGGCTGTAAATACCTTGTGAACGGTGTCGTGAACAGCATCAACTGGATCGAGATGATGGCCGCGCTCAGCCCTCACGAGACTCTCAAGCGCATCGAGGTGGCGACCGGGCTCGGTGTGCCGAAGGCGACCTCGGCCACAACGCCGCGGGCGCTCGCCTACCGGGTGATCGCCAGTGCTCTGGCCTCCGCGGTCGACGACCGGCACGAGTGGTACGCGGTGCCCGCGCCGATGCTGGTCGGCGACTCCTGCGACTACTTCGACGAGTTCCCCACCGCCGTGGAGGCACGCACGGCGTACGAGGATGCCGCGGACAAACAACTCGAAACGGGTCGCGAGGTCTACTTCTTCCAACCGTTCTGGGCGGTGCTGCGCGACCTCAAGCCGATCGCGATCTTCGACATCGCCGGGGTCGCCCACACGGTCATGGGCGCCATGCCGCTGATGCCGCTCTACGAACAGATCAACGGCAATCTGACCATCACCACGGCCCGGGTTCTCGGCCCGTACCTGCCCTGAGGAGCATCCATGACTTTCACTGAACCGACCACCACTGAACCGAACACCACCGAACCGACCAACACTGAACCGAAGAAGATCCTCTACATCGACCTCGACAACACGCTCGTGGATTTCCAGAGCGGCATTGACCGGCTCTCCGCGGAGGACCGCGCCACGTACGACGGCCACTACGACGATGCCCCGGGGATCTTTGCGCTGATGGACCCCGTGCCCGGAGCGCTGGAGGCCTACTGCGAGCTCGACGCGCACTTCGACACCTACATCCTCTCGACAGCGCCGTGGCACAACGATTCCGCCTGGAAAGACAAGGTGCTCTGGGTGCGGAAACACCTGGCGCTCACCAGCGAGTCCGCCGCCTACAAACGGTTGATCCTCTCGCACCACAAGAACCTCAACCGCGGCGACTTTCTCGTCGATGACCGGGCGGCCAACGGTGCTGTCGGCTTTGGAGGGGAGTGGCTGCAGTTCGGGCCGGATGCCGCGTTCCCAAGCTGGGCATCCGTCACCGACTACCTGATCGCCGGTGCCGAGCCCTCGCCGCTGCATATCGCAATCGACTTGGCCCGCTCAGCGCATGCCGGGCAGGTTGACAAGCTCGGCGTTGCCTATATCCACCACCCGCTCGCGGTGATGAAGCGGGTGCATGGCGACGACGCAAAGATCGTGGCCATGCTGCACGACGTGGTGGAGGACACCCCGGTGACGCTCGATGATCTCGCCCTTCGCGGCTTTGGGCCGCACATCGTTCAGGCAGTGGATGCCATCACGAAGCGCCCACAGGAACCGCTGGCTGAGTCGATGGCGCGCGTGCTCGCAAACCCGCTGGCGCTGATCGTGAAGCAGGCCGATATCTCGCACAACGCCGACCCGAAGCGGCAGGAGGGGCTGTCGGATGAAGCGCGCGAGCGGCTGACGGCCAGGTATGAGGAGTCGGCGCGGCTGCTCGGAACGACGCTATCGGACGTCCTGGCGCAGCAAGCCTGAGCTGTCGCAGCGGCTGCAGGTCACTCAGCATGGTGGATTGCGAGCGAGCTGGCGAGGCGGCATTCGGACGTGCTCATCGTCGAGCAGCAAGAGTGATATTGAGGTCGTTCTGACGACCTCGACCTCCAACGTAGAGATGGCATGAACGCAGAAGAGGCCCCATATGTGAACCCGGCTGAAACAGCGTCAGCTCTACTAGCTACTCGGTCCCTCGGTCGAGCCTGGCGGCGGTCGTGAGCACCCGCGCATCCGGGTAATCCTCGCAGTACTGGTAGGCATAGGCCAGCCGGATGCGCCCGCTTGTGCCGACGACGAACTCGGCGGCTGCCCGCCATGGATCGTCGACTGGCGGTCGTCCCTCACGGCGCCTACCGTCTTGGAACTCAATACCGAGCTCCCGGGGATGGGCCCAGTACTCCGGCGGAGCGTCGAACAGCACCTGCTCCACCGCCCAGTGCCCGACGCCGAAAGCGCGGTAGGCATCCAGGTCGGGATCGCACAAGATGGCACACGGGATGCCGCGGGCGGCCTTGTACTCCGCCGTCCGTTCAGGTTCCCCCTGCGCGATGATGACCGGAGTGAGGTTGGCCTCCCGGTAAGAATGGACTTCAGCGATCAGCCGTGCGGAGCGGGCCACGCCGCACGTACAGCCGAAGTGCCGCCAGAACATGACCAGAGCCGGCCCGTCGGCCCAGAAGTCGGCCAGCCGGCGCGGGGTCCCCGTCTCGTCGGGCAACGTCAGGTCCGGCGCCGGCGTGCCAGGGAGCAGCAACGCCGGCGCTGCGTCCGTGGGACCTTCGGTCCACCGGTCAAGCCAGTTCGACTCCGCCGCCCGGTTGGCATCCTGCAGGCCGCTTGCCTCACGCATGGGAAGCGGCTAGCCGTGTTCACTCACGGGATAGACCTCATCGGCCACGAGGCCGTGGGCCTCCCGGTGAACCGTATTGGCCGCTTCGGCGTCGGGTGCGTCGACCAGGCAGAAGATCTTTCCCGCCTGCTCATCAACCCAGTACTTGAGATAGTGCACGCCGTGGGCGTCTTGCGTCGCGAGATCCGCGGCATGGGCTTCGGCGACGGCGTCGGCCGTTACGCCGCCCTCGATGTTATGGACGTCCATGTACAGTGGCATCGTAGATTCCTCTCGGTCCATCCCGACGTTTCGAGATGCTGAATACCATTTCGCCCTATCGGTGTTTGACGAAGCGTTTGACAGTTTTCGGAAGTGATCCGCATGAAGTTTGTTATCAACCTTCTTGGTCGCCCGGTGATTGATTGCGACCAAGTTGAGCCCTACCGATTCCGCAGTAGGAAGAGTTGGGCGCTGCTCGCCTTCCTACTATTGAATGATCGACCCCCCTCCCGGAGGCACCTCGCAGCGATGTTGTTCGGCACTGCCGCTGACCCGCTCCGAGCATTGCGGTGGAGCATCGGTGAGATCCGGCACGCTCTCGGTGATCACGGTTGCATCGAGGGTGACCCCGTCGTTCTCCAACTCCCAATAGGGGCCTCCGTTGATGTCACCACTCTGACGAAAGGGGCGTGGGGCGAAGCCATGCTGCTGCCCGGGCTCGGATCGGAACTGTTGGAGGGAGCCACGTTTCGCGACGCGGCGACGTTCGAATGTTGGCTGTTGTCGGAGCGGCGCCATCTTTCCGCGGCAACCGAAGCCATTGTGCATGAAGCAGCGCTGGGAATGATGTCGCAGGGCAACCTCGAGCGCGCCATCTCGTACGCCGTGAGATTGATCGGCATGAATGCGCTCGACGAGAATCACCAGGCCCTGCTCATCAGGCTCTACCGACTCGCTGGTGACGACCTTGCTGTCGACCGGCAATTCGCCGCGTGCAGACAACTGCTCCTGGCCGAGCTGGGGGTGGAGCCGGGCCCGGCGGTCGAGGCTGCCCTGCGCGTTGCCAAGCTTCAGGTTGACGGCGCAACGGATGCTGCCTCCATCGAAGCGATCATCGAGTCTGGCCTCGCGGCGGTGGGCGCCGGGGCAATCGACGTCGGGGTGCAGTCGCTTCGCAGCGGCGTGGCGCTCGCCGATGTCTCGTCTGCGCACCGGCTCCGAGTCACATCCAGGCTCGCGCTCGCTGGGGCGCTGATTCACTCCTTGCGCGGCCAGGACGAGGAGGGTGTGGCCACGTTGCATGCGGCCGATGAGGTGGCGATGGCGATTGCCGAACCGGAGTTGGCGGCCGAAGCTCGCGCCGAGATCGGTTACGTCGATTTTCTCCGTGCACGGTATGACCGAGCCGAGCTGCGGCTAACGGATGCTCGCAGGCTCGGCAACGGTTCGTTGGCGATCGTGGCGAAAGCGGAAATGTACCTCGGGGCGACAGCGAGCGATCGCGGAAACTATCCCCAGGCGCTGGAACACCTCACCACGGCAGTGGACGCTGCCCGTGCAGCGGGCGAAACGCGGATGGAGGCCTATGCCCTATCGATGCTCGGCCGGATTCACCTTCTCCGCACTGATTTCTCTGTGGCGGAGCGGTGCCTAAATCTTTCCCAAGAGCTGTGTGAACAGAGTCATTGGCTCGCGTTTGCGCCCTGGCCCCAGAGCCTGAGCGGCGAGGTCGATCTGGGGCGCTCTCTGCTGGCCGAAGCCTCTCATTCGCTTGATCAGGCCTTTGCGCGGGCGTGCCAACTGGGCGATCCCTGTTGGGAAGGAATGTCGGCTCGAGGGCGTGCGCTAGTCGCCGAAGCTGAGGGAGAGTCGGAGCGCGCATTTGAGATTCTCGCGGATGCCCGAATCCGCAGTAATCGACTCACCGACCCGTATGTCTGGTTGGAGGCGTACATTCTTGACGCCCAATGCGATCTCGGACGCCGCTACGGCCACCCCAACACCGCCGCCTGGGTGGGATCGCTCGGTGCCCTCGCCTCCCGAACCGGCATGAGGGAATTTGTGGTGCGTTCGCTGCTGCATGCTGAGGCGCTCGGAGACGACAGCGCGGGCCGGGCCGCCCGGTTGCTCGGCCCCGACATTGACAATCCGGCCCTGGCGGCGCTGCTCAGTCGCTAGGTAGACCGTAGCTTGTTGTCGCTGTGGTCGTCGTTCCTGTGGCGCAGAGCGGCGGCGGTGTGTCACACCGAGATGGCGACCTTGCCCCGCGCGTGGTGCTCGATGAGGTGACTCACCGCGGCCGCGGTCTCGGCGAGCGGGTAGGTGCGCTCGATCGTGGGGGCGATTCGGCCGGCCTCGATGTGCTCCCGCAACACGTCGAGATCTGCGGCGCTCGCTTTTGCCACCAGCGGGCGGAGGGTCTGCTCGACGAACATCGAACGCACTGAGGCCCCGATGATGCGACCGATGGGCCCGAGTACTCGGCCGCCTGCTCCGGAGGAGAGCACGAGGGTTCCGCGCCGCTTGAGAGCTCTTCGGCACTCGTCAATGGTGCGGTTGCCGACAAGATCGAATACCGCGTCATAGGTCGTGTCGCTCGAGGCGAAATCCTGCGTCGCGTAATCGATGACGTGATGGGCGCCGAGGGAACGCACGAGGTCGATGTTGCGGGTGCTGCAGACCGCGGTGACCTCGGCTCCGAGCACTCGCGCGAGCTGCACCGCGAACGACCCGACGCCACCGGCTGCCCCGTTGATGAGCACGGAGTCTCCTGGCCGCACTCGTGCGGCATCCCGCAGACCCTGAAGCGCCGTGGTGCCGGCGACGGGCACCGTCGCGGCGGCCTCGAAGGAGACCGTGGTGGGCTTGCGGGAGACCAGGCGCTCCGGCGCGACGGTGTACTCCGCGAAACTCCCCGCGCTCACCTCCGCGAACACCTCGTCGCCGACCGTGAAACCGTGCACGGCAGATCCCACCGCTTCGACCACGCCCGCGGCATCCCTACCGCGGATCAGAACCCGCGGCTTGCGCAAGCCGAAGGCGAGGCGCAGCAAATAGGGCTCGCCGCGCATCAGTAGCATGTCAGCGGCGTTCAGTGACGCTCCACGCACCCGGATAAGCACGTCGCCGGCACCCGGTACGGGCCTCGGTATATCGGCCAGTTCGTAGGTTTCCGGTCCACCGTACTGACGTTGGATGATCGCTTTCACCATTGCCCCTTCCCGAGTAACACTATAGTGTGTGAGACACAGTAGCAGATCATCCATGAGATCGAAAGGACCCACCATCATGACCCGCATCATAATCACCCCTCTGCACCGCCCCACACTGCTCTCGACCCTCTGGATCGTCGTGATGTTCAACTACATCTACGCCGATGTGCTCGGGCTGAACGATCCGGCACACCTCATTGCCCTCGAGGCGGGCACGATCGGCGGACTGCCGTTCTCTCCCGACAAGCTTGTTGCCGCGGGTCTCCTGATGCAGGTGCCCATCGCGATGGTCTTGCTGTCACGCGTGCTTCGCCAGACCCCGAACCGGGTGTTCAACGTTCTCGCGGCAGCGTTCATGGCGCTCACCCAGGTGGCAACGCTGTTCTTCGGCACTCCTCCGACCCCGGTGTACTACCTCTTTTCCGCAACCGAGATCATCGTTCTCGTCGTGATCCTGGCCCTTGCGGCAGCCTGGCGCCGCACTGCACCGGCGAGCGTGCCCGACAAGGCGCTGGCGGCGGCGTGAACCAGTAGCGTGAGACCGTGTTGAAAAATGAGGAACTGGCTACCCACCGGCAGGAATTGCGCCGTGGCACCGTCGTGCTCGCCTGCCTCATGCTCCTGGAGACGTCGAACTACGGTTACGCCCTGCTCACGGCGCTTGACTCCTCCGGGTTCGCGGTCGACGCGAACACCCTCTACCCGCTGCTGCGACGCCTTGAAAAACAGGGGCTGGTCCAGAGTGAGTGGAATACCGACGAGTCCCGGCCCCGTAAGTTCTATGCCACGAGCCTCGAAGGCAGGCGGCTTGCCGCCACCCTTCGGGGTGACTGGGTCGAACTCGCTGCTGCATTCACGGCATTGACGGAGAAATCATGACGACAGCATCCACGCTCACCGATCGCTATGTGGCGGCGGCCGTTCGCGGCCTGACCCGTGGCCAGCGACAGGACATCGAAGCGGAGTTGCGCACCTCGATCGCCGATGCCATCGAGGATCGCCTGGGAGCGGGGACGGATGCTGCCGCTGCGGAACGCGAAGTGCTCACGGAGCTCGGTCCGCCGAGGAGCCTCGCAGCGAGTTACTCGGTCAAACCCACCCACCTGATCGGGCCGGATTTGTTCAGCGACTACCTGCGCGTGCTCGCGGTGCTGCTCTCGACAGCCGTTCCGCTCTGGTTCGTCTTCAGCGGCGTCGTCACCTTCGTGGCCGGTGCGTCGCCCATCGACTCACTGTGGAGCGCCCTGTGGGGTTCGCTGGAGACAGCAATGTCACTCGCCTTCATCGTGACACTGGTGTTCGCGATCATTGAACGTACCCCGGCACTGCACGCGCGCCGCACGGCGGAGTGGGACCCGCACTCACTCCCGGCCGTGCCCGACCAGCGGGGCTATGTGAGCGAGCTCGTCGGCGGGGTTCTCTTCCTGGTGGTGATTGCGAGCGTCGTCATCGTGCTGCAGTCCGTGGGTGCCGTCGACGGTCCGGGCGGCACACCGATTGGGCCCCTCGACGCGACGTTGTGGGAGTCGGGCGCGTTCTCGGTGGCCCTCTTCTACGCAGCGGTGAGTATCAGCTTCCACGTATTCGCGCATTACACGGGATGGTCGGTCGCCAACGCCGTGGCCACGATCTTGCTCGATGTGCTCTTCGTGGTTCCCGCGGTCTGGATCGTCGCTGGCGACCGACTACTGAATGCCGACTATTTCGCGACGATCGGGTGGCCGAACGGAGTGGAGGTTGTCGGTCTCATCGCCCTGGCCGTGGTTGTGCTGTTCCCCCTGCTCGACACGGTCGATGCGATCGCCCGAACGGTGCGCACACGACGCGTTCGACCATCGCGTGACGTCAGCGGCTGAGCTCGTGCTCCCGCTCCAGCGACTCGAAGAACTCCCGCGCCGTGCGGTGGGACAGCAGACCATAATCCAGCGTGATGCGCTCTGTTCTACTACGAGAATGAGGAGTTTCCCTTCGTTGACGGACGCCTGCTGCTGCGCGGCAATAACGGCGCCGGCAAGTCGAAGGTTCTCGCGCTGACGCTGCCCTTTTTGCTCGACGGCGACCTTTCGCCGCAACGGGTCGAGCCCGACGGCGACCGGCAGAAACACATGGAGTGGAACCTGCTGCTCGGCAACGAGCACCCCAACAACGAACGCCTCGGCTACAGCTGGCTCGAATTCGGTCGCATCGACGAGAACGGCGCGGCACTGTTCGTCACCATCGGTGCCGGGCTGAAGGCTGCGCGGGGCCGCGGGGTGACGAAGCACTGGTTCTTCGTCACGCCATAACGGGTGCGCGACACGCTTGAACTGGTCGACAGCAACAGGCTCGCGCTCGGGCGTGACCGGCTCGCTGCCGCTCTGGCCGATCACGGCCACGTCTACGACACGAAGACGGAGTATCGACGGGCTGTCGATGAGGCCCTGTTCGGACTCGGCGAACGCCGCTATGCCGAATTGATGGAACTGCTGCTGCAGATCCGCGCGCCGCAGCTCTCGAAGAAGCCGAGCGAAGCAGCGCTGTCGGAGGCGTTGACCCGGGCGCTCACGCCGATCGGCGACGCGGTGATCAAATCGCTCGCCGACGGCTTGCGCTCACTCGACGAGGAACGCGAAGAGGTACAACAGCTGGCCGCCGCGCAGAAAGCGGTACACCGATTTCTCGAACATTATCGCGGCTACTCCCGGGTGATGCTCAAACGCCACGCCGAGGGGCCGCGCCGGGAGCAGGCCGAGCTCGATCGGTTTGGTCGTGCCGTGATCGAGACCACCGCCGAGCTGGAGCAATTGCAGCAGTCATTGAGCATCTTCGCGGCTGAAACCGCCCTGCTGCAGGGCGAACGCACTCAACTCGACGCTGAGCGCGAGGCTCTGCGCGACAGCGCCCACGCCGAGAGTGAGCGGATGCTCGAGCTCGCGGATGCGGCCGCCGTCACCGCGGAAGAACGCGCCATAGCCGCCGAGCAGGGATTGAACAACGCGACCGCGACACTCCAGCGCAGCGAGACAGACGCCGGGGACGACCGGGCGGCCTGTGCCGTCGCCGATACCCAGGTGCACGCGGCTGTCGCCGTGGTCGTTGCAGCCGCCGCCGAGGCACGCATCGAGCACGACCATGCGGCGCTCGCTGTAGGTCGGGATCCCGAGGCGCTCGCCCGTGACCGCGCGGCGACGACGCTGCGCACCGCCCGAACCCGCGAAGCACTCGCCCGGGTCACCGAGCTGATCACAGCGCTCGAGGCAGCTGAGGGCGCCGTGACTGAGGTTGACCGTCGCGAAGCGGAGACCGAAACGCGCCTCGCCGAAGCCGACACCGAGCGCGCCATCGCCGATGTCGACGATAACTCCCGGGCCAGCTGCCTGGGGCTGCTGGCCGAGTTCGACCTGGACGTGGTGATGACGAGCGAACGCGATGGGGCTGCTACGCCGAAGTTCCGGGGCTATCGATCGCCCAATTGACTCGATTCGACGGCTCCGACGCCGTGCACGTGCAGCGCTGGCAGTGGGACGGTCGACGACGCGCCGCGGTCGCCGAGCCGCTGGTCTCGGCCGACCCAGCGGGCAGCCTGTGGTGAGCGGTGACCTCGAGCGCATTCGCCGTCTGCTCGGCACGCCCGACACGGCCTGGTTTCTCGCCCGCATGCGCGCGAGGCTCGACCAGAAGGGACTGCTCGACGGCACGGTCACCAAGCAGAACGCGAGCACGGCTGAGCGGATGGCGTCGGCCCGGCTGACCGGGCGCGCCGTGCGCCCCGGGTCGTCGGCGTCGGTCTCGCTCGACCAGCTCGACGACGCGCTGCGACGCGATGCCTGGCCTGAGGGCCTGGCGGCGGCGGTGGTGGCCCTGACCGGCCCGGTCGTCGGGCGGGCCGCCCGACTTGCCGCCCGGGAGAGCTGGCAGCAGGGCGCCGACACCCTGCGCGGTATGGCCATCGAGCGGCCGTGGCTGTCGCCGGGGGTGGACGGCATGCTCAGCAACGGTGGGTTGCGACGAGCGACTGCGACAGCGGAGGCGGTGAATGACCTGGCGTTTCGTCTCGCTCGGCTGGTGCGCGAGCTGTCAGCTGAGGGTGAGGTGCTCGGGGTGCTGGCTGCGCGCCTATTCGGTGATGCCCACGCGCTCGACGCGAAGGCGCCGCTGGGGTCGATCGCAGCCGGACTCGCTGCGGTGCTCGCCTCCCTACCGGCCGGAAAAGGCGCTGGCTGGCGCCGCTCGGCCTGGCTGGCCTGTGGTGTCGTCGTCGACGAACTCTCGTCGACGGTGCTGGCCGTGGGGCTGCCGGGAGGCGCCGGTTCGCCGACCGCGCGGGCTCTCGCCGCGCTCACCACTGCGGGCCAGCCGGCGGTGCTCACCTAGCGGCAGCTGGCGGCGGACGATGTCGGCACGGTTCCTTCGCTCGTGTTCGTCTGCGAGAATCCCGCGGTCGTGGCTGCCGCCGCGGACCGGTTCGGTGCCGACGTTCCCTCGCTCGTGTGCGTGAATGGGCAACCGGGAGCCGCCGTCATCCGCTTGCTGACGCGGTTGGTGGATGGCGGTGCAGTGCTTCGGTATCACGGCGATTTCGATGCGGGTGGGCTTGCGATCGCCCGCACCCTGGCCTGGAGCGCCCCGTGGCTGCCGTGGCGGTTTGGCGCGGCGGACTATCGCACCGCGTGCGAGTCGAGCCAGTCGACGGCAGCCTTCAGCGGTGCCGTCGGCGAAACAGCCTGGGACCCAGACCTGGCCGTCGCCATGGAGGACCTGCGCCTGCGAGTCGAGGAGGAGTCAGTGTTGTCGGAGTTGCTGGGCGACCTCGGTGGCGTGACGGACGAGCACGCGGCTTCTACGGTTGATATTGTGACTGATCCACGGGGGATAACCTGAATAATTACGAGGGAACAATGCTGCACAGTGATCGCAAAACTGTGACGCGACAGAGTCAGCGCAGCTTGGTCGACCATGAAACCGGAGTGGGCGGAAAGTAGGCCGACTCTCCCGTGCTCGTGATCTGGTGGCTGTGCGTGCGGGGCCCATGGCATCCGCGTGAAGCCGTTTCGTTACGCCGATGATGGGGCAGCGACGAGGGAAGCGACGAGGCCGGCTACGAGGGCAGCGACGAGATCAGCACCCTCGTCGTCGGTCACGCCATCACGGGCAGCCGAGCGTTCCACGGTGCTGGGCTGACGCTACGGCATGACCGGAGCCACGAAGGTGAACGTCATGCCCAGCAGCCATACCGACAGCAGCACCACCGGCAAGTGGAACAGGAACTGCAGCGACGTGAACCCCACCAGGTCCCGGGCCCGTAGCTTGAGTACTGCCAGCAGCGGAAGCATGAAGAACGGGTTGATCAGGTTGGGCAGCGCTTCAGCCACGTTGTAGATCTGCACGGTCCAACCCAGGTTCATCCCCACATCCGTCGCCGATTGCATGACATACGGAGCTTCCACCAACCACTTGCCCCCACCGGATGGCACGAAAATTCCGAGAATGGCCGTGTAGATGGCGATGATCACGGCGAAGCCTCCGCCATCGCTGATGCTCGTGAAGAACTCGGACAGGTGCTGGGAGACAGTCAGCCCGCCGTTGCCGACGGCCCGGGTCAGAACGGCGGCCATCGCAGCATACAGGGGGAACTGCACGAGGATTCCGGCGGTCGCCGGCACGGCCTTGGTGACGGCCTGCAAAAAGTTCCGCGGTGTCTTGTGCAGCACCAGACCGAGTACGAGGAAGACCAGCAGGTAGCCGTTGAGGCTGCTGATCACGCTGAGGAATGGCTTGGACAGGAACTGCGCGATGAGCCAGCCGAGGGTCAGGAGCCCGATCAGGGCCGGCAGGATCCAGCTGAACTCCAGCCACTCGCCCGGCCGGGTGCGGCTCGTGGCCGGTTCCGGCTGATCGTCGAGGTCAATGTCCAGGTCGGCGGCTGTTCTGATGGCCGCACCCCGCGGCGCCGAGAAAAACGCGATGACCGTTGTAAGAATCATCAAGAGCACGAGCATAACCAGGGACTGCCAGGTGAAAATCGTCTTGCCGAAATCCAGGACTCCGGTGATCTTCAACAGAGCCGGCGGGATCGACGCCTCCGTGGCCTGCAGCTGTGCAGCGGATGAGGACAGCCCCAGTGCCCAGACCGCGCCGAGCCCCATGAATGCTGCGGCCCCCAGGGCGCGATAATCCGCCCGCAGATCAGTGCGGCGGGCGATAGCCCTGGCCAGCAGACCGGCGAAGACAAGGCTGAGACCCCAGTTGAGAAAGGACACCGACATCGCCAGGAAAGCAACGAAGCCCACGGCCGATGCTGCCGTTTTCGGCACCGCCGCCATCCAATCGATGATTCGGGCGACGGGGGCGGAGGTGGCGACAACATAGCCGGTCATCACGACCATTGCCATTTGCAGTGTGAAGGCGGTGAGATCCCAGAATCCGTCGCCGAAGGCGACCACGATGGCGGTCGGGGATGCGCCGGAAGAAAGGGCCGCCAGCGCCACGATGATCACTCCGCCGAGGGCGAAGATGTAGGCATCCGGAAACCACTTCTCGGTCCATTTCGCCATGGTCTGGGCCACTTTGGCCAGTCCCTTTTCTGGAACGACTTCTTCTGTCGGCAAGGTGGTGCTCATGGACCAGGACCTCTTCATTGAGCGTGTAAGTAGGGTTACGGGCACATGCCCGGAACCGGTTAAACGGTAGAGGCGGCACGAGGGGCTGTCAAACCAGCCGCTGGGACGGCTGGGAGACGATTCAGTCGGTACAGAAAATCGTCGCATCGAAGTCAGGGTCACGAAAGTTGTTGCAACGGCTGGGAATTCCGGCTCTCCTGACGTAACCGTGGGTTGAAGTCGGCCGGGGAGCACGGGTCGATGCTCGACGAGGCTGAGTATGGCGAGGGCGATGAGGGCGATGAAGGCGATGAAGGCGAGGAGGGCCTCGGTGCATTTGAAGCCAAACGCGATGCGGGTGATGAGTCGGATCTTGGTGTTCATGGCTTCGATGCGGCCGGTGAAGAGTCCGTGCTCGATGGCTGCGAGGATCGCAGGCCGGTGTTTGACGATGCGGCCGGTGGCGTTTTACGAACGCGGCGATGCGGCAGCGGCGCATCGGCAACGGGGCGTCCCCGGCCTGACCCGGGCGACCTGAACCCCCGATTCACGGTCAAGACCAACGACTTCCACGACCGTTTTCGCGACACCAAGCAGAGTTCGCCACATGGTTGGCCTGCCGTTTTCTGCCCTGAAGTATCTGCTCCTTTGACAGTCAGAAACCTGGACGGAAAGCGGCGTGCGGCCGTTAGGGCGCTCCAAAAGAGGCAGGGTTAGGCCACAAGAGCCAAAATTCCCGTCGATAGACTGGGGCACGCCACGTAGCTTGATACTCGCATTCACAACCGCATCGCCGCGGAAAGGTCTTCTATGCCCAGCACTGACGCGATCGATAGCCCCTCGGGCACCCACCCCGCTGGCGACAGTACGGTGGCGGGTGCCGGCGGGGCCGTATCCACTGTGACGGAGCCTGAGGTGCTGCTGCAGCGTGACGGACCGCTGGCCCGCATCATTTTGAACCGGCCGAAGGCGCTCAACGCGCTGACCCACGCCATGATCTGCTCCATCGCTGCAGCCCTCACGGAGTGGGCCGACGACACCGCTGTGCACACCGTGCTGCTCACCGGTAGCGGCGACCGTGCCCTCTGCGCCGGCGGCGACATCGTGTCGATCTACCGCGATGCCCGCACCGAAAGCGACGAGAACGCGCGCTTCTGGGCCGACGAGTACACGCTGAACGCCCAGATCAAGCGGTACCGCAAGCCGTTCGTGGCCCTGATGGACCGCATCGTGCTCGGCGGGGGAGTCGGCCTCAGCGGCCACGCCTCGCACCGAATCGTGACCGAACGCACGAAACTCGGCATGCCCGAGACCACCATCGGCTTCGTGCCCGACGTCGGCGGAACATACCTCTACTCGCGCACCCCCGGTGAGCTCGGCACCCACCTCGCCCTCACCGCCGGGACCATGACCGGCGGCGATGCCATCGCGCTCGGCCTCGCCGACATTTTCGTCGATTCAACTCGGCTCGATTCTCTGGTCGACTCTCTCCAACGGATGCCCGCTGCCGCAGCCATCGCCCAGCACGACTCGTCGACCGTGCCGCAGGCGCCACTCATGGCCGAGCGCGCCTGGATCGACCAGTGCTACGCCGGCAACGAGCTGCCCGCCATCATGCACCGGTTGCAGACCTCGCCCGTTGCCGCCGCGCGCGAGGCCGCCAGCGCGATTCTGGCCAAGTCGCCGACCGCCGTCTCGGTCACCCTCGAATCCCTGCGCCGCGCCCGCGACCTCGGCACCCTCGAAGACGTCCTCGAGCAGGAGTACCGGGTGTCGCTGCGCATGGTGGCCGGCCCCGACATGGTCGAGGGCATTCGCGCCCAGGTCATCGACAAAGACCGCGCTCCGGTCTGGCAGCCCAACACCATTGACGCCGTGCCCGACGCCGACGTGCAGGCGCACTTCGCGCCGCTGGGAGAGCGCGAGCTGCAATTGCCGCGCCCGGCTACACACGACCACAAACCGATCAAGAACACATTCACCGAACGAGAGGCCACAGCGTGAGCGACTCCCAGACCGACGCCCCGACCAACGCAACCCCGACCAACGCAACCCCGACCAACGCCGATACCTACGAGAACATTCTGCTCGAACGCCACGGCCGGGTCGGCGTGATCACGCTCAACCGGCCCAAGTCCCTGAACGCCCTCAACTTCGCCACGATGCACGATGTGGTCGGTGCCGCCACCCGGCTTGACCTCGACCCCGAGATCGGCGCGATCATCATCACCGGCTCGGAGCGGGCCTTCGCGGCCGGCGCCGACATCAAGGAGATGTCCACGATGAGCTACATGGACATGTACCTCGACGACTGGTTCGCCGGCTGGGACCGCCTCGCCGCCGTGCGCACCCCGGTCATCGCCGCCGTCTCCGGCCACGCCCTCGGCGGCGGCTGCGAGTTGGCCCTGATCTGTGATTTCATTATCGCCTCCGACACGGCCACCTTCGGGCAGCCCGAGATCAAGCTCGGTGTCATTCCCGGAATGGGTGGATCCCAACGCCTCACGCGCGCCGTCGGCAAGGCCAAGGCGATGGAGATGATCCTCACCGGCCGCACCATCGGAGCCGTCGAAGCCGAACGCGCCGGCCTCGTCGCCCGCGTCGTGCCCGCCGCAGACCTGCGTGCCGACGCCCTCAGGACCGCGACCGACATCGCCGCCAAATCGGCGCCGATCGCCATGCTCGCCAAGGAGGTCGTTAACGCGGCGTACGAGTCGATGCTGAGTGGTGGCATCCATTTGGAACGTCGCCTCTTTCACTCCGTGTTCGCCACCGATGACCAGAGTGAGGGTATGGCCGCCTTCATCGACAAGCGGCCGCCGGTGTTCACCAACCGCTAGCGTGCGTTCGTCCAGCTGTACTCGTTCTCGGGGCGCCCCGGCGTGCCGTAGCGCGGTGCGCGCAGCACGAGACCCAGGTCGGCGAGGTACTCCAGGTAGCGCCGCGCGGTAACACGCGACAATCCGAGCGGCTTCATCAGCTCACTCGCCGACACTGGCGCGGCCTGGGCCTGCAGGTAGGCAACCACCGCGTTCAGTGTCGAATCGGCCAGGCCCTTCGGTCGCGAAATGTCAGCCGGAGCTCGCAAACTCGCGAACGCGTGATCAACCGCCGACTGTGTCACAACGGATGCCTGCTCGTTCAATTCCCGACGAAAGTGCCGGTAGCTGGTCAATTTGGCGGCGAAGGTCGAATAGGTGAACGGCTTGATCAGATATTGCACGACCCCGGCCGCTATTGCCCCTCGCACATTTTCGAGGTCGCGTACCGCGGTGATAGCGATGATGTCGGTGGCCAGGCCGGCCGCACGGATGCGCCGGCTCACGTCGAGCCCATGGCTGTCGGGCAGGTTCATGTCCATGAGCACCAGGTCGATGGGAACGCCGGCCGAGGCTGCAGCCGCGACCCGGCGAAACGCGTCCTGCCCGGTGCCGGCCGTGCCGACGAGTTCGAAACCGGCCAGCCGACCAACGTAGACGGCGTGCGCTTCGGCCGCCAGCGGTTCATCTTCGACGACGAGCACGCGAATGGGCGGCAACACAGACTCAGGCATCATCGCTCGCTGCGATGGTTTCGGCCACCTGAGCGACGCCCGGAATCGTTACGGCCGGAATCGTCGCGGCCGAAATTGTCGCGGCCGGAATCGTCGCGGTGAAGACGGCGCCCTCGCGTCGCCCGATCGTGAGAGTGCCGCCAAGGCGGGTCACCGCCTGCCGCACCAGGGCCAGACCGAGTCCGCGGCCGCCGATTGCGGGGCCCGGCGCCGTGACGCCCGCGCCAATGCCCGCGTCTGCCGTGCTCGTGAAATCCGTGCTCGTGAGGTCTGTGTCCGTGACGCCCACGCCCCCGTCGGCCGTGCTCGTGAGGTCCGTTCCCGTCGCGCCGGCGCTCTTGGTACTGAAGCCGAGCCGCAGCACGTCGTCGATCACATCGGGTGCCACTCCGGCACCACTGTCTGCGACCTCGATCTGCACGGCATGCTCGGTCGACGACACCCCAACCGACACCCAACGCGGGTCTGCGCCGGCGGCCGCCGCGTCAAGGGCATTGTCGACGAGATTGCCGAGCACGGTCACGAGGTCTTGAATCGACAGCCCCGACTGCGCGAGCGTGCCCGACGCGGTAACGGTGAGCGTGATGCCGAGCTCATTGGCCTGCGCCGATTTGCCCATGATCAGGGCGCTGATCACGGGTTCGTCGACCGAACCGACCATCTCGTCGGCGAGCTGTTGGCTCAATTCGAGATCTTTCGTGGCGAATTCGAGGGCCTGATCGGTGCGGCCGAGCTCCATGAGCGACACGATCGTGTGCAAGCGGTTGGAATGCTCGTGGGTCTGCGCCCGCAGTGCGTCGGAGAGGGTCTGCATCGATTGCAGTTCGCTTCCCAGGGTCTGTAGGTCGGTGTGGTCGCGAATGGTCGCCACGAATCCCATCGGGGTGGCCTTGGAGCGACTCGACGAGGTCGATGAGGCCACGGCCGGTTGCTGGCTGACCACGAGCACGCGCGAGTCGGTCAGGTGAATCTCGTCGTGGGCGGTGCGGCCGCTGCGCAGCAACGCGCCGAGGCTGGGCGGCAAGCTCAGGTCGGTGAGGGTTGGCGGTGGCTCGGTGCTGCCCGCGCCCGGGGGAGCGGCAATTCCGAGCAGCCGCGCCGCTTGGTCGTTGTAGAGTACGAGGTTTCCGTGCCGATCAACGAGCACGAGCCCTTCCCGCACCGAGTGCAGCACCGAGTCGTAGTAGACGAACAGCTGTGCGAGATGCTCCGGGCCCCAGCCGAGAGTCACCCGGCGCAGATACCGACCAATCAGCCAGGTCACGACCGAACCCGACAACAGTAGGGCAAGTGCCAGCCCCAGTATGGCGGGCAACCGGGAGTTCAGGGCGATCGTGATGTTGCTCGTTGTGGTGCCCGCCGCGACGAGCGCGCGCACGGTACCGCCGGCATCCAACACCGGCACCACGGCACGAACGGATGGCCCGAGCGTTCCCGTGCTGATTTCCGTGAAGGCAGTGCCCGAGAGTGCTGGTTCGATCGCGCCGATGTAGTCCTTGCCGATTTCGGTCGCGGTGGGGTGGGTCCAGCGGGTGCGGTCCGGGGCCATGATCGTGATGAAGTCGAGGCCGGCATCCTTGGTCAGCTCGAGGGCGTAGGGCTGCAACGACGCGCTCGGGTTAGCCGATTCGCTCGCCTTGAGCACCAGCGGACTGTCGGCGATGGCGGTGGCGACAGCGAGCATGCGGTCGCTGGTCTCCTCGTAGGCTCGATCGCGGGCATCGACGAAAAAAGCTGTTCCAACGAAGGTCGCGAGCACGGCGATGAACATCGCGTGCGCGAGAAAGAGCCGTCTCGCGATACTCCACTCCCTGCGCACTGCCTGCCCCTCTCGTGTATTCGTCTGGCGGCTCGTGAACAATATGACCGCAACCGTGACCCCACGGGCTGTCTCAGTCAGTCTGGTAGGCATTGCAGCACGCCGGAGCCCGTGGTGGGCCAGGTTAAGCCTAGACATAGGAGTCTGACATGGCATCGACGCCATCAACCCAAAGCAAACTGAACAAATCTTCCAAACCCAAGAAGAGAATTGACTCGTCGCACTACCTCTACATGGCCGTCATTGTCGCGGTCATTCTGGGTATCGTCGTCGGCCTGGTCTGGGGCGGTCCTGAGGGCTTTGCCGTTTCGCTCAAGCCGCTCGGTGACCTGTTCATCGCCCTGATCAAAATGATGATCGCGCCGATCATCTTCTGCACGATCATTCTCGGCATCGGCTCGATCGCCAAAGCTGCCACCGTCGGCAAGATCGGCGGACTGGCACTCGGCTACTTTCTGATCATGTCGACCTTTGCGCTCGGTATCGGCCTCGTCGTGGGCAATATGATCCACCCGGGTGAGGGCATCAACCTGACGGATGCCACCTTCAAGGCCACCGAATCCGCCGACACCCAGTCGTTCCTGCTGGGGATCGTGCCCGCCACCCTGTTCTCATCGTTGACCAGCGGCAATATTTTGCAGACCCTGCTCGTCGCGCTCATCGCCGGCTTCGCCCTGCAGAAGATGGGCCCGGCCGGAAAGCCGATTCTTGAGGGCATTGCCCACGTGCAGGCCCTGGTCTTTCGCATTCTCATCATGGTCATGTGGCTCGCCCCGATCGGTGCCTTCGGTGCGATCGCCGCGGTCGTCGGTGCCACCGGCATCCAGGCCGTGGTCAGCCTGTTCACCCTCATGGCCGCTTTCTACATCACCTGCATCATCTTCATCGTGGTCATTCTCGGAGGGTTGCTCAAGCTCGTCACCGGCGTGAACATTTTCAAGCTGATGCGCTACCTCGGCCGCGAATACCTGCTGATCTTCTCGACCTCGTCTTCCGAAGCGGCCCTGCCGCGACTGATAGCGAAGATGGAACACCTCGGCGTCTCCAAGCCGGTCGTGGGTGTCACCGTGCCCACCGGCTACTCCTTCAACCTCGACGGCACCGCGATCTACCTGACCATGGCGTCGCTGTTCATCGCCAACGCGCTCGGCCAGCCGCTCGCCCTCGGTGAGCAGATCGGACTGCTCGTCTTTATGATCATCGCGAGCAAGGGCGCCGCCGGAGTCTCCGGCGCCGGCCTCGCCACCCTGGCCGCCGGCCTGCAGGCCCATGCCCCGCAGCTCGTCGGCGGCGTCGGCTTCATCGTTGGAATCGATCGCTTCATGTCCGAAGCGCGCGCGCTGACCAACTTCACCGGCAACGCCGTGGCGACCGTCATGATCGGCTCCTGGACCAAGGAGATCGACCGGGTGCAGGTTGACCGCGTACTCGACAAGCTCGAACCGTTCGACGAGCGCACCATGCTCACGCACGGTCACGTCAGCCCCGCCGACACTCAGCGCACCGCCGAGAAGGCCGCGCAGGTTGACGTGTTGGAACGCTCCGCCGCAATATAACGAGCATTAGACTCGCGCTGAGGGTGCCGTCCGGAGTAGTCCTCCCGGGCGGCACCCTTTTGTGTTGGTCGAGTTGCGGTGGACGAGTTTTGGTGGTCGAGCATCGAGACCATCGCTGTGCAGTTGTCTCGACCCGCTTGACCAACGGTCCACGCAATATTTCGGTGTGCCTAAAAGTTGATGTGTTAGGATTGTTGACGGTCTTACAACCCTTCACCAGGACGCGCACGCGTAGCCACCATTTGAGATGGAACGGCCGCGATCGTATGGTCCGGCATCGAAGGACGCGATCCCATGGTCGCTCCAGCCCGCGCTGTGTTTCGCGATCGGGCCGGTTGATGCTTACCCGTCCGAGAAGACAGCATGTCGCTGCGTCAGCCGTAAAATCGACGACGTTCGGCGTGCACCGGAGAACGCGTGTCCGATAGCAGCACAGATTCCATTGCCGTCAAGGCAGACCACTTATACAAAGCGTTCGGACGTCGCCCGCACGAGATCGTCAAAAAGCTCAAAGCGGGCACAAGCCGCACCGAAATCTCCCACCTCGGGGTCGCCGCCGTCATCGACGCCTCCTTCGAGGTCAAGAAGGGCGAGATCTTCGTCGTCATGGGCCTGTCGGGCTCGGGCAAGTCAACGCTCATCCGTATGCTCAACGGACTGTGGGAGACCACCTCGGGAACGGTGACCGTGGGCGGCACCGACATAACTGACATCTCGGCGTCAGAACTTCGCGGTGTGCGTCGCAGGAGCATCTCCATGGTGTTCCAGCACTTCGCCCTGCTACCGCACCGCACGGTTATCGACAATGTCGCATACGGCCTCGAGATTCAGGGCATGGGTCGTGAAGCGCGTCTCGCGAAGGCCCAGACGATCATCGACCTGGTCGGCCTCGCCGGCTGGGCCGACAACCTGCCCTCCGAGCTCTCCGGCGGCATGCAGCAGCGTGTCGGCCTCGGGCGCGCCCTCGCCGCCGACACCGATGTTCTTCTCATGGATGAAGCCTTTTCGGCCCTCGACCCATTGATTCGACGCGAGATGCAGGAACAGCTCATTGAGTTGCAGGCCGCGCTCGGCAAAACCATTATCTTCATCACCCACGACCTGAACGAAGCCATGTTTCTCGGTGACCGCATCGCGGTCATGCGCGATGGTCGCATCGTGCAGATCGGCACGCCCGAAGACATTCTCACCGACCCGGCCAACGACTACGTCGCCCAGTTCGTGCAGGACGTCGACAGGGCCCGCGTACTGACCGCAGCAAGTGTCATGGAACCGGCGCGTTCGGTTATCACGAAGACGGCGGGGCCCCGCGCCGCGCTGCGTACCATGCGCGACCTGCAGACATCCGTCACTTTTATACTCAATCGCGACCGCAGTTTCGCCGGAATTGTGCGCGATCGCGATGTGCTCAAGTTGGTCAAGTCGGGCGAAACCGACCTGCGCACGATTATTCGTGACGATGCCACCTCGGTACGGTCCGACACCGCGCTGGTCGACCTGGTCGAGCCCTCGGTCGAGAGCGAATTGCCCATCGCCGTCGTTGACGAAAAGAATCGCCTGCTCGGGGTCATTCCGCGAGTGACCCTGCTCGCCGCCATCGGCAACGTCAATACCAACACCGGAGAATTACCCGTCGTGATGCCGCCGGCCACCATCTCGATCAGTCAGATCACCGACATTCTGGGCGAAACCGCCGAAGAAAACCTTCGCAACACCGAAGGAGCCCGCGCATGACCGACTTTCGCCTTCCCCTGGGCTCCATCGTTGAGTCCTTTGTCGACTACATCACCGACACCTTCGGCTTTCTCTTTGGCTTCATTCGCGCCGTGTTCGACGGCGCCTACGAGTCCGTCGAGTTTCTGCTCGGCGAGCCGCCGTTCTGGGCGATCATGCTCGTGCTCGGCGTTCTCGCATTCGGCATTCGCGGCTGGAAGTTCGCGCTGGGAACCCTGATCGGCCTGGCCGTCATCCTCGGCGTCGACCAGTGGCAGAACGCCATGGATACGCTCGCGCTCGTGCTCGTTGCGAGTGTGCTCGCGATCGTGATCAGTGTGCCCCTCGGCGTTCTCGCGGCCAAGTCCACACTGGCCTCGAACATCATTCGCCCGGTGCTCGACTTCATGCAGACCATGCCCGCCTTCGTCTACCTCATTCCAGCGCTCATTCTGTTTCGTGTCGGAGTGGTACCGGGCATTGTCGCGACGATCATCTTCGCCATGGCGCCCGGCGTGCGCCTGACCGAACTGGGCATTCGCAGCGTGGACAAAGAAGTTGTTGAAGCCGGGCAGGCCTTCGGGGCGTCCCCGTGGCGCATCCTCCGGCAGATCCAACTGCCGTTGGCCACTCCCACCATCATGGCCGGGGTCAACCAGGTCATCATGCTGTCGCTGTCGATGGTCGTCATCTCCGGCATGGTCGGAGCGGGCGGGCTCGGTGCGCAGGTCGTCGCAAGCCTGAACCGCATCGATATCGCGCTCGGTTTCGAAGCCGGCCTGTCCGTGGTGATTCTGGCCATCTTCCTCGACCGCATCACCGCGTCACTCGGGGACACGAAATCCATCGGTTTCTTCGGCAACATCCGTCGTGCGCTGCGCGGCCGTAAAAAAACAGATGCCGTGCCCGCCGCCGCATCCGCCGCCGCACCAACCGAACCCGCCCGGGTCTGACCGGGCATTGCCCGATTGACGGGTGCATCCGCATCCGTTTCACCGATACGGCCCTGGCCGTATGCACCACACGTCAACCCCAGTCACCCACAGCGGGTGGCACGAAAGAAAGACACATGAAAAAGAATCGTTCCACATCAATTTTCGCGCTCGGAACGGTCGGAGTGCTGGCCCTCACCGGTTGCGCCGCCTCCGGCGAGACCGACACCGTCGGTAACGGCAACGACGACAACAAGGACATGTCACTCGCTGTCTTCAATGGCTGGGATGAAGGCGTTGCGGCCTCCGAGCTGTGGAAAGCCATTCTCGATGAGAAGGGCTACAACGTTGAACTTGAGTACGCTGACGTCGCGCCGGTGTACTCCGGCCTGTCGACCGGTGACTATGACCTGAGCATGGACATCTGGCTGCCCGTCACCCACGCCTCCTACTTGGAGGAGTACGGCGACAAGATCGTCGACCTCGGTGCCTGGAATGAGGAGTCCCAAAACGCCATCGCGGTCAACGCGGACGCGCCGATCGACTCCCTCGAGGAACTCGCGGCCAACGCCGATCTCTTCGGCAACCGCATCGTGGGCATTGAGCCCGGCGCCGGTTTGACCCTCGCGACGACCAATAATGCCATTCCGGAATATGGCCTCGAGGACATGGAATACCTGACGTCGTCGACCGCCGCGATGCTCGTTGAGCTGCAGACGGCGATCGACAAGGGCGAGAACATCGTCGTGACTCTCTGGGAGCCGCACTGGGCGTACAACAAGTTCCCGCTCAAGAACCTGGAAGACCCAAAGGGCGCCCTCGGCGGCAGGGAGAGCATTCACTCCTACGCCAAGACGGACTTCAAGGCGGACTTCCCCCAGGCCGCCGAGTGGATCGGCGATTTTGAAATGGACCTCGACACGCTGTACTCGCTCGAGCAGGCCATGTTTATCGACTATGACGGTCAGGACTTCGCACCGATCGTCGCGAAGTGGATCGAAGACAACCAAGACTATGTCGACGGCCTCACCAGCTGATTGCGCCTCGCATGACGAACGGCCCGCGTCCTCGGACGCGGGCCGTTCGTGTTAGCGCTGTTGAATCAGGCGGCTTGGAGCTCACGCACCTGCTGCAGCCAGCCGTCGAACAGCGTGTCGTCGAAGTCTTCAACGCTGCGCAGCTTGAACTCGCTCATCTCGGCCGACCCGCTCGCATTGAGCTTGCCTGAATCATCGGTGATGGCCTGGCCGCGCCAGAACAACACGGTGACAAAGGTCGGGTACGCCTTGAATCCGGCTACCGGCAGCTCGTCGTCGAGCCAGACCGGATGCCCGTGCCACAGTTCCGTCGACGTCTCCGGCAGGCCCAGGTCGAACTTGTCGCGAAGCAGGCCGACGACGCTCGCGAGGGGCTCGGCTGGAGCAGCGACGTATTCGTCAATGTTCGCCGGCTTCACGGTCGTCGAGACAACGGCAGCAGTCGGAGCGGCAACGTGGAATGCGGTCGGGGTAGACGTGGGGGCGAGTGTGGATGTCAGGTGAATAGCCTCTTTCAAGTAGAACGTTCATGCCCGACGCGGTGCCGGGCAGATTGTGCCTGACATCTACACTCTCACGGTATTTTCATTCGCGGCTGGGCACACACTCAGAAACCGCGTATCGCGGCCGCACATGAACCAGGCACAAAAAGGCGCCGTCCGTCGGCCCGAGGGTCGACGAACGGCGCCCGCAGTGAGTGGGTCAGGCGGCGGGTGTCGCTGCCGTGCCCACAATGTCGACGACGAACACGAGAGTGTCCGTGCCTTTGATGCCTGCGGAGTCATTGCCAGCTTCGCCGTAACCTTCGGCCGGCGGCAGAACAGCAAGCACCTGGGATCCGACGGTTTGACCAACGAGCGCCGCGCCGAAGCCGGGAACAACCTGGCTGGTGACGAAGGTGACCGGTCCTACGGTTTTCCACGACGAGTCAAACGTTTTGCCGCTACCCCAGATGACCCCGGTGTACTCGACCGATACCGTGTCGCCGTCGGCGACAACGGCACCATCACCCAGCTTCAGGGGGGCTATTTTCAGTTCAGTTGGTGCCGCGGCGTCGGGGACGGTGATGGTCGGGGCGCCGTTGTCCGCGAGTTTAACGGTTGGGAGGCCGTCGACAGGGGGCTGATCCACGCCGTTGGCGCGGTCGGCGAGGTTGGTGACAGAGATGACGTCGATGACAAACACCACCGAGTCACCCGCCGCGATGCCGATCTTGGATGCGCCCTTCGTACCGAAGGCATCCTCCGTTGTGCTGACGGCGACGATGCGATCGCCTTCAACGGAGCAATTAGCTGCGCGCACCAGTCCCGGCAGGAACGTTTCGCCGACGGTGATGGTCTGGCTCGACCCATCGGTCGGGTATTTCGTTTCCTGCACGACAGCTCCGGTGGTCCCGTTGTACACCGACAACGAGGCGGCAACCAGCGATCCGCCGCTCGCTTTGGTCGTGCCGGAACCCTTGATGGCCACTGTGCGCTGGGTGGCCGTTGGCTTCAGCGGCTTGGCAAAGTCGACGGTCGGCACGCCGCCGAAGTCGCCGGTCACACCGACGGAATCCGACACTTTTCCCGGTGAGGTGCATTTGGCATAGGCAGTATCGGCAGCGGGAGCGGCATCCGTTGCGGTTGGCGTGCCGCTGCCGCCGCAGGCCGTGAGTGCGAGCGTCAAGCCCACAATGGTCAGGAACGCGGGAATTTTCGACACGGAGCCTCTTTCGAGAATGTACCTGGGGTGCAGACGATGATCTGGGGATGTCTGCTGGCGCGAACGGCCAAGTGCCTACTCTGCCACGCATCGCCTATGAACCGGCTGAATGAGCGGATGGCGCGGGGCGAGTCGCCGCTCCGTTTCAGTCGTCGAGCCCGCGCGCGATCAGGGCCTCGCCCAGGGCATCTGCTGCGTAGAGTGATCGCACCACGACCGGAACGGCGATCGATACGAGGGAGCCCTGCGTGCCACGCGCTGTGCGGGCCTCGAGCACCTCGCGCACGATGTCGGCGACGAGCGGTATGCACCGGATGGTGAGGGCGACGAGCAGCCCCACCCGGTCGGCGTCGATGAATCTGCGGAACGGGCGCAGCAGGGTCTGGAACGCTTCGAGCACTGCGGTGACCGTGGTCGTCATCGTGAACAGGGCGGCGAGGGCCACCGCCACGAGTAGGCGGCCCGCCATCAGGGCGGCTACCGTCCAGCCGGAGAGCAACCCCTGAATGGGCACGGCGACCAGCAGAATCAGCAAGATGGGTGCGATCTGGGCTGCGGCCGCCCGCACCGGAACCCGCGCGATGAGAAACAACAGCACGACGCCGGATGCGGCAGCGCCGACGATGCGCAGGTCGGGCGAGGTGCCAATCATGACGACGCAGAGCGAGAGCAGGAATAACTTGAGCAGCGTGGGGGCGCGGTGAATGAACGAGGTGCCGGGGCTGTAGAGGCCGATCATGCGACGCTGCTCACTGCAGCAGAGCGCGGTAGGTCGCCAGAGACTGCGCGGGCGCGCCGTCGGCGACGACCTCGCCCTCTTCGATCACGATTACCCGGTCGAATTCTTCAACCAGGTGCAGGTGGTGGGTGACAACAATGACCTGCTGGGGGAGCGTCTGCAGCAGTTCACCAATACGGCGGGCATTGCGGGCGTCGAGCAGGGTGGTCGGTTCATCGGCGACGATCGTGGCCGGCTGCGCCACGAGCACGGCGGCGAGCGCGAGCAACTGTTTCTGCCCGCCGGAGAGGCGGTGCGCCGGATGCTCAGCGTGCCCGCTCAGCCCGAACTGTTCGAGAGCGGCCGCGGTGCGCGTGGAGATTTCGGCAGGGGAGAGGCCGCGACGGCGCAGAGTGAACGCCACGTCTTCCTGCACGGTGGGCATCACGATCTGGTTGTCGGGATTGGTGAAAATGAAACCCACCTTGCGGCGCACGTCACGGGCATGGCGGGCCACGTTGAGTGCATCCACCGTCACGGTGCCGCTGGTCGGCGTGACGAGACCATTGATCATGCGCACGAGGGTGGACTTGCCCGATCCGTTCGCGCCGACGATGCCGATGCGGTGCTCGGTGAGGCTGAGGTTCACCTCGCGCAGCACCGTACGGTCACCGAAAGAATGCCCGACCTCCTCGAAGCGGATGATGCTCACGCGGCGTGATCTCGCGCAGCCAGATTTCGCGCAGCCAGATTTCGCGCAGCCAGTTTTCGCACCGCTAGTTGTCGATCGCGCGGCGCTTGGGCAGCTTGATCAGGCCGGGGTAGGCCTTGTGCACCTGGCGAGCAACGAGCACGGTCACGATGACCTTGATCAGGTCTCCGGGTAGGAACGCGACGTTGAGGCCGATCGCGGTCCAGAGTGGTAGGCCGAGGTTGAGGGCCATGACCGGGATGCCGATCAGGTAGACCGCACCAATGCCGCCGAGAATCGTGGCACCGAGAGCCGGCCAGAACGGGTATTTCGGCAGCAGGCGGGCCGTGAGGTACCCGGTGACGAAGGCGCCGAGCAGCCAGCCGTAGAGGTATCCGGCAGCCGGGCTGACGGTGAACACACCAATGCCGCCGCGCGCTCCGGCGAGCAGGGGCAGACCCACCGCCGTCAGAACGAGAAACAACAGCACGGCGAGGGTTCCTTTGCGCGGGCCGAGAATGGCTCCGGCGAACATGACGCCGAGGCTTTGCAGCGTGATGGGCACCGGCCCGATGTTGAGCGGTCCGGGCAGGCCGAGTGCCGCGATGAGGGCGGCGAAAATGGCGATCTGGGCAAGATCGCGGGCGGGCAGAATACGCCGCGTCGGGGCGCTGGCACGAACGGTGTCGGTCATGATTCCAAATCTAGAATTCGAGACTCACCCGCCGCTGAAGAATACCTACAACGAATCGGGGTGAATTGTAGAGGATCGCGTTTTTTGGTTGGCGGTGGTCTCGACGGGCTCGACGAACGGTGCGGTGGTCTCGACGGGTTCGACCTACGTTTTTTCATTGGTCGAGCTTGTTGAGACCATGTGCGTCACGATGGCATCCGCTGCTCGCACCAGCGCCAGGTGCGAGAGCG
Source organism: Cryobacterium sp. CAN_C2 (assembly GCF_015751745.1). Classification (NCBI taxonomy): domain Bacteria; kingdom Bacillati; phylum Actinomycetota; class Actinomycetes; order Micrococcales; family Microbacteriaceae; genus Cryobacterium; species Cryobacterium sp. CAN_C2. Next base: position 60,028 of record NZ_JADOUX010000001.1, read on the forward strand.
CCTGGGGAAAGTTGCCCGCCTGATGCCCGTTGGCCACGTCGTACTCCTCCGAGAGCAGCCCGACATCGTTCACGAAACCGACCAGACGATTCATGAGCGCATCGGCGTCGCGCGTGCGACCCGAGGCCGCGTACTGCTCGACCAGCCAGAAAGAACAGGCTAGAAACGGATGCTCACCCGGCGGCAGTCCGTCCACCGCGCTGATCGTGCGGTAACGCAGCAACAGCCCATTCCGCATGAGATCGGACTCGATCGCGGCCACGGTGCCGAGCATGCGTGGATCGGTGGGCGCGCAGAAGCCGACCTGCGGGAGTACGAGGAGGGAGGCATCCACTTCGGTGCTGCCGTAATACTGCACGTAGCTGTTTCGCTCCGCGTCGAACCCGCGAGTCTCGATGTCGGAGCGCACCTCGTCGCGCAGGGTCTTCCAGCGCTTGAGCGGACCGTCGAGCCCGCACTCCTCGATGCCGCGCACGGCGCGGTCGAAGGCCGCCCAAACCATCACGCGCGAGTGGGTGAATTCGCGGGCCTGCCCGCGAACCTCCCAGATGCCCCGGTCTTGCCGGCGCCAATTCTTTTCGAGAAAGCTCATGAGGGCACGCTGCAGCGGCCAGGAGAACTCGTTCTCCTGCACGCCGGCGGTGCGGGCGGCGTGCAGGGCCACCATGACCTCACCGATGACGTCGGACTGAAACTGGTCAACAGCGCCGTTGCCCACACGCACCGGTGAGGCGCCGTTGTAGCCGGGCAAGCTGGTGAGCTCGCGTTCGGGCAGGTAGCGTTCGCCGGAGAGTCCGTACATGATTTGCACGTCGTTGGGGTCGCCGGCAATCGCGCGCAGCAGCCAGGCGCGCCAATCCTCGGCCTCCAGCTCGTAGCCGTGGCTGAGCAGCACCTCGAGGGTGAGCGAAGCGTCGCGCAGCCAGACGTAGCGGTAGTCCCAATTGCGGGATCCGCCGAACTGCTCGGGCAGTGAGGTTGTCGCCGCGGCCACGATGCCGCCGGTGCGCTCATGGGTCAGCGCTCGCAGCACGAGCAGGGAACGCACAACCTCGGCGCGCAGGGCTCCTTCATGGCTGCAACTCGACGCCCAATTCTGCCACCAGGTGCAGGTCGTGGCATACGCGGCATCAATGTCGACGGCTGGCGGAATTGCGCGGTGCGAGGGGTACCACGTCATCTGCGCATCGACCGCGTCGCCGGCTGCCACATCGAAGTGCGACACGTGGCGGTGGTCGGCGGCGCGCAGCGCCGGGCCGCGCACCACTATGGCGTCGGGACCGGCGATCGCAACGAGGCCGCGAACGGGCTCGCCCGTCAGCTGGCGCACCCACGGCATTGTCGTGGCATAACCGAAGCGAAAGCGCAGGTCCTGGATCATATGCACGGTGCCGCTGATGCCGCGCACGCGCCGCATCAGGTCGGCTCTGCCGTCGCCGTGCGGCATGAAGTCGAGAACCTCAACCTGACCGGTGGGCGTTGACCAGATGGTCGACAGCACAAAGGTGTCGCCCCGATAACTGCGGGTGGCGGTGGCTGAAGCATCCGCCGGGGCGAGCAGCCAACGGCCGTGGTTTTCATCGCCGAGCAGGGCGCCGAACATTGAGGCGGAGTCGTATCGCGGCAGGCACAGCCAGTCAATGCTGCCGTTTCGCCCCACGAGCGCAGCCGAGTGGCAGTCGCTGATCAGTGCGTAGTCCTCGATAGGGAGTGCCATCCGGCCATCCTGTCAGCAGCAGGGTGAGAATTTGCTCTCTATCGGCGGCAGCCGACTCAGCGAATGCGATCAGGCGACGAGACGAGCAGATGCGAGCGTCGCCGACGCTTTCTCGATCCAGGCAGCGGATGCCGCGGCCAGATCGTCATCGCTCGTGTCCGCAGTCTCGACCCGCGTGGTCTCCAGTAGCGTGGCGTCAGCAAATGGGGCCTCGGTCGCGGCCGGTTCGTTCCAGGTCGTGATCGGCGCGGGCGTCCAGGACAGTGCGGTGGGCTCACCGCTGGTCTCGCCGCGCAGGGCGGCTTGCTCGGTCGTGAGCGCCGAGGTCAGTTCGGTCGCGATCTCGCGCGCCTTCAACCCGTGAAAGATGACCTCGGTGTCGTGCGTGCTGCGGGCCACCAGAGTCCAGGCGCCGTGCTCGCCGACCAGAGCTCTGAGCTTGTCGTGCAGAAGCTCAAAAATCTGCTCGTCGCTCAGCACCGGAGCTGGGGCGACGGTCAACGCCGCACTCGCGGCCAAACGTCGACGTCGACGACCAAACATGACTAGCCCCTTTTCAGATGCGAAGCGGACGACCACAATCGGCCGCCCTGTTCAGTCTCGGTGATAAGTCGCCGAGTCGCCGGGGGACACGCCGCCGGACACACCGATTGGGAGCCGAATTCAGCTCTCGACTTGACGTTTATTGGCGTCTTCAATGACCGTGCCGATGGCGACGGCGGCGCTCAGCGCCCAGCCGAGCCACAGCATCACGAGGCGCCAGTCGCGCGGACCGTGCCGCGTGGCCTGCACGGTGTTCCATCCTCCGGCGATAACGCCGATCATTGCACTGCTGAACACGAACTTTCGCATGTGAACCTCCGGCATCAGGTTACCCGGCACAGGCGCGAGCACGGCGATGCTCTCAACCGGCATTTGCTGGGAGAAACCCGTGAACGAACACGTGCGCCAGTGGGGCGCGAAACGGACCCCGAACGGGTGTGGGCCCGACTGGTACCCTAAGAGGGCAACGCAGGTGTGCACCTCGGGTGTGCCCGGAACGGATGATCCATTACCTCTTTAGCCGAATCCACACGGTCCAAGACGGCCCCCGTCGTGCCCGCCGATGCCCCGGCCGGCACGTTTACGCTGGTGGTCGTCTCGAACCGACTGCCGGTCGACTATGAAGAAGCCGAAGACGGTACCGCCGCCTGGCGCACCTCGCCCGGCGGGCTGGTCACCGCGCTGGAACCCCTGATGCGTTCTTCGCACGGTGCCTGGGTCGGCTGGCCGGGTGTCGCCGATCGTGATTTCGAGCCCTTTCAGAATGACGGGATCTCGCTCGTTCCGGTACGGCTGAATGAAGCCGACATCGAGGACTACTACGAGGGCTTCTCCAACGACACACTGTGGCCGCTCTACCACGACGTTATTGCGCCGCCGAGCTTTCATCGCGAGACCTGGGACGCCTACGTCGCCGTCAACCGTCGATTCGCGGCGGCCGCCGCCGCGGTCGCTGCCCCGGGTGCCACGGTCTGGGTGCACGATTACCAGCTGCAGCTGGTTCCGCGCATGCTGCGCGGGGCCCGCCCCGACCTCGTCATCGGCTTCTTCAATCACATTCCATTTCCGCCCTATGGAATCTTCGCGCAGTTGCCCTGGCGCAAACAGATTCTGCACGGGCTGCTCGGTGCCGACGTCATCGGCTTTCAACGGCTGGCGGATGCCGGCAACTTCTCCCAGGCGGTGCGTCGTCTCTGCGGCTACACGACCCGCGGCGTCGTCATCGACGTGCCGACCGGCGAGAACGCCGACACGCGTCGCGTCATCGCCAAACATTTTCCCATCTCGATCGACGCCGCCGCCTTCGAAGGACTCGCCCGGCGTCCCGACATTCAGGCCCGCGCACGCCAGATTCGCGAAGACCTCGGCAGCCCCAAAACCCTCATGCTCGGCGTCGACCGGCTTGATTACACCAAGGGCATCGGCCATCGCATCAAGGCCTTCGGCGAACTGCTCGCCGAAGGTCGCCTGAGCATCGAAGACGTCACCCTGGTGCAGGTTGCCAGCCCGTCCCGCGAACGCGTGGGTACCTATATGGCCCTGCGCGACGAGATCGAACTCGCTGTCGGCCGGCTCAACGGCGACTTCTCCACGATCAGTCACACCGCCATCAGCTATCACCACCACAGTTATCCGCGCGAAGAAATGGTCGCGATGTATCTCGCCGCCGACGTCATGCTGGTCACGGCCCTGCGCGACGGCATGAACCTCGTTGCCAAGGAATACGTGGCCGTGCGCTTCGACGTCGACGGTGTGCTGGTGTTGAGCGAGTTCGCCGGCGCCGCCGACGAACTCAAGCAGGCGATTCTGATCAACCCGCACGACATCGACGGCACCAAGGACGCCATCGTGCGTGCGGTGGAGATGCCCAAGCGGGAGCGCACCCGGCGTATGCGGTCCTTGCGCCGCAAGGTGGCCGAAAACGATGTCGCCGCCTGGTCGGCCTCGTTTTTGCGCGCCCTCACCGGCGGCGCCGCCGTGCCCGCCGGAATCCCCGACGACCTCGACCTGGCCCTGCAGAGCATTGCCGGCGCCGAGAACCTGCTCATCGCCCTCGACTTCGACGGCACCCTGGCCCCGCACGTCGACCATCCAGAAGATGCCCGTGCCATCGCCGGCACCCGGGAAGCCGTGCAGGTCCTGCTCGACCTGCCGGGCGTGCGCGTCGCCTTCGTCTCCGGCCGCGCCCTGGTGAGCCTGCAACACGTCGCGCAGCCGCAGAGTTCGGTGCTGCTCTCCGGCTCGCACGGCATCGAGGTGCAGCTGGACACCCCCGAGATTGAGCTGAACCTGCTCTCCACCGAGCTCGAGCAACTCGATACCCTCGCCCGCGTGCTCGAGAGCATCTCCGGAACGATTGCCGGCGCCACGATTGAGCGCAAGCCCGCCGGTCTGGCCCTGCACACTCGCCTCGCGACCGAGAAAGACGGCCAGACCGCACGACGCCAGGCGCGCGAGCAACTCGATGATCAGCTGCCCGGGCTGACCGTTCGAGAAGGCAAGAACGTGCTCGAGTTCTCGGTGCGCTCGAGCACCAAGGGCGACGCCCTCGCCACGCTGCGCGATTACACCGGCGCCGATCGCGTGTTCTACGCCGGCGACGACGTGACCGACGAGGATGCCTTCGCGGCCTTGCGTGACGACGACGTCGGACTCAAAATCGGCCAGGGCGCCACCCTCGCCGGTTACCGGGTGCGCAGCCCGCACGAGGTCACCCAGGTCCTGGTGCGCATTGCCGCACTGCGAGCGGGCCAGTCGCTCTGATCCTGGAGCTGAGTTGCCCGCCGAGGTTCTAGACTAAAGGGCATGTCTGAGATCGATGTGAAACCCCGTAGCCGCGATGTCACCGATGGGATCGAAGCCACCACATCTCGTGGAATGCTCCGTGCCGTTGGGATGGGCGACGCCGACTGGGACAAGCCCCAGATCGGAATTGCGAGCTCGTGGAACGAGATCACACCGTGCAACCTGTCGCTCGACCGCCTGGCCCAGGCAGCCAAAGAGGGCGTGCATTCCGGCGGTGGATACCCGCTGCAGTTCGGCACTATCTCCGTTTCTGACGGCATCTCGATGGGCCATGAAGGCATGCATTTTTCGCTCGTCTCCCGTGAGGTCATCGCCGACTCGGTCGAGGTCGTCATGCAGGCCGAGCGCCTCGACGGCTCGGTGTTGCTGGCCGGCTGTGACAAGTCGCTGCCCGGCATGCTCATGGCCGCTGCCCGCCTCGACCTCGCGAGCGTGTTCTTGTACGCCGGATCAATCGCGCCGGGCTGGGTCAAACTCAGTGACGGCACCGAAAAAGACATCACCATCATCGACTCCTTTGAAGCCGTCGGCGCTGTGAAGGCCGGCCGCATGAGTGCGGCGGATGCCAAGCGCATCGAGTGCGCGTTCGCTCCGGGTGAGGGTGCCTGCGGTGGCATGTACACCGCGAACACCATGGCGAGCGTCGCGGAAGCCCTGGGAATGAGCCTGCCCGGTTCGGCGAGCCCGGCATCCGCTGACCGTCGCCGCGACTATTTCGCACACCGCTCCGGTGAAGCCGTCGTCAACATGCTGCGGCTCGGCATTACCGCCCGCGACATTCTCACCCGCAAGGCGTTCGAGAACGCCATCGCCGTGGCCATGGCCTTCGGCGGTTCGACCAACGTCGTGCTGCACCTGCTCGCCATCGCGAGTGAGGCAGAGGTCGAGCTCACCCTCGACGATTTCAACCGCATCGGCGACAAGGTTCCGCACATCGGCGACCTCAAGCCCTTCGGCAAGTACGTCATGAACGACGTCGACCGCCAGGGTGGAGTGCCCGTCGTCATGCGCGCGCTGCTCGAGGCCGGCCTGATCCACGGCGACGTGCTCACCGTGACCGGCAAGACCCTCGCCGAGAACCTGGCCGAAATCGATCCGCCTGCCCCCGACGGTGAAGTACTGCGCACCCTCGACAACCCCATTCACACGAGCGGTGGTATCACCATTCTCAAGGGCACGTTTGCCCCCGAGGGCGCCGTGGTGAAGACCGCCGGATTCGACGCCGCCGTGTTCGAAGGACCGGCCCGAGTGTTCGAACGGGAACGCGCCGCGATGGACGCGCTCACCGAGGGTAAAATCTACAAGGGTGATGTGGTCATCATCCGCTATGAAGGCCCCAAGGGTGGGCCGGGCATGCGCGAGATGCTCTCCATCACGGCCGCCATCAAGGGCGCAGGCCTCGGCTCCGATGTACTACTGTTAACGGATGGTCGATTCTCAGGCGGCACAACCGGACTGTGTATCGGCCATATAGCACCCGAAGCGGTGGACGCAGGTCCAATCGCCTTCGTGCGCGATGGGGATCTGATACGGGTCGATATCGCAGCTCGCTCGCTTGACCTACTGGTCGCACCAGCAGAGCTGGCCGCTCGCCGAGATGGCTGGGCGCCTCTTCCCCCGCGCTATACCCGTGGCGTACTCGCAAAGTACGCCAAGCTCGTGCATTCCGCCGCTGAAGGCGCGATCACCGGCTAGCCCGTGTGCCCGGTGGGCACACGGTTAGATGTCGAAACGACCGATTTCGAAGTAGGGATTCAACGACAATGACCACGGAAACCACTCCCGTGCCCTCCGCTCCCGCGTCTGCGGAACCGGAGATGCTCACCGGCTCCGGTGCGATCATTCGCACCCTGGAGCTGCTCGGCGTCACCGACGTCTTCGGCATCCCCGGCGGCGCCGTTATTCCGCTCTACGACGAGCTCATGACGCAAACCAAAATTCGCCACATTCTGGTTCGCCATGAACAGGGTGCCGGCCACGCGGCCGAGGGGTACGCCTCTGCCACCGGTCGCGTCGGCGTCGCCATCGCTACCAGCGGCCCGGGCGCGACGAACCTCGTCACCGCCATAGCGGATGCCTACATGGACTCGGTTCCGCTGCTCGCGATCACCGGCCAGGTGTTCTCGACCTCGATGGGAACAGACGCCTTCCAGGAAGCCGACATCATCGGCATCACCATGCCGATCACCAAACATTCCTTCCTCGCCCGCCGCGCAGAAGAAATTCCGGCGGCGATCGCCTCGGCCTATCACATCGCCTCCACCGGCCGACCCGGCCCGGTGCTCGTCGACATCACCAAGGATGCGCAGCAGAACCTGGCGCCGTTCATCTGGCCGCCCAAGCTCGACCTGCCCGGCTACCGGCCGATCGTCAAGGCCCACGGCAAGCAGGTGCAGGCGGCAGCCCAGCTGCTACTGGCCGCGAAGAAGCCCGTGCTCTATGTCGGTGGTGGCGTCATCCGCGCCCACGCCGCGGCCGAGCTTCTCGTGCTCGCCGAGGCGACCGGCGCACCGGTCGTGACCACCCTCATGGCCCGCGGCGCTTTTCCCGACTCGCACCCGCAGCACCTCGGCATGCCGGGCATGCACGGCACAGTTTCGGCCGTGCTGTCTCTGCAAGAGAGCGACCTCATCATTTCGTTCGGAGCGCGCTTCGACGACCGGGTGACTGGAAAGATCAGCGAGTTCGCACCCAACGCGAAGATCGTGCACGTTGACGTCGACCCGGCGGAGATCTCCAAGATCCGCTTTGCCGATGTACCCATCGTCGGTGATGCCAAGGATGTCATTGCCGACCTGACCCTGGCCTGGGTAGATGCCGCCCAGGGCGCCGCGCCCGACACCGCTGAGTGGTGGACCTACCTGCACGGCCTGAAGGAGGAGTTTCCACTCGGCTTCACCGAGCCCACCGACGGACTGCTGGCCCCGCAATACGTGATCCAGCGCATCGGCGAACTCACCGGACCCGAGGCGGTCTACGCGGCCGGTGTCGGCCAGCACCAGATGTGGGCGGCGCAGTACATCAAGTACGAACGCCCCAACTCCTGGCTCAACTCCGGCGGCGCCGGCACCATGGGCTACTCCATCCCCGCCGCGATGGGCGCCAAGGTCGCCGAGCCCGACCGGGTGGTCTGGTCGATCGACGGAGACGGCTGCTTCCAGATGACGAACCAGGAACTCGCCACCTGCACGATCAACCAGATTCCGATCAAGGTGGCCATCATCAACAACTCGTCGCTCGGCATGGTGCGCCAGTGGCAGTCGCTGTTCTACGACGGACGTCATTCCTTCACCGACCTGAACACCGGTCATGGCACCGCCATGGTGCCCGACTTCGTGAAGATGGCGGATGCCTATGGCGCGCTCGGAATTCGGGTCACCAGCAAGGACCAGGTTGATGACGCCATCAAACTGGCCCTCGCCACCAACGACCGCCCGGTTGTCATCGACTTCATCGTGAGCCCCGGCGCCATGGTCTGGCCGATGGTTCCGCAGGGCGTCAGCAACAGCTTCGTCCAGTACGCCAAGGACCACGCGCCGACCTGGGGAGAAGAGTAACCGTGACGAGCCACGTCCTGAGTTTGCTCGTCGAGGACAAGTCCGGCCTGCTCACGCGCGTCGCCGGCTTGTTCGCGCGCCGAGGTTTCAATATTGAAAGCCTCGCCGTGGGCCACAGTGAGATTCCCGGCCTGTCCCGCATCACGATCCTCGTCGACGTCGAGGACGTGCCGCTCGAACAGGTGACCAAACAGCTCAACAAGCTGATCAACGTCATCAAGATCGTCGAGCTCGACGTCGCCCAGTCGGTGCAGCGCGAACACCTGCTGATCAAGGTCAAGGTTGACAACACGACCCGCTCACAGGTGCTCGAAGCGGTCAACCTGTTCCGTGCTCGCGTCGTCGACGTGGCCACGGATGCGGTCGTCATCGAGGTAACCGGTGACAGCGGCAAGACCCAGGCGCTGCTGCGCGTGCTCGAACCGTTCGGCATTCGCGAGCTCGCCCAGTCGGGTCTGCTCGCCATCGGCCGGGGGTCGAAGTCGATTACCGAGCGCGTCTTCAAAAACTAACCAATGGTCTCGACACGCTCGACCACCGTGCCAGTGGTCTCGATACGCTCGACCACCGTGCACTCTCGCGACCACCACCCCAAATCGTTGGTCGAGCCTGTCGAGACCACGTCAATAAAACAACAACAAGGAGCACATCACAGTGTCTGAGATTTTCTACGACAAAGACGCCGACCTGTCGATCATTCAGGGCAAGAAGGTGGCCGTCATCGGCTACGGCTCGCAGGGTCACGCCCACGCGCAGAACCTACGCGACTCCGGCGTGGAGGTCAAGATCGGCCTGAAGGACGGCTCCACGAGCAAGGCCAAGGCTGAAGAAGCCGGCTTCACCGTATTGACCACAGCGGATGCCGCGGCCTGGGCCGACGTCATCGTCATCCTCGCGCCCGACCAGGTGCAGCGTCACCTGTACAAGGACGACGTGCTTCCGAACCTTGCTGCCGGCAAGGCTCTCGTCTTCGGTCACGGATTCAACATCCGTTTCGGTTACATTACCGCTCCGGACGGCGTCGACGTCGTCATGGTCGCCCCCAAGGGACCGGGCCACACCGTGCGCCGCGAATTCGAAGCCGGTCGCGGCGTTCCCGTGATCGTCGCCGTGGAGAAGGACGCGTCGGGCAACGCCTGGCCGCTCACCCTCAGCTACGCCAAGGCAATCGGTGGCCTGCGTGCCGCCGGCATCAAGACCACCTTCACCGAAGAGACCGAGACCGACCTGTTCGGTGAGCAGGCCGTTCTCTGTGGTGGCACGTCGCAGCTGATTCAGTACGGTTTCGAGGTTCTCACCGAGGCGGGCTACCAGCCGCAGGTTGCGTACTTCGAGGTGCTGCACGAGCTCAAGCTCATCGTCGACCTCATGTGGGAGGGTGGCATCGCAAAGCAGCGCTGGAGCGTCTCTGACACCGCCGAGTACGGCGACTACGTCTCCGGCCCGCGGGTCATCGACCCGAGTGTCAAGGAGAACATGAAGGCCGTTCTCGCTGACATTCAGAGTGGCGCTTTCGCTGCGCGTTTCATCGCTGACCAGGACAACGGCGGCGTGGAGTTTCTTGCCCTGCGCAAGAAGGGCGAGGAGCACCCGATCGAGGCCACCGGCCAGAGCCTGCGCAAGCTCTTCGCGTGGAACGCGTCAAACGACGACGACTACACCGACGGCTCGGTCTCGCGCTAACCGACGCCTCTGGCAGTCATACCGAGCGTGTCCGCAACAGGGTCAGCCGTTCTCGGCCGGCCCTGTTGTTGCGTCTGCCGGCGCAATGGACGGGCAACGAACCCTCGGGGAACATCGAGTGAACAGGCCCCGAAGGTGCTGAGCCCCCCGAATGGGTGCCCTCAGACTGGAAGGCATGAGTCTTTTCAATCGACGTGATCTGATACGCACCGCCGGCGTGCTCGCATTCGCCGGGGTCACCACCACGACCGCGCGCAGCCAGCCGGCCGAGGCCGCCACACCACCGGGTGCAGCCGTCCCAGGCTTCCTGCACGGCGTCGCATCGGGGGACCCCCTGCCGAGCAGCGTGCTGCTGTGGACGCGAATCACCCCAACACCGGGCGCCGTGCCCGGGTCCGGGTTCGGTCCCGACGTCACCGTGAACTGGGAGGTGGCAGAAGATTCGGGCTTCCTCCGGATGGCGGACCGTGGATCCGTCCGAACGGGCCCGGCAAGGGACCACACGGTCAAGGTCGTGCCAGGTGGGCTACGGCCCGGCACCACGTACTGGTACCGCTTCATCGTGGCCGGCGCGACGTCTTCAACGGGCCGCACGCGCACCGCACCGGCCGCAGGAACAGCGGTCGATCGACTGCGCATGGGTGTGGTGTCGTGCGCCAACTGGCAGGCCGGGTATTTTTCGGCGTACCGCTATCTCGCGGACCGCGGCGATCTCGATGTCGTTCTGCACCTCGGCGACTACCTGTACGAGTACGGCCCCGGCGAGTATCAGGCCAGGGACGTCGTCGTGCGACCGCACGATCCGGCGGTCGAGATGACCACGCTCTCGCACTACCGGCGCCGCCACGCCCAGTACAAGACTGACCTTGACCTGCAGGCGCTGCACGCGGTGGTGCCGTTCGTGGTGACCTGGGACGATCATGAATTCGCCAACGACGCCTGGTCGGGTGGAGCGGAGAACCACACGGAAGGCCCCGAGGGCGTCTGGACGGACCGCAAGGCCTCGTCCCAGCGGGCGTATTCGGAGTGGATGCCGGTGCGATTCGAACCGGGCGGGCACATCTACCGACGCTTGGAGTTCGGCGCCCTGGCCAGCATCTCCATGCTGGACCTGCGCACCTACCGCAGTCAGCAGGCGTCGAGCATCGTGGACCCGGCGATCGGCAGCCCGGCGCGTACCCTGACCGGTGATGCGCAGATGACGTGGCTGCTCGACGGCTTCTCCTCGCAGCAGACGCAGTGGAAACTGATCGGCAATCCCGTCATGATCGCGCCGGTACGATTCCCCTCCACGCTCAGCGCGCAGGAAGTCGGCGCGGTGCAGCAGCTGCTCGGATCGACCACGATCGACGGCGTTCCCTACAACGTCGACCAGTGGGACGGCTACACGGCCGACCGGAGCCGGGTGATCAGCCACCTACGGGACAACGCGATCACGGATGCTGTCTTCCTCACCGGGGACATCCACTCCGGCTGGGCGTGCGATGTTCCCGCCGACCCGCTGACCTACCCGACGAATGGTGCATCCGTGGCCGCGGAACTGGTCTGCACGTCTGTCACCAGCGATAATCTGGACGACATCCTGGGGACGCAGCCCCGCACGGCGTCCGTTGCCGTCGAGGAAGCCTTCAAGGGGGCGAACCCGCACGTGAAGTACCTGGACTTCGACTCGCACGGATTCTCGGTCCTCGAGGTCACGCCGGGTGCCCTACGAATGGACTGGTACGTGCTCTCTGAACGCACCAGCCGTGCAGCGACCAGCACACTGTCCACGTCGTGGCAGGTTGCCGCGGGAACCCAGTCCGTGAGCCGCGTGCTGTGAGCGCCGGATCCCCGGTCTCTGACCGACGCCAGTTCCTGACCCTGTTCGCGGCCGGCGGTGCTTCCGTCGTGCTCTCCGTCGCTGCGGGAGACGCCGTTCCGGCGTCTGCGCAGACGACCGTCACGCCAAGCCAGACTGCGCGCACGCGGGTGTACGTACTCGTCGTGGACGGCTGCCGACCCGATGAGATCACTGCGGGACTGACCCCGAGGCTGGCGGCCCTGCGCGCCGGCGGAACCAACTTCCCCGGTGCCCGTTCCCTGCCGGTCATGGAGACCATTCCCAACCACGTGATGATGATGACCGGGGTCAGACCCGATCGCTCCGGGGTGCCGGCCAATGCGATCTACGACCGGGCGGCCGGCGTCGTGCGGGACCTGGACCGACCGAACGACCTGCGCTTCTCGACACTGCTGGACCGGCTCCGGGAGAAGGGCTTCACGACGGGCTCGGTGCTGAGCAAGAGATACCTCTTCGGTATTTTCGGTGAGCGCGCAACCTATCACTGGGAGCCCTCCCCACTTCTCCCCGTCACGCAACACGCGCCCGACAGTGCCACGATGGACGCGCTGATCGCCATGGTCGACAAAGTGGACCCCGATTTCGTGTTCACGAACCTCGGCGATGTCGACAGGGTGGGACACGCCGATGTCACCGGCACGACGGTGCAGGCCGCCCGGACCGCCGCGCTGAAGGACACCGACAACCAGGTCGGCCGATTCGTGGACCATCTCGTCGCTGCCGGTGCGTGGGAGAGCAGCGTGCTCATCATCCTCGCCGATCATTCGATGGACTGGTCCATCCCCGCGAACGTCATCTCCGTGGATCAGATCCTCTCCGCACGTAAGGACCTGCGCGCGCAGGTCGCCATCGCCCAGAACGGCGGGGCCGACCTGCTCTACTGGACCGGGCCGCCAGCGGCCCGTGACGCCGGCGTGGCCGAGGTTCGCGCACTCGTTGCGGCGCACCCGGGAGTGTTGTCGATCGCGATCCCGGCCGACCTCCGGCTGGGTGTCGAAGCGGGTGATCTGGTGGCGTACTGCCGGGCCGGCTGGCGTTTCTCCGATCCGTACGTCGCATCCAATCCCATTCCGGGCAACCACGGCCACCCGGCGACCGAACCTATTCCGTTCTTCGTGGCCGGCGGCAGTCCGCGGGTGGTCACGGGGGTCTCCTCCCAATTCGCCCGCACACTTGATGTCGCGCCCACGGTGGGGGCATTGTTCGGGCTCACCGCCCCCGCTGGCGGCTACGACGGGACGGCGCGCACCGTAGCCTTCGCCGACAGAAACGCTCGCCCGTAGTTCTTGTCGTCCGGGCGTGACAGAGTGGGACCGGTTGAACTTTGACCGATTCCACTTTTACGGCGAGACACAGGAGCGACATGACGGTCACACAGCCGTCCCCGCGCGGCACGACCGCCCCGCGCTGCGCCCCGTCGACGGGGCGAACCGCGGCGCAGGTCGCCATGGTCGGTGTCGTCGTCTATGTGCTCGTCGATATCGTGCTGCAGTTTCTCCCGCCGCACTACAGCCCGATCAGCGAGGCGGAGAGCAACCTTGCCGTTGGTCCCTTCGGCTGGATCATGAACCTCAATTTCGTTGGTCGCATGATCACGTGCATCGCTGCGGTTGTTGCCCTGTCGACTCTCGGGGGCACCGGGGTTCTGCGTCGGATCGGTCTGGGGCTGTTTTTTATCGGAGGACTTTGCTCCGGGGTCCTTGCCTTCTTCCCCACCGATATTCACGAGGCGGGCGAACCGGGCCTGACGGCGGAATCCGTTGCCGGTAGGATTCACCTCACCGTGGCCACGATCGGGTTTCTGGCAGCACTCGCCGGCATCTGCGTGCTTACCGCGTGGTTGTCGAGAAGCCGGGTGTTGCCGCGGTCGCGCGTCGCGGCATCCGGTTTCACCGCCCTTGGCGTGGCCGGAATTCTTGTTCTCGGCCTGAGCGTCACTGTGCTTCCCGGGCTGTTGGGGCTCGCCGAGCGGGTGTGCCTGATCGGCATTCTCGGTTGGGTCTTCGGCGTCTGCCGCACGATTGCGGCCACCGGCACGCTGACGCAGTCTGCGCGATAGCCCGCAATAACGCCCCAGCAACGCAGGCGGGGCCGGACAACGTCTTCCGACTCAACCACAACATTCCCGCCCTGCTAAGCGAACTGCAAGCGAATGAAGCTGGCGACCGGTTCCGGCGTGAAATAGCAGACGTGGCCCGCGCCGTCGATCACGTCGTGCCGTTCGGGATCGGTCGACCCTGGCCGTCTCCGGATCCGGGTCAGCTCCTCGACGATCTCCTGGAAGGCGCGGTGCGACGTGCTGCCGCAGGCAAAGCGGATGTCGGCGTCCGAGCGTGCGAGCTGTGCGGTATCAACGGTTTCGACCGTGAGCGGCATGTCCCCGCGCACGAAGTTTTCGGCGAGCGCCGCGCCGCGCCGCGAGTACCACTCCATCCCCGCAGGGGCATCGAGCAGGCCGGCGAACACGGCGGCCATGGCGCCGGTCCAATCGCCGGGGTGGGAGGCGAGGTGCCGGTCGAGTGACTCCACGGAGCGAGCCGAGAGGGCGCGTCCGGACTCCGACTGTTCCAAGTAGCCGGGCTCGTACGCGATGACCCGGCGCACCAGCTCCGGGTGTCGCAGGGCCAGCTGCAGCGCCACGATTCCGCCGGCGCTGGCGCCGAAGACGTCGGTACCTTGCCGCGGGCGAACGAGTCCGAGCGTGCGGAGGAGTTCGGCGGCGTCGTCGGCGTGCTGCGCCGAGCCGCAGGGCCAGCCGTCCCGGCTGCTGCGAAGGGTGCCGCGCGCATCGTAGGTGACGACGGTGAACCCGGTCAGTCGCTCGGCGATGGACCGGAACATCTCGGCGTCGTCGCTGCACGCGCCGATGATCAGGATCGCCGGTCCAGTGCCGCGCAACTCCGCGTACAGCTGGCATCCGTTGACGGCGTGCCGGTTCGCGCTCGGTTGTTCACCCCCGGGCAGGGCGAAGGGATTGGTTTCGGGCTCACGATCCACCATGCGGGAATCATAGACCGCGCGGGCGAGGCCGGGACGTACGGTGGGGTGCCGACCGGATCCCCGGCCCAATCAGCCCCGACTATCCGGGAGCGGATGCGGCACCATGATCCTGGCTGCCTACGGCTACTGGCTGCGCGAAAAGGGCTTTTTGCGTAGCTGGGCGCTCCTGTGTGGTGTGCCAGAAGGTACACCCCACAAGAGGGTGCCCCGGAATGGGGGCACCTGTTGTGGCGCTCGTGAGCAATATTCAGTCGCGGCTAGTTTGTGCTCACTCGCTTGGCTACCCGAACCGGCCAGTGACAGATTGGAATAATCGTGAAAACCGTGACCCGAATCCGGGCTTTCATTAATAACATTCGCACCGACGAAGAGGGTGCCACGGCGGTGGAGTACGGTCTCATGGTTTCTCTCATCGCCGTCGTCGTCATCGGAACCGTCAGCGCAATCGGTGTCGCCCTGAACACCAAGTTCGGTTTGGTTCAGACCTCGCTCACCACCCCGTAACACGCACACCCGTCGCGTGGGCCATTGACCACACGTCCGTTGCCCTGCGCGTTTCCCAGGACTCTCGGTGCGTCGTTTCACGCTCGCTTGAGCGCTGCCTCATCGCTGTACCCGTTTGTGGAGCACAGGACACCCCACAGTCGACGCCCAGATTTGTCACGCTCGCCCTGGGACGGTTCATAGGTTTTGCGATCACCCGCGTCACCGCACAAGCACGGTCAATTCAGACCGGCTCCAGATAGAACGGAAAACGCGAAATGAAGTTCTACACCCAGATCCAAGCTCTCATCAACAGCATGCGCACCGACGAGGAGGGCGCCACCGCGGTGGAGTACGGCCTCATGGTCTCACTCATCGCTATTCTTGCCGCCCTGGCCATCGCCGGAGGATTCGGAGCGCTCGTCGGCATTCTGGTGACCGGGCGCAGGCTACAGGTCGTCACCGAGCTTGCGGGCGCGCCAGCGCTCCGCGAAGTCGCGGCGGGCAGGTCGGTTGTCGCTCGAAGCCGGGACCTGATTCCCCAGGGATACTTCGGCTGGCTTGAACGCCGCCGTGTGCTGGCCGGCCACCCGACGGATTGGGAGATTGACCGGATCCTGATCGTCAAACTCCTGATGGGAGTGGCCGGGGGGCTGCTGGCGGGGCTGTGGATCAGCGCGGACCCGGCACCGCTGCGCGTCGCGCTCGGCGCTCTTCTCGTCCTCCTGTGCTTTTTCACGCCCGACCTGCTCCTGCTCAGCCGCGGGCAGGAGCGGCAGCAGCTGATGCAGAACGCGCTGGCGGACACGCTGGATCAGATGACCATCGCCGTTGAGGCCGGCCTCGGTTTTGAGGCGGCCATGGCCAAGGCTGCCACGAACGGCAAAGGTCCGTTGGTCGAGGAGTTCATTCGCACCCTGCAGGATATGAGTATCGGTCGCACACGCAAGGCCGCCTCCCAGTTGCTCGCCGGTCGCACATCATCGACGGATCTGCGCCGGTTCACCGGGTCGGTCATTCAGGCTGATACCTACGGCATCGCGATCGCCAACGTGCTCCACGTGCAGGCCGGCGAGATGCGGCTGCGGCGTCGCCAGCGGGCCGAGGAACAAGCCATGAAGGTGCCGGTCAAGGTCATTTTTCCGCTGGTGTTCTGTATTCTGCCGGTCTTGTTCATTGTGCTGCTCACGCCGGCCGTGATTAGTATCGCCAAAGCTTTCTCCTGATTCTCAGGTGCGTCTGTGGAGGCCGTTATGGTGCACAAACGTGGACACTCGTGGCGGTTATCACGCGCGGGCACTGCCAAAAGTGCTCCCTCGCCGTAATCTAAGTACATGGTTGGCAAACGGGATGATGACGCGGTGAGCTGGGCGGGCGACGATGATCCAACGCTCGCGCCGGTCGAACTGCCCGAGGGGTGGACGACGCCGGGGCCCTCGTACACGCGGGACTCGGCTCGTTCCGCTGATACTGCTCGTATCGCCGGCTCTGCCGGTTCGGCTGACGCCGCGATTTCGGCGGCAGTGGATGACCCAGCCGACGAAAGGCCCGCGCAGAGCTCAGTGGCCCTGGTGGGCATGGGCATCCTCGGGGGAATGTACTTGCTCTATACGATTGGTTGGTTCATCGGGGTGGCCCGCATCGGCACCCCCGTCTCCGATCCGGTGAACGAATTCATGTTTTCACTCGGGGCCTGGCTCGCCGTCGCTGCGCCACTGGTCTGGTTCGGCGTGACCTTCTGGCTCACCACGAGCCGGCAACGAGCGCGCTTGCTCTGGCTGCTCGCCGGAGTCGTGCTGCTGGTCCCGCTGCCGTTAATCTTTGGAGCAGGAGTCGGCGTATGAGTGAAACCACCGAGCCCTCCCACGGAACCAACGGCGCAACCGACACCCATCGGCGCACGCCGCCGCGCTGGCTGCTGCTGACAATCGCCGGTTTTTTCGCCCTCTTCTACGCCTACGACGTGTGGGAGGCCATCGGCAACCTGGTCGGGCTCAACGGGCAGGCGCAGAGGCTCGGCACTCAGCTGAGCGCGCTCGGCTGGATCGTGCTCATTGGCGCAATCCTGATTCCGGTGGTCGTCTACGTGCTCGCGTATTGGCTCGGCCGCAGCCGCGCATTCGGTGTGCAGGCGCTCACCCTGCTCGTCGGCCTCTGCCTGGTTGCCGTGCTCTCCCTCGACATCATCGAGTTCTTCGGCCTTGGTCGCCTGATCGTCTGACACCGCGGACCCGCCGGATCAATTCCAGCGGGGTGATGTGCCGCTCAGAGGATGGCGAGGAGGATCAAAGCCATCAGGGCGAGCTGGGCGATTAGCCGGGGAACTAGTGGGATCGCGACACGTCCGAAGCGTTCGCGGTGACCGGCCGCGTAGGCGTTCGCGGGAAACACCGCGGCCAGAAAGATGATGAGGGCGACGCCGGCGGCGACCGTTGTCGGAGGATAGACCAGTCCGAGCCCGCCGGCTACTTCACACACACCGGTGAAGAGAACGAGGTTAATCGGGTTGGCCAGGCCCGCCGTGCGCATCCGTGGCGGAATCATTGCTGACATTGTGCGCTGCACCGAGGGCACGAAATGGATGATTCCGGCACCGATGAAGACAAGCGCGAGCACAAAGCGCAGCGCAAGTTGAAGTCCGTTGATTACGTCACTGCTCATGCGTCTATTCTGCAGCCAGTAGTCTGGCTGTGAGTGGCGCCCTCGGTCGCGGCACCAAACACGCCATCTAAGGATTTAATTTAGTGTCGAAGCCTGTTGTCCTGATTGCCGAAGAACTTTCACCTGCCACCGTCGACGCCCTTGGGCCCGACTTTGACATTCATCATGTAGATGGCACGGATCGCTTCGCGTTGTTCGCCGAACTTGCCACCGCACAGGCCGTTTTGGTGCGTTCCGCCACCAAGATGGATGCCGAAGCCATCGCGGCTGCGCCGCACCTCAAGGTCATCGCCCGCGCCGGCGTTGGGCTCGACAACGTCGACATCAAAGCCGCCACCGCGGCCGGCGTCATGGTCGTCAACGCACCCACCTCGAACATCATCTCGGCAGCCGAGCTGACCGTCGGCCACATTCTGAGCCTGGCCCGTCACATCCCGGCCGCCTCCGGCGCACTGGCCGACGGCCAATGGAAGCGCTCCAAGTACACCGGCGTTGAACTCTACGAAAAGACCATCGGCATCATCGGCCTCGGCCGCATCGGCGCGCTCATCACCGCCCGCATGCAGGCCTTCGGCACCAACGTCATCGCCTACGACCCGTACATCACTTCCGCTCGCGCCCAGCAGCTCGGTGTCACCCCGGTGACCCTCGACGAGGTGCTCGCCCAGTCAGACTTCGTCACCATCCACATGCCGAAGACGCCCGAGACCACCGGCATGATCGGTGAAGCCCAGCTCAAGCTCATGAAGCCGACCGCGTTCGTCGTCAACGTCGCCCGGGGTGGGCTCATTGACGAGGATGCCCTCCACGCGGCTCTCACGGCCGGCACGATCGCCGGTGCCGGGCTCGACGTCTTCGTGAGCGAACCGCCGACCGGCTCACCGCTGCTCGGCCTCGACAACATCCTCACGACGCCCCACCTCGGCGCATCGACCGATGAAGCCCAGGAGAAGGCGGGCGTCTCGGTTGCGAAGTCGGTGCGCCTCGCGCTCTCCGGCGAGCTCGTCCCGGACGCGGTCAACGTCGCCGGCGGAGTCATCGACCCCTACGTGCGCCCGGGCATCCCGCTGGTCGAGAAGCTCGGCCAGGTCTTCTCTGGCCTGGCCGCCCACAGCCCGCTCACGAGCGTCGATATCGAGGTTCGCGGCGAGCTCGTCGAATACGACGTCAGCGTGCTCAAGCTGGCTGCCCTCAAGGGCATCTTCACCAACGTGGTCAGCGAGACCGTGTCATACGTCAATGCTCCTTTGCTCGCCGAGCAACGCGGCATCAACGTGCGCATGATCACGGATGCCGAGTCGCCCGAGTACCGCAACGTGATCACCCTGCGCGGCGCTCTTGCTGACGGTTCGCAGGTATCGGTCTCTGGCACGCTCACGGGCACCAAGCAGATCGAGAAGATCGTCGAGATCAATGGCTACGACGTCGAGGTTCCGTTCGCTAAGAACCTCATCGTCATGCTGTACACCGACCGCCCCGGCATCGTCGCGGTCTACGGTCGCGAGTTCGGCGAGGCCAACATCAACATCGCGGGCATGCAGATCGCCCGCCACGTGGCCGGCGGCAAGGCGCTGAGCGTGCTGACGGTCGACACCGAGGTTCCGGCCGGGTTGCTCGCAGCGGTGCGCACCGCAATCTCCGCCGAGATCATGGTGGAGATCGACCTCACCGAGTAGGTGCGTGGGCCGTAGTTTTGTTGGTCGAGCTGGCCCGACCATTTCGCGACGGGTTTGTGGTCTCGACAGGCTCGACCGACGGGTGCTGGCTCGACCGACGGGTGCAGGCTCGACCGACGGGTGCTAGGGCAGCAGACGGGAGATCACGGCGATGAGGCGGTCCATGTCGGCGGCCTCGGGCGTGAGTGACTCCGGCCCGGCCAAGGACGAGTTCACGTAGAGACCATCGCTGATGAGCATGATCGTCTGGGCGACATCCCGGTCGTGCACGGTGTCTTCGATGACCGAGAGCCAGCGCCTGCGGATGTCGCCGAGAATCTGAATGGCCCGCGGATGCCGCCCCTGGGCGAGCCGGCTGCTCGCCACGTAGGCGCGGTCGAGAGGGCTGCCACCGTGCACTGAGGTGCGTATGAGATAGTCCACCGGGCCGGCTGGAGCCGAGCGAATATTCTCGGCATCCGTTGCCGCGAAAGCGTCGAGACGCTCAAGCTGGCCGTCGACCAGGGCGTCTTTCGATCCGAAATGGTAGAGCAGACCGCCCTTGGAGACCGAGGCGGCGGCAGCGACGGCATCGAGTGTCGCTGACCGCTCGCCGCCCTCGATCAGGAGCTCCTCGAACGCGTCGAGGAGACGATCCCGGGTTGAAGCGGGCCGGGCGGGCAGGGTCGCGGGCATGCAGTCATGGTAACGAACAACAGTCGGAGGCATTCGACAACTATACCGTCTAGACGGTATAGTTGGGACGTTCCCACTTTTGGTGCCCAGCCGGGTGTCCGGGAACTCAAAGAAAGCGACTGAGATCGTGTCTGCCCCCATTTCATTGCCCAGTGGCACCCGTATCGTCCGCGCCGGAGCGACGCCAGGCGCATCCGCTGCAGAGGCGCGGCACGACCGCCGCCGCTGGTGGGCGCTGGCCGTGCTCATGCTGCCGGTGCTGCTCGTATCGATAGATAACACCGTGCTGAACTTCGCGTTGCCGGCGATTTCGACCGCGACGAAACCGACCGGCGTGCAGCTGCTCTGGATGGTCGACATCTACCCGCTCGTCCTGGCCGGTCTGCTCGTGGCCATGGGCAGCTTTGGCGACCGCATCGGCCGCCGTCGCCTGCTGCTCATCGGATCGGCCGGGTTTGGTGCGGTCTCGGTTGCGGCGGCATTCTCGCCGACCATCGAATGGCTCATCGTCGCCCGCGCCGTGCTCGGTTTCTTCGGCGCCATGCTGATGCCCTCGACCCTGTCGCTGCTGCGTTCCACCTTCACCAATCGCGACCAGCGTCGGTTGGCGGTCGCCATCTGGGCGACCGGTTTCGCCGCCGGAAGCGCCCTCGGCCCGGTCGTCGGCGGAATCCTGCTTGAGCACTTCGCCTGGGGTTCGGTGTTTCTGCTTGCGGTG
This sequence comes from Cryobacterium sp. CAN_C2, assembly GCF_015751745.1. Classification (NCBI taxonomy): domain Bacteria; kingdom Bacillati; phylum Actinomycetota; class Actinomycetes; order Micrococcales; family Microbacteriaceae; genus Cryobacterium; species Cryobacterium sp. CAN_C2. The sequence goes on from NZ_JADOUX010000001.1 coordinate 81,389, forward strand.
CCCCTGCTGCTGCCGCTGCTCGTGCTCGCGCCGCTGTTCGTGACTGAATCGCGTGACCCGCACCCCGGCCGCATCGACATCGTGAGCATTGTGCTCTCGCTCGCGACCATGCTTCCGATCGTCTATGGCATCAAATCGGTCGCCCAGTACGGGCCGACTGCCCTGGCCCTCGCCCCGATCGTTGTCGGTCTCGCCCTCGGTGTCTGGTTCGTGCGCCGCCAACTGCGCCTTCCTAACCCGATGCTGGACATGAGCCTGTTTCGCCTCGGCGCCTTCAGTGGCGCCGTGGTGATCAACCTGCTCAGCGTCACCGCCCTGGTCGGATGCCTGTTCTTCGTCTCGCAGCACCTGCAGCTCGTGCTCGGCCTGTCGCCCCTGGCGGCAGGACTCGTGCTCGTGCCCGGGCTCGCCGCGATGATCGTCGCGGGGCTCGTGATCGTGCCGATCGCTCGGCGGGTGCGGCCCTCGCGGGTGGTGCCGGTGGGGCTGTTCATTTCGGCCGCCGGCTTCGGGTTCATTGCCATCACCGGTGGTCGGATCGACGCGGCTGGTATCGCGATCGCATTCGTGCTGCTGGGCATCGGAATCGGCGCGGCAGAGACTATCTCGAACGAGCTGATCATCGCCAACGCTCCCGCTGACAAGGCGGGCGCGGCATCCGCTGTGTCAGAGACGGCCTACGAACTCGGGGCTGTGCTCGGTACCGCGGTACTCGGCACCATCCTCACCGCCTCGTACCGCAGCGCCGTCGCCCTGCCCGACACGCTGACCCGCGCCCAGGAGCACGCGGCGGGGGAGACACTGGGCGGCGCAGTGGCCGTCGCCGAGCAGCTGTCGGCCGGTGCCGCCCAGGCGCTGCTCCAGTCGGCGCGGCACGCCTTTGACAGCGGTGTCGGCCTGGCAGCCTGGATCGGGGTCGCCCTCGTGTTGAGCGCTGCACTCGTCGCCGTCATCTCCCTGCGCCGCGCCCGGTAGTCGGCGTATCCCCGGTGGCGGGTGTCAGGCGCCGGTGCCAGCTTCAGCCACCCGGCGCTGCTGCAACCAGGGAATGAGGCCGCCGGCCAACAGCATTTCGATCTGCCGTGTGGAGAGCCGCTGCCGTGCTGAGTATTCTTCGTTCCGGGTCTGATTGTGCACAGACATCTCGGTGCCGGCCAGAAGGGACTCCCGAATGCCGGTGATCACGAGCACGTCGCCCTGCTGAATGCGCTCTCGGTCGGCAGGGTCTACAAATTCAAGGGCGAGCACGCCGAAGTTAGCGAGGTTCTGCCAGTGAATCCGGGCGAATGAGACGGCCAGCACAGCACGCAAGCCCAAGAATCGTGGCGTGATGGCGGCGTGTTCGCGTGAGGAGCCCTGCCCATAATTGGCGCCCGCGACAATGACGTGGCCGGTGGCATCCCGGGTTTCCTCCGCCCGAGTCGGGTAGGTCGGGTCAACCTGGTCGAACGTGAATCGGGCGAGCTGGGGAATGTTGCTGCGATAGGGCAGAACGCGCGCGCCGGCCGGCAGAATCTCATCCGTTGAAATGTCATCGCCCACCTTGAGGATGACGGGGGCCGCGATGGTATCGGCCAGGGGCGTGAACATGGGCAGTGATGAGATGTTCTCGCCCTTGACCAGCTGTACCTGCATCGCCTCTGCGAGCGGCAACGGCGCTTCCAACATGCCCAGGTTGACACTGGACGTCGCCGGAAATTCGAGCGCTGGGTAGGTCAGACCGTACAATTCTTCGAGATCTCGGGGGTCAGTGATCGTACCCGTGAGCGCGGCGGCCGCGGCCGTCTCCGGTGAACACAGGTAGACCGAATCTTCCTTGGTGCCGGAGCGGCCGGGAAAGTTGCGTGGCATTGTGCGCAGGCTGATGCTCCCATTCGCGGGCGCCTGACCCATTCCGATACAGCCCATGCAACCCGACTGGTGCAGTCGCGCGCCAGCCCCGATCAAGTCCAGGGTGGATCCCATCAGGGTCAAATCCTGCAGAATCTGCCGCGAGCTGGGGTTGACGTCGAACGAGACCCCCGCGTGCGATTGGCGCCCCTTGACGATGGCGCCGACGATCGCGAAGTCGCGCAGCCCCGGGTTCGCCGAGGAGCCGATGACAACCTGGGCCACCGGTCGACCGGCGACTTCGCTCACCGGCACGACGTTGCCGGGCGAACTGGGCAGCGCGATCAGCGGCACGATCGTGGACAGGTCGATTTCTTCATTGACGTCGTAGGTGGCGTCCGAGTCGGCCAGGAGTTCGACGAAGTCGCCAGCGCGCGCCTCGGCGGTCAGGAACGCGCGCACCTGCTCATCTGCGGGAAAGACCGTGGTCGTCGCACCGAGTTCAGCGCCCATATTGGCGATGACGTGCCGGTCCATCGCGGTGAGGTTCGCCAGGCCCGGACCGTAGTATTCGACGATGCGGTTCACGCCGCCTTTGACGCCATGACGGCGCAGCATCTCCAGAATGATATCTTTGGCACTCGTCCACGGTGGGAGCTGGCCGGTGAGGCGCACACCCCAGATTTCGGGCATCCGAATGTAGAGCGGTTCTCCGGCGATGGCGAGTGCGACTTCGATACCACCTACGCCAATGGCCAGCATGCCGAGTGACCCGGCCGCCGGGGTGTGGCTGTCGGAGCCGACCATGGTCTTGCCCGGAATGCCGAAGCGCTGCATGTGAGTCGGGTGTGAGACGCCGTTACCGGCCTTGGAAAACCACAGGCCGAAGCGTTGGCAGGCCGAGCGCAGAAAATCGTGGTCTTCGGCGTTCTTACTGTCGGACTGCAGCAAGTTGTGGTCAACGTACTGCACTGAGACTTCGGTGCGGGCACGATCCAGGCCGAGCGCCTCGAGCTCCAGCATGACGAGAGTTCCGGTGGCGTCCTGGGTGAGAGTCTGATCGATGCGCAAGCCGATTTCGGCACCAGGTGTCATCTGGCCGCTGAGCAAATGTGAAGCAATTAATTTCTGGGCGACATTGTGTGACACTGGAGCCTCCTTGCTCGAACACCGTCGAGAAGTTCTCGATAGTGGCCTTCCTGCGAAGTGGTTCGCAGCAGTATCAAATCTAGGACAGCACGTGCGGAACCGCCAGCGCCAGGCAAAGTAAACGCGCGCGCTCCCGTGGTGGGGTTATTGTAATCAGTACGATGTTGTAGGTTGAAAAACCACCCCTCGCGTGAATGGAGCCCAGCCACCATGACGTACGTCATTGCTCTTCCCTGCGTTGATGTGAAGGATCGGGCCTGCATTGAAGAATGTCCGGTTGACTGTATTTACGAGGGCGAACGGATGCTGTACATCCACCCCGATGAGTGCATCGATTGCGGTGCCTGTGAACCCGTGTGCCCGGTTGAAGCGATTTATTACGAAGACGATCTGCCGGAGCGTTGGGCTGATTATTACCGGGCCAACGTGGAATTCTTCGAAGACATCGGATCCCCGGGAGGGGCCGCCAAAGTGGGAGTATTTGCGCAGGATCACGCCCTGATCGTCGCGCTTCCGCCACAGAATTGAGTACCGCAGGCTTCGTTTGAGCCGGGACCTCGTTATCGGATCTTGGCCACCGTGAACAGAATCGCCGAATCCTCTACCGCTTCAAGCGCGTGACGATCCTCCGGAACGATCAGCAGATCGCCCGTTGATCCGGTCCAGGACTTCTCACCGGAGGTCAGAATCACGCGGCCGTGGAGAACAAACAGGGTCGCCTCACCGGGGCACTCGTGCTCTTCCATCTTGGCACCGGCACGGAGCGCGATCACAGTCTGGCGAAGGGTACGCTCATTCCCCCCGTACACGGTCTTCGCGCTACGACCACTGCTCCCTTGCCGAGCATGATCCAACTCATGACGCACCAGGGCAGTCAGCGACGATTTCATCATCAGGCACCTCTCTTGCGTTCCGCTTTGCCGGCGGACGTGTGCCTCAGCATACTGTTGCGTTCATAAATTCGTCCACGAACGTGGCGATGATATCCTTGCCGACAGCACCACGCTGGTCGATTTGCGGGAGTACCTGCGGATGCGAGTTCTCGAGACGAAATAGGGGCCAGACGAAATGGTGGTGCACGTTGCAGCTAGTCGAACTCGTTGATGAGCACGGCCAACACCAGGGCAGCCTGGAAAAAATAGCCGCCCACACAGCCCCGGGCCGACTACACCGTGCCTTCTCCGTATTCTTGGTTGATGACTCCGGTCGGGTACTTCTCCAGAAGCGGGCAGCGAGTAAATACCACTGGCCCGGCGCGTGGTCAAACTCCTGCTGCGGGCATCCGCAGAGCGCTGAAACGGTCATCGACGAGGCCGTTGCCCGCGTCTATGAGGAGCTGCGCATTCGTGTTCGGTCAGCCAAACAGCTGGGGCTGGTGAGCTATCGTTTCGAAGACTACAAGACCGGCCTTGTTGAGCACGAGTTCAACCATGTGATCGTTGGCTACTACTCGAGAACCGCGACGTGGAACCCGGAGGAAGTTTCCGATATTCATGCGGCGAGTCCGGAGGAGCTCGCACCCTGGCTCGAGGACAAAGACGTCACGGGCTGGTTCTGGGATGTCTACCACGTCTTCGCGGAAAATATTTCTCAAGAAAGCAACACAATCCGCTGACTACCCCGCCTGAAGGCGCGTCGCGGGCGGTTGGACCGGCGCGCGAATCTCGGTCAGGTACGTGGTGTACCCGGCCCCGCGCATTGACGCGGCAACGGCCGTGGTGCGGTCGGGGTCGGCAATGGCGATCATCGCGCCGCCACCTCCTCCGCCAGTGAGTTTTGCTCCGAGAGCACCGGACCGCCGGGCAATGTCGACCAGCGCTTCAAGGGATGGGCTCGACACCTGCAATGCGTTCAGCAAGCCTTGATTGATGTTCATGAGGTCGCCGAGCTCGGCAATATCACCACGCTGCAGGGCGCCAACGCCAGCCAGCGCCAAACTGTCGATCTGCTCGAAAATCGCGTCGTACCGCGCGGGGTTCTTCGCCCAGGCGCTGCGCACAATGCTGACGGTACCCGCGGTCAACGATCGCACTCCGGTCAGCCCTATGATGACAGGAATCGGATGCGGCGGTGAGACCACCGAGAACTCCGCCGCTCGAGCCCCGTTGGCCTTGCGGAACAGAATCGGTTGGCCAAAGGTCGCGACGGTGTTGTCGATGCCCGAGGGAGTGCCGTGCACGATCTGTTCGCATTCGAACGCGAGCGCACTTACCTCGGCCTCGGTCAGGGCAATATTGAAGCAGCGGGTCATGGCGCGAATGATACTGACGGCGAGGGCGGCGGATGCCCCCAGCCCACTGGCTCGGGGAAGGTTGGGGAACACCTCGACGCGCATACCGGTGTCGGTAATGCCCAGTCGCTCGGTGATCAGGGCAACAATGCGAACAGGAAGGGCGGAATCGGCCGATTCGGGAGAATCTGAGCCGGGAATGATCAGTTCAACTCCCGATGCCGCGCGGGTCACCTGGGCGCTGATCGACAGCCCGATCGGTGCGGCGATGGCGTGGTAGCCGTACACCACGGAGTGTTCACCAAACAAAATGATCTTGCCGAATCCGGCCGCCCCGGAACCCGAAGCTGCTTGGGTGGCGGCGGGGCGAGACGTGGCTCTGGCAACCGGCAGTGTCAGGGGTGCGCTGGGCTGCGCGATGGGCTGCGCGATGGGAGGCACGATGGGCGGTGCACTCGCAACCGGCGCCGGGCTCGCCGCGCCGCCGAGCGACTCACGGCCGAGCGATTCACGGCCGAGCGATTCACGGCCGAGCGATTCACGGCCGAGCGATTCACCGCCGAGCGATTCGAGAATGTGCCTCGCATTCCACACCTTGACTTCGCCACTGGCGACCAGCGCGTCGACGACGTCGTTGAACCTCACACCCTGGGCACCGGCGGCGACCGCCACGCTGCGGGCATGTAGGCGCATGTGCCCGGACTGAATACCGTCGGTCGACAACGCCTTGAGCGCAGCCAGGTTTTGGGCCAGGCCGACAGCAGCCATCACCTGCGCCAACTCCGCCGCCGAGTCGACCCCGAGAATTGTGTGTGCAATGCGGACCAGGTCGTTGGATTCCACCTGGCCACCGACAATGCCGACTTTGAGGGGGATTTCCAGTTCGCCCACGAGGTCGCCCCGCTCATGCTTTGACCAGGACGTCAGGGGAGCATAGTGTCCGCTACGCGCCGCATAAGCGTGCGCGGCAGCCTCGATCGCCCGCCAATCATTGCCGGTGGCGATGGCGACAGCGTCGATTCCATTCATGATGCCCTTGTTGTGAGTAGTGGCCCGGTAGACATCCATTGCGGCAAATTCGCTGGCCAGAATGATGCCATCTCGAACCCGCTCGGCCGAGAACCTGCCTGAACCGAGCCGTGCGAGGGGAATCACGGCGCGTGCGCGCACCATTGCCCGGTCGGTGAAATTTGAGAGGATGCGCAGAAACACATGCCCGCCCGTGATTTTTTCTATGAGTGGCGCGACCGCTTCGCACATCGTGTTGACCAGGTTGGCGCCCATGGCATCACGGCTGTCGACGATGAGATGTACCACGAGTAACTCGCCGTGCTCCGCTGTGGCGCCGCGCAGAAACACTTCGAGATCCGTGGCGCCGCCGCCGCGGCCGACCATATTCGGATGCTGATCGTTGGCCAGATTGAGAATCGCACTTTTATCCTGCAGCAGGCGGTCCTTGGCCGCCTCGGGGTCGATAACGTCGAGCACCTGCACCTGCCCCAGCAGCAAGGGGGTCTCGGCGACGCTGATGAACCCGCCGGAGCGCGAAATCAGGGCGGCGGCCGAACTGACGGCGGCAATGACCGAGGGCTCCTCGACCACCATGGGAACCAGATAATCCCGTTGGTTGATGTGAAAATTCAGACCAAGACCCATCGGCATTGAAAACACCCCGATGACGTTCTCGGTGAGTCGGTCGGCTGTTTCCACATCGAGGCGGTAGCTGTCCGTGGTCAGGGCGGCAAAGTCACCGTCTCCGATGATTCCGCGGTCGTGGAGAAGCTGCAGCCGTTCCGTCACGGTGAGCTGGTAGAACTTGGACAGGTGGGTGTTTTTCACAAGAAGTCCATTGTGCCGCGCATCGAGTCAATGTCGGCTGTGCCGCGCACCGAGTCAAAGTCGGCGTCCGTGTTTATCCCGGCGGCGCAGAAAGCGAGTGGCACGATGTGTGCCTGGGCGGCCAGGAGCGCTGCCGCCAGGTCACGCGCGGGAGCACCACGGCGCGCGAAGGCGAGCCCGACGTCCCCGCCGCCGGCCCCGGACGATTTGAACACGCCTCCGCTCTGTGCCGCCAGGGCATGCAACTCGCGGTGCCGGTCACTGATGATGCCGGCTCCGGCGTGTGCATCGAGAGTCTCCAACGCCTCGAAATACTCCGAGGTCAGGGTCAGAAACGTATCGGCCGAACCCAGCGCTGCTGTGGCCCGTTGGGCCAAAGCGGTCAGCCGGGCCAGATCGGCGCGGTAGCCGGCATCGTTGCGCTTCGCGTACTCGGATACGCGACCGACCAGCTCGGGCGTGCTGCTGCCGGTTCCCGTGACCACCACCATCATGGTGAGATCCTCCGGCCACGCGAGGGCGGCCAGTGAGGCGGCCTGGGTCACCGTGGCTCCCCGCGAATAGCTAATGAGGCCGCCGTTCACCGCGGCGGCCACGTCGGCACCGCTGCCGACACCATCCTGCGCCTGGCGGTGGGCCGCAACGGCCACCTCGAACAGGGCTCCTTTGTCGAAGTTCAGCGATCGAACGTGAGCCAGACCGGCGGTCAGCGCCACCGCGACAGCCGCGCTGGAGCCCAGACCCAGCTTGTAGCCGCCCAGCGAGAGTTCGCTGCTGTCGATGCTGATCGAGAGTGCACGAGGAGCAGCGGTTGACACGGCGGCGCCCGACTCGGCGACCGCTCGGCGCACCGCGTCGAAGAGTCGCAATTTCTCGCGGGTGGACCGATCGAGGGCAGGGGGCAGGGCCCCATCGGGCTGCAGGCTGAGGTTATGGATTCCGAGGCCGGGTGCGTCGAGAAGCCAGCGGTCGGAGTCTGATTCTTCAATTCGGACTCGAACGCGACGGTCAACCGCTGTGAGCAGTGCCGGTGCACCCTCCAGCACCGCATATTCGCCGAGCAGGAAGAGCTTTCCGGGAGCGGACGTGTGGATCATTCTTGCGCCCCCATGAGGTACGCGCCCGGCCCGAGGGCACTTGTGCGGGTCTCCTGCACACCGGGTGTCTCGGCCAACGCTCGCGCCACCAATGCTGCATCCGCGGGTGCGCACAGGGCTTTCACCTGGGGACCGGCATCGATCGTGAAGTACACCGCGATGCCCTGCTGACGCAACTCGTGCACCGTGTGCATCGCCGCGACCGTGCCGGCATTCCAGTAGATCAGGGGTGGGCGGCTGGTGAGCATCAGCGCATGCAGTTTTAGACAACTATATTCGGCCAGCTCGCCCAGTCGGGGAAAATCGAGTGTGGCGATGGCGGCTCGCATGTCGGCGAGGTCGTTCTTCGCTGTGTCGACCCAGGCCGGGTAGAACGGTGACGTTGCCCGGCTTCCGGCCATACCGAGCGTGGACGACACCGTCTTGGCCGTGTGGGAGGTAATGGCCACGACCACGCTCAACGGCCAGGGGTCCGTATCCAGAACGGGCTCGGCGAAAGCATCCATACCGTCGGGACGAGTGCCGGTGTGCATTTCGACGTAGCCGCCGTAGATGGATCGCGCGGCTGACCCCGACCCGCGGCGAGCAAGTATTGACAGCTCACGCGTGCTCGGCGTCAACCCTGCAGCCGCGCTCGCTGCCACCGCGAGGGCTGCGAATCCTGATGCCGACGAGGCCAGGCCGGCGCCTGTTGGAAAGTTATTGGTCGAAGTCACCCGGGCACGAAACGACAGGCCAGCCCGTTCCCGCACGAGATTGAGCACCCCGAGTACACGCTTCGACTGGGTCAGCTGGTCATTGAGCCAAAACTCGTCGTGACGGAGGCCGGGAACAAACGTCACCCGGGTATCGGTCGAGAGCGCATCGAGTGTGATCGAGATCGACCCAACGGCAGGAACGTTCAGCGCCTCGTCACGCTTGCCCCAATACTTGATGAGGGCGATATTGCTGTGGGCGCGAGCTGCGGCGCCGGTAGGACCGCCAACGGGTGTATCCACAGTTGTGCTCCGATCGGGTCCATCAGATTCTACCCGGCGCGAGGAGCGGCTCCCGCTGCTCGCCTTCGAACCTGCGGCTTGCTAAATTGATTTAGCGTATATTTTTCTTTCAACCGATTATCTAGACAACTCGAAACGGGCACTGTTGGCACCTGGAATTAGCGGAATGTCCCTGTATCTGCCGCCGTATCGCGTGCAGTTGGAGGACTGGTGTCGGTGGAATGACGAGCCGTGGAGCAAAGTTCGTGCCGTGGTGGGGCGTTCCTTCCGCATGCGCGGCCCGCAGCACAGCATCTACACGCTCGCCGCCAATGCGGTCTGGCGGTTGATGACCGACTACGACATCGATCCGGCCCAAGTGGGATTTCTGGCTCTCGGCACGGAATCATCCACCGACAACTCTGCCGGTGCTGTGATCATCAAGGGCATGATCAATGACGCCCTGCTCGCCAACGGCCAGAACGAGCTGGCTCGGGACTGCGAGGTTCCCGAGTTCAAGCAGGCCTGCCTCGGCGGCGTGTACGGGGTGAAGGCTGCGCTGCGCTATTTGGCGACGGATGGAGTCGGCCGGCAGGCCATTGTCGTGTGCGCCGATGTGGCCGAGTATGCGATTGGTTCCACCGGTGAGCCGACGCAGGGTGCAGGCGCGGTAGCCCTGCTCGTGAACGGCGACGGGGACCTGCTGGAGGTAGACCTCGCGGCGGTCGGCAGCGATTCGCAGTACCGCATAGCCGACTTCAGAAAACCCTTTGCCCGTTTTCGGCAGCCGCCACGCGACGATGGTCAGATGCAGGACCTCCCCGTTTTCAACGGTCGCTACTCCACGACCTGTTACATTGACGCCACCCATCATGCGATGGCCGCGATGCTGAGGAAACGCCCGGGCCGGAGTCTTGACTACTTCGACGAGGTGGACGCAGTGTTCATACACCGCCCGTATCACCGCATGCCAGCGACGGGGTGGGTCATGTCGTACCTGTTCGAGCTCGCGGCTGACGGTGCGGTCGGTCAGGCACAGCTGCGCGAGTACGCCGCGGATGCCGGCCTCGACGACGAAGCGGTGCTCGCCGAGCTGCGGGCCGACAACCCGTTCGAGGCGCAAGCGGCCGGGGACGGCGATGCCTACCCATGGGCGCGAAAGCTGCGTGGGCACCTTCTGCACACCGAGGTCTGGGATCGCCTCATTGAGAGCAAGTTGTCGCTGGGTGCCGAGGCGATGAAGGACCTCGGCAATTTGTACACCGGCGCGCTGCCGGCCTGGCTGGCCGCCGGGCTCACCCAAGCCCAGCAGGGCGGCATCGACCTGGCCGGTCAGGAATGGCTCGCCCTCGGGTATGGCAGCGGAGATGCCGCCGAGGCGATCCCGATGCGTGTCGCCGCCGGATGGGAGCAGGCTGCCGCCAAGATCAATTTCGAGGCGTCACTGTACAGCCCTGTTGACCTCACCCAGGAGCACTACCTCGCCCTGCACGAGGGGCGGCCCAGCGACCTGCCGCCGCTCGTACCGCACGACGAATTCGTCATCGATCGGGTCGGCACGGCGGATGGCCCCGGATTCTACGACCTCGGCATCGAGTACTACAGGTTTGTGCGCTAGATCGACGGGCGGCGCTGCCCGGCCGGATGCAGAGGTTAGGTGACCCTGACTGGACAGTGCTCGTGAATTAGGTCACACTCGTGTTGTGTTAATAAATGAGAGTGACGCCACCTCTGCGACCGCCACCCGCGACCGGGTGCGTCTGACCCTCGCCCAGGACGGCCCGGTCACCGCCGCCGACCTCGCCGCCGGCCTCGGGCTGACGCCGGCCGCGGTGCGCCGCCACCTCGACGCGCTCACCGAGCAGAACGCGATCGAGGAATACGACCCGGCCCTCGGCGAAGCCAGTAACCGTGGCCGTGGTCGCCCCGCCCGCGCCTACGTTCTCACCGAAGCCGGGCATGCCGGCCTGGAACACCACTACGACGAGATGGCCGCCTCGGCCCTGCGCTTTCTCGCTCAGCACGCCGGCGCGGATGCCGTCGCCGCCTTCGCCCGCGAACGCGCTAACGGGCTCGTTGCCCGTTATTCCGCCCGCGTGGCTTCGGCTGACGATAACGCCGCAGCGCGCGCAGAAGCTCTCGCTGCGGCGCTGACCGCCGACGGCTTCGCCGCTTCTATTCGACCCGCCGACGACGGACTGCCGGTACCCAGCCAGTCTGCCCGTAGCCTGCCGGCAACGGGCCTGCCGGCAACGGGCCTGCCGGCAACGGCTGTGCCCACGCTCGGCATGCAACTGTGCCAGGGACACTGCCCGGTTCGGCACGTCGCCACCGAGTTCCCGGCGATTTGCGATGCCGAGACCGAGGCCTTCTCGCGGCTCCTCGGAGTACCCGTCGAACGCGTGACAACCATGGCCAACGGGGAACACCTGTGCCGCACCGTTGTGCCACTGGATGGGCCCGCCCCCTAGGCGTTCTCCCAATTCAACACCCGCGCACCGGGCGCCGGGTGATCTTCCGGCATGCGCCGGCGAAGTCGGCGAAGCGCAGTCCCAGGTTTTTTTCAACACGTGACAAGGAGACAAAGATGAGTGCACCTACGACCACGGTAGGTATTTCCGATGAGGTTCGTGAGCTCGCCAACCAGGAGTACCAGTACGGATTCAGCACGGATCTCGAAACCGAAGTTGCCCCCCGGGGCTTGAGCGAAGACATCATCCGGCTGATCTCAGCCAAGAAGAACGAGCCGGAGTGGCTCCTCGACTGGCGGCTGAAGGCGTATCGGCACTGGACAACACTGACGCCTCCCACCTGGCAGCACGTCTCCTATGGGCCCGTTGATTATCAGGACATCATCTACTACGCCGATCCGCGGCCGAAGAAGACGGTAGCGAGTATGGACGAGGTCGACCCTGAACTGCGGGAGATGTTTGACAAACTCGGCATCTCGCTCGGCGAGCAGGAGCGGCTGAGCGGCGTCGCGGTGGACGCGATCGTTGATTCGGTGTCGGTCGCCACGACCTTCAAAGACAAACTGGCAGCGGTCGGCGTGATCTTCTGCTCCTTCTCCGAAGCTGTGCAGGAGCACCCGGAGCTGGTGCGACGCTACCTCGGCACGGTCGTTCCGTATAACGACAACTTCTTCGCCTGCCTGAACTCTGCGGTGTTCACCGACGGGTCGTTTTGCTACATTCCCAAGGGCGTGCACTGCCCGATGGAGCTCTCCACCTACTTTCGGATCAACGCCGTAGACACCGGGCAATTCGAGCGCACCCTGATCATCGCCGAGGACGCTGCGTATGTCAGCTATCTCGAGGGCTGTACGGCTCCGGTGCGGGACAAGAACCAGCTGCACGCCGCCGTCGTCGAACTCGTCGCTCTCGATGATGCGCAGATCAAGTATTCGACCGTTCAGAACTGGTACCCCGGCGACGCGGATGGCAATGGTGGTGTCTACAATTTCGTCACCAAGCGGGGTATGGCCTCCGGGAAGAACGCGAAGATCTCCTGGACCCAGGTCGAGACCGGTTCAGCGATCACCTGGAAGTATCCCGGCGTGGTTCTGAAGGGCGATAACTCGGTCGGTGAGTTCTACTCGGTGGCCTTGACCGCCAGGCGCCAGCAGGCCGATACCGGCAGCAAGATGGTGCACATCGGCAAGAACACGAAAAGCACCATTATCTCGAAGGCGATCTCGGCCGGTCACGGCCAGAACACCTACCGGGGCCTGGTAGACATTCGCCACTCGGCTGTCGGGGCTCGCAACTTCACCCAGTGCGACTCGCTGCTGATCGGTAAGGACAGCGGCGCGCACACCCTGCCCTATATCGACGTGAAGAACCAGACCGGGCAGGTCGAACACGAAGCCTCAACGTCGAAGATCGGCGAGGAACAACTCTTGTATTGCCGTCAGCGCGGCATTCCCGAGGAAGAAGCCGTCTCGATGATTGTGAACGGGTTCTGCCGTGAAGTATTCAAGATGCTGCCGATGGAATTCGCCGTCGAAGCCCAAAAATTATTGACCGTGAGTCTAGAAGGAAGTGTTGGCTAATGCTCCACATCAAGGAATTGCACGCCAGTATCGACAGCAAAGAAATTCTCCGTGGGGTGAATCTTGACCTGAAGCCGGGGGAGGTGCACGCAATCATGGGGCCCAACGGGTCGGGCAAGTCCACGCTGGCCAGTGTGCTGATCGGCCGCGACGGCTATGACGTCTCCGGCAGCGTTACCTACGAAGGACAGGACCTACTCGCGCTCTCACCCGAGGAACGAGCTGCGGCCGGCGTATTTCTGGCCTTCCAGCATCCGGTGGAAATTCCCGGTGTCGGCAACATGTACTTCATGCGCACTGCCCTGAACTCCCTGCGACGCCAGCGTGGCCAGGAAGAGCTCGACGCGGTGGACTTTCTCGCCCTGGCCCAGGAGCGCATGAAACTGGTCGAGATGGACCAGACCTTCATGAGCCGATCGGTGAATGAAGGATTCTCTGGCGGCGAGAAGAAGCGCAATGAGATTTTGCAAATGGCGATTCTGGAGCCCAAACTCGCCATTCTCGACGAGACCGACTCGGGCCTCGACATCGACGCGCTGCGCGTCGTGGCCAGCGGCGTGAATGCCCTGCGCAGTGAGGGCAGGACCATGCTGGTCATCACCCACCATCAGCGACTTCTCGACTACATCGTGCCGGACTTCGTGCACGTCATGGCCGCAGGTCAAATCGTGCATTCCGGCGACAAGGACCTCGCCCTCGAACTTGAAGCCAATGGGTATGCGGGCCTGACGCCCGGCTCCGCGCGGGTCGGGGCGACAGCATGACCGCGGTGAAAGTTCCAGTGCGAGCAGCAGGGGGTGTTCTCTCAGAGCTGTCGCCGGGGCGTGATGGCCGCGATCTGGGCTGGCTCGCCGAGGCACGCCTGAAAGCCCTCGAATGGGTCGGTAAGAATGGCTTTCCGTCTCGGAAAGACGAGGACTGGAAGTACACCGCGCTCGACGGGATCCTGGCCGTGCCGTTTGTGGCTGCCGGGGCGGGGCCTGGCCCCAGGGTCACATTAGACCTCATCAACAAGGCCGCGATCGATCTCGGCGGCCCCCGCCTGGTCTTCGTCAATGGTCACTTCTCGCCTGAGTTCTCGCGACTGACCGGGTTGCCATCCGGTGCCGTCGTCACGACTCTGGCAGCCGTACTGGAGACGAGCCCGGACCGGCTCAAACCGTTCCTCGGGCATACGCCGGGAGAGCACCACGCCTTCGCTGCCTTCAACGACGTCTTCGCCGAGGACGGCGCGTTCATTCACTTCACGAACGACACGGTCGTTGATGAACCGATCCAGTTGGTCTTCTTCTCCGATACCGAGGGTGTTCCCTTGATGACGAGCCCGCGGTCCGTCATCATCGCCGACTCCGGGAGTCGTGCGACGATCGTTGAGACCTATGCCGGTCTCGACGGCGATGTGTACTGCACGAACGTCGTCACCGAGGTTGTTCTGGCTGAGAATGCCCGGATCGATCACTACAAGGTGCAGAACGAGCCCACCACCGCCTTCCATTTGGCTTTGCTCGACGTGCGCCAGGCTCGTGGCAGCCAGTTCGCCTCCCGCTCGGTGATGCTGGGGTCCAGTGTCGCTCGCCACGAAATACGGGTGCGTCTGGAGGGCGTTGAGGCCGAGGTAAGTTTGGACGGCATTTACCTGCCCCAGGGCGAGCAGGTTCACGACAACACGATCTTCGTCGATCACGTCGCGACCAACTGCACCAGCCATCAGCTCTACAAGGGTGTGCTGGACGATCGTGGGCACGGCGTTTTCAACGGACACATCATGGTTCGGCACGGGGCCGATGGGACCGATGCCAACCAGAAGAACAAGAACCTTCTGCTCAATGATCGCGCCCAGGTGGACACCCGGCCGAGACTGGAAATTTACACCGATGACGTGAAGTGCACGCACGGTGCAGCGGTCGGCCAAATGGATGATGAGGCGCTGCTCTACCTGCGCACGCGCGGTCTGCCGTTGGAGAGCGCTCGGGGCCTGCTGGTGTATGCCTTCGTGCAGGAGATGGTGGATCGAATCGAGTTGGAGCCGCTCCGCGCGTCGCTGGAGGCGCTCGTGTCCACTCGGTTCGGAAGCGGTGCCCATCGAGTTCAGCAATGAGTACCAACGTGGCAACGGGCACCAGCATGGCGGGGCTCTACCAGGAGATGATCATCGAACACGCCCACAGCCCGCGGAATCTTCGCCAGCTGGAGGGAGCGCACCAGACCATTGAGGCGTTGAATCCCCTGTGCGGTGATCATCTGACCCTGTATGTGCAGCGCGACGGTGACCGCATCGCCGATATCGCATTCGAGGGCGACGGATGCGCCATTTCGAAGGCATCCGCTTCGCTCATGACGAGTGCGGTGAAGGGTCTGCAGACCGACGAGGCTTTCGCCCTCTTCCGTCGTGTGCACACCATGCTCACCACGAAGCCTGAGGGGGCTGGCCCCCCGGACGGTGTGGGCAAACTCGCCGTACTGTCGGGCGTGTGGGAATACCCGGCACGGGTCAAATGTGCAACTTTGTCCTGGCAGGCCTTGCACAGCGCTCTGAAAGAAGGCGCCCCTCACGAGGGTGCCGTAAGAGGGGGCGCACCCATGACGGGTGACCTCCAGAACGGAACGGAGTGAGCCGCATGGACTCAGGCAGATATAGAATCTTTGACCTTCCGCAGAGCTGCCAGGCCACGGTCATTCCCGGTGGGCAGCCGATGCTCCTCCAAGAGGGGGAGCAGGTCGTCGTCACGCAGACTCTGGGGGGAAGCGCGACAGTGCAAACCTCGATGGGGTACCTTGTGCGAATCAGCGCCGAGGATTCTGCAGCGCTCGGACTGACGGATCCGGTCGCCGAAACCGTGCTTGTGGACGGGGCGCCCTTTGACATGGAGCAGGTCATGGGGCAACTCAAGAACGTTTTCGATCCCGAGATCCCCATCAATGTCGTGGATCTGGGGCTGATCTACGGGTGTGAAGCGCAGCCCCTCGAAGATGGTACCTACCGAATAGACATCAAGATGTCAATGACGGCACCGGGCTGCGGCATGGGGGACGTGCTCAAGAATGACGCGCAGGCCGAGGTCAAGCGGGTCCCCGGAGTGAGTGACGTCGATGTTGAGCTGGTGTGGGAGCCACCGTGGGGTCAGGACCGCATGTCGGAGGCCGCCCGCCTCCAGCTCGGAATGTTCTAACCCGCCCGCGGCCCAGCGTCAGTGGCGACCGCGTCCAGACGCCCGAGGCCGGGTCGTGCGGAGCTGCCGTCCACCACGAATCACCACGAATCACCACGAATCACCACGAATCACCACGACAGTATTGACCACAGAGAGATCATTTTCATGCGCATTCGCGCCCGCAACCGTTCCCCCCTGCACACCAGCTCTCGTCGCCGCGGGCGAGTCTTCACCGCGATTGCGGCTCTCGCCACGGCCGCACTGCTCGCCGGATGCTCCACTTCACCGGCGCCGTCGGCCAGCGACGCGTCGACGCTCACCTACGCGATCTCCGGCGGAACGCTCAGCTCCGGCAAGATGGACATTCACTCCTCCGCCTTCCAGGTGACCGCGCTCGTCATGCGTAACTCCTTCGACTCGCTCGTCTACCAGGAGACCGACGGCACCTTCGTACCGTGGCTGGCGAAGTCATGGGTCGTCTCCGACGACGGCCTGCACTATACGTTCACCCTGCGCGACGACGTGACGTTTCAAAACGGCGAAAAGTTCAACGCCGCCGCGGTCGTAGCGAACTTCGAGCACGTCGTGGCTCCCGAGACCGCGTCAGCCGACGCGGCCAGCCTGATCGGCTTTGCCGAAACCGGCGGGTACTACGCCGGCACAGAGGCCGTCAATGAGTACACCGTGCGCGTAGATTTCACGCAGCCATACGCTCCGTTCCTCCAGGCGGTCAGTACGGCCAAGCTGGGCTTCTACGCGCCCGGAGTCTTGAAGACCAAGGCGGCTCAGCTCGGTGCCGGCGGTCCCGATATTTCCGTCGGAACCGGCCCTTACACGCTCACGTCGTACACCCCCGATCAGGAGATCGTCTTCACCGCGAACCCCGACTATAACTGGGCACCAGAGGGCAGCACCCACCAGGGCCCGCCCGAGATCGAGACGCTCAGGTTCAGGATTCTGCCCGAGTCGTCGGTGCGCACCGGCGCGCTCACGAGCGGTGACGCGCAGATCGCCAGTGATATCGCTCCCAACACGGTCAGCCAGATCGGTGATGACTTCACGGTCGAGAAGATCGCGATGCCCGGTCTGCCGTACTCCTTGTTCCTCAACCAGAACAATACCCAGGCTCCGGGCGGTGGCGTCTTTGCCGACCTCAACGTGCGCCGGGCGTTTGCGCTCGCCATCGACATCGACCCGGCCGTCAAGACCATCTACCAGGGTCAAGTCGAACGCGCCTGGAGCATCCTGACACCGACGACACCGGATGCCTACGACGCAACCCTCGAAAACAGCTGGTCGTTCGACCCCGACCAGGCCAACGCTCTGCTCGACGCGGCGGGCTGGACCGAGCGGGACCCAGACGGTTACCGCGTGAAGGACGGCGCCCGGCTGAGCGCCCGCTGGCTCGCCTGGACTCCCGTCTCGGATGCCAACGCGAGCCTCGGCGATGTCGTGCAGTCCAACCTCAAGGAGGTCGGCTTCGAAATCGTGCGCGACAACCTCGAGGTCGCCTCGTACTACAAGGAGTTCGAGAAGCGCAGTTACGACCTCTCGGACTGGAGCTTTCCAAGCGTCGATGCCGACGTCTTGCGTGCGCACCTGCACTCCGGCGGTTACAAGAACGGGTCGTCGGTGAGCGACCCCGCCGTTGATGCCCTGCTCGATGGCGCGGTCGCCTCGAGTGACCCGGCCGTTCGCGCCGGTCTCTATGCCCAACTGCAGCAGTGGAACGCCGAGCAGGTCGCGATCGTACCGATCTCGGTGTCGTCGGCGATCACGGCCCACAGCAGCGCGATCACCGGGCTGACCTTCGACCTGTATGGGCAGCCGCTGTTCTATGGTGCGTCGCTGACCTCGGCCGGCTAAGCGCTGCGTTGGGCCGGTGAAGAACTCGGGACTGCGCCTGTTCGGGCGCCTCGGCGGCATGGTTCTCGTCGTCTGGGGCGCCGCGACCGTCGGGTTTCTGGCCCTGCGCCTGGTACCGGGCGACCCGGTCGACGTTATGCTCGGCGTCCACGCCGAGGTCAGCGAGCGGGTGCGCGCTGAGGTGCGCGCCGACTGGGGCCTCGCCGAGCCACCGTTCGTGCAATATCTGGCCTACCTCGGGCGTCTGCTTCGCGGTGACCTCGGCACCTCATACCGCCTGCAGAGCCCGGTCGGCGAGGTCATCGGGGGCCAGCTCGCCCCGACCGTGCAGCTGATGGCGCTCGCGATG
Organism: Cryobacterium sp. CAN_C2; assembly: GCF_015751745.1. Taxonomy (NCBI): domain Bacteria; kingdom Bacillati; phylum Actinomycetota; class Actinomycetes; order Micrococcales; family Microbacteriaceae; genus Cryobacterium; species Cryobacterium sp. CAN_C2. The sequence continues at coordinate 99,929 of NZ_JADOUX010000001.1, forward strand.
GTCTTCGCCCTCCTGCTCGCCCTCGGGTCGGCCCTGCTCGCCCGCGGTCCCCGCAGCAAGGCGCTCCTGTCGCTGGTGGAGCTGTTCGCAGTGTCTTCGCCAACGTTTTGGACCGGGCTCGTGCTGATCACCGTCTTCGGGTTCGGGCTGGGCTGGTTTCCGGTGGTGTCGACCGAGGGGCTCGCCGCGCTGATTCTCCCGGCCGTGACCCTCGCGCTCCCCGTTGCGGGAATCATCAGCCAGGTGTTTCGGCAGGGGCTGGAGGCCGCATCCGCTCTTCCGTTTGTTGAAACTGTTCGTGCGCGCGGGGCCAGCCACAGCCGGCTGGTGCTGCGGCACACGCTTCGGCATGCCGCTGCCAACAGCATCACGCTGACCGGGTACATCGTCGGCTCCCTGCTCGGCGGCTCGGTGCTGGTCGAGACCGTCTTCGCAAGGCCCGGCCTCGGGCGGGTCGCGCTCAACGCCATCATCAACCGCGACATTCCGATCGTGCTCGGCATTGTCGTGCTCGCTGCGGTGGTCTTTTCGGTGATCAACCTGCTGGTAGACCTGCTCTACGACCGCGTCGACCCGCGCCTGATGACCGCGGCGGTGTACTCGTGAGGCGGGCATCGGCGCTGATCGCCGCATCATTTCTGCTGCTGCTCGTCGTGTGCACGCTCGCGCCGTCGCTCCTCACCTCGGCCGACCCGCTGCAAACCGACCTCGCGGCCGCCCTCGAGGCGCCGAGCCTCGCGCATCCGTTTGGTACAGACCAGGCCGGCCGGGATGTTTTCGCCCGCGTGCTCTACGGATCGCGCTACTCGCTCGCCATCGGTTTCGGCGCGACGGCGATCGCGCTCGTCGTCGGCCTCGCCATCGGTGCGCTCGCCGCGTCGATGCACCGGCTCGGCGACGGTGTGCTCTCGCGTGCCATCGAAATCGTGATGGCCTTCCCGGAGTTTCTGCTCGCGCTCATCGTTATCGCGATCATCGGGCCGGGGGAGGCGAGCCTGCTTGTCGCCGTAGCCATTGCCGTCATGCCTGCCTACGCCCGGGTCGCCCGAGTACAGACCCTGGTCGTCACGCGCGCCGGATACGTCGAGGCAGCCCGTACCCTCGGCGTGCCTCGCACTGCAACGCTGCTGCGGCACGTCGTTCCCAACACGCTCGGCCCGCTGCTGTCGATGGCAACCATGGGCGTTGGTACGGCCATCGCAGCGGCAGCTGGGCTCAGCTTTCTCGGCCTGGGGCCGAAACCACCGACGCCGGAGTGGGGGCTGATCCTGTCGGATGGGCGAAACTTTCTGGCAACGGCCTGGTGGATCGCCGTCTTTCCCGGCCTCGTGATCACCGCGACCGTGATCGCGACGAGCGTTGTCGGGCGTTCCCTGCACGCGCCGCAGAAGCGCAGGCGCGCATGATCGAGGTGCGAAGCCTGCGCGTTGAGCTGCCGGGCGCTGCAGGCACCGCCGTCGACGGTGTGTCATTTTCGATTTCACCGGGGGAGTGCCTGGCCATTGTCGGCGAGTCAGGGGCCGGCAAGTCGATGCTCGCGCGGGCGCTGATCGGCCTGACCCCGGCCGGCGCCGTGGTCGCCGCCGACCGCCTGACCATCGGCGGCCTCGACGTGCGGGCCTATGGCGAATCAGACTGGCAAGCCCTCCGCGGTGGGGTCGTGAGCCTGGTCAGCCAGGATGCTCTCGTCGCCCTCGATCCGCTCCGCCGCATTGGCCGTGAAATCGCCGAACCGATCGAGGTACACGAGAAACGGATGCCCCGCGCAGCGCGCGAGCGCCGCGTTCAGCTCCTGCTGGCGCGGGTGGCATTGCCCGAGCCGCTACTGCGGGCGCGGCAGTACCCGCACGAACTCTCCGGCGGCCTCCGTCAGCGTGCCCTGATCGCCGCAGCCCTGGCCGCGGGCCCCGCGCTGCTCATCGCTGACGAGCCGACGACGGCCCTCGACGTGACAGTGCAGGCGAGGATCCTGCGCCTGCTGGCTGAGCTGAAGGAATCCGGGATCGCCGTGTTGCTGATCAGTCATGATCTCGCTGTCGTCCACAGCCTCGCCGACCGCATCGCGGTCATGCAGCATGGTCGTTTTGTCGAGGTCGCCCCGGCTGCGACGTTACTCACTGCGCCCCAGCATCCGTACACCCGTGAGCTGCTCGCTGCGGCAGCGCAGCACCGTGCAGCCGTGGTCACTGAGCCGAGTCAGGCCGCGGCGCCGGTATTGTCCGCGCATTCTTTGGTCAAGTCGTACCGCAGCACAGGGCGCGTGGTGCGCGCCGTCGGCGACGTGTCGTTCGATCTTGCCGCCGGAGGCACGGTCGGCATCGTGGGCGAGTCCGGCTCGGGGAAAACCACCGTCGCGCGCCTGCTGCTCGGTATCGAACGGCCCGACACGGGCACTGTGCGGTTGCACGGCGAACAGTGGAGCGATGTGCCCGAGTCGAAACGCCGGGTTCGGCGTGCGCAGATCCAGCTGATCCATCAGGATTCACTCGGTACGTTCGACCCACGGCACTCGATGCGGCGCGTCCTGGCCGAGGCCGTCGCGCTGGACCGATCAGTGTCGCGTACGGCGCGGCCTGGGCGAATCCTGGAGCTGCTCGCCCAGGTCGAGCTGCCGGAGACCCTGCTGGGGCGGCGCGCCCACCAACTCTCCGGTGGGCAACGTCAGCGGGTGGCGATTGCCCGGGCACTGGCACGCCGGCCGAGCATTCTCGTGCTCGACGAGCCGGTGTCGGCGCTCGATGTGCTGATTCAGGTGCACGTGCTCGACCTGCTGGTGTCGCTGCGGCAGCAGCTGGGGCTGGCGATGGTGTTCATCTCGCACGATCTCGCGGTCGTTCGCGGCCTTTGCGATCAAGTTCTCGTGATGAAAGACGGGCAGGTCGTCGAGCAGGGTGCCACCGAGGCCCTGTTTAGCAAGCCGCAGCATCCGTTCACCAGGGAGCTACTCGGCGCCCATTTCGCGGCACTGGCCAATGGACACTAAGTCGGCAGAGCTGAGTTCCGAGACGTCCGACGGTCGTCTGCGGCAAAAGTGGGCTGACAACGGGGTGGCCCCAGGGCATGGTCGTCCGCCTCGGTCGCACCGCCGGGGGAATCGATATTGTGGAAGAATTTTACGTTGGCGGTGTACTCGTCCGCCCACTTTTCGGGTACGTCGTCGTCGTAAAAAATTGTCCCTATCGGGCACACCGGGCATCGACACGGGTAAGGCAACCCTCACTGGACTACGGCCGAGAATTAGTTCACGCTCATGTTGTGTTAACAGCTGATGTAGACCGCATTCCGACTGGCAAATCGCTCACCGAGCGATTGGACGCGTTGCCGTTCACTCGTCGCCACGGCTCGCTCCTGGCCGGTTCCGGGATTGGCTGGGCCCTTGATGCCTTTGATGTGGGGCTGATCTCGTTTGTGATTGCACAGCTGTCCGTCACGTGGGCAGCCGATGCGTCGGCCTTGTCGTGGGTTGCGTCGGCGGGGTTCGCCGGAATGGCCGTTGGAGCTGCCCTCGGCGGTCTCCTCGCCGATAAGCTCGGGCGCAAACAGGTGTTCGCGCTGACTCTGCTGCTCTACGGAGCCGCCACCGGCGCATCCGCTCTGGCGTGGTCCGTGGGAATCCTGTTGGTCTTGCGGTTCATCGTCGGGTTGGGCCTCGGCGCAGAACTTCCGGTGGCGTCGACGCTGGTGAGCGAGTTCGCACCGCGTCGCATCCGCGGACGAATTGTCGTGCTGCTCGAAGGATTTTGGGCCATCGGATGGCTGGGCTCCGCCGTCGTGGGATATCTGGTCATTCCTACCAGCGCCGACGGTTGGCGCTGGGCACTGCTGATCGGAATGCTGCCAGCGGTGTGGGCCGTGTTCGTTCGCCTGCGGCTGCCCGAATCCGTTAGATTCCTGCAATCCCAGGGGCGACATCGCGAGGCAGAACGCATCGTGGTGCAATTCGAAGCGTCGGCTGGCCTCGCCTCGCCACCGTCCGACAGTACTCGTGACGTCGTCGACCGTGAGCCGAGTGTCGGGCACGCACCGAACGCACGGACGGCCCTGCGCTTGGCCGATCTGTTCTCGGCAGAATTACGCCGCCGCAGTATCCTGATCTGGCTGGTCTGGTTTCTGGTCAACTTCTCGTACTACGGCGCCTTCATCTGGCTGCCGACCCTGCTCGTTGCGGCCGGGTTCCCGCTCGTGAAGTCCTTCGAATTCACGCTCATCATTACCGTTGCCCAGCTGCCCGGTTACGTCGCGTCAGCGTATCTGGTGGAAAAATGGGGACGCCGCATCACCTTATCCACGTTCTTGATCGGCTCAGCGGTTTCGGCAGTGGCGTTCGGTTTCGGCGCCGTCAACGTTAGCGACGTCCAGATCATCGGGTTCGGTATGCTGCTGTCGTTCTTCAATCTCGGAGCCTGGGGCGCCCTCTACGCGATTACGCCCGAGCTCTACCCGACCCGCTTGCGTGGATCCGGTTCGGGATCCGCAGCCGGATTCGGCCGCATCGCGTCGATTGCGGCGCCGCTCGTCGTGCCGCCGCTGCTCGTTCTCGGTGGGCCGATATTGCTCTTCGTCGTGTTCGGCATTGTCTTCGTGCTCGCTGCCGTTGCGGCGTTCGCGCTACCCGAGCTGCGCGGCGAGGCGTTGCTCGAATAGGGAGTGTGCGGAACGATCGGCGACCCCATTCGGGGACGTTCCCTGGCCCGCTCGTCGACTCGTTAGTCGGTGGACTCTCCGGCGGCCTGCTTCACCTCGCGGACCACGTCCTCAAAGAAACGGACTTCTTTCTGGATGCTTGCCACCTCCCGCGGGATGTATCCGGCTTGTTCGAGTTCGTTCTGCATGGCTGAATAGACGCGCAAATACGTGTCGATGGCGTCATAGAATTTCAGCCTCCGCGGCTGGTTTTTCGCAACCGCGTCGACATTGGTGCGAATGCGGGAACTGAAGTAGTTCACGTAATCGCGTGCCAACTTCGGCGGACTGACGGGCTCGCACACTGCCCACAATGCTTCGCGCGTCTGTTCCAGCGCTTGCCGGCCAACCGCTTGCTGGTCGTTCACCTGCTGGTCGTTCACCTGCTGGTTGTCCACGGGCGCCGTCACGCCGTCGGTCGGGGAAACCGCTTCCGGTACCATTTTCTACTCGACTCGGGCGACGGTGCGGGTGCGGGTGACGACGATGTTGCCGCTCGTTGCGTTCGAATAGGCGCAGTTCTGGTCGGTGGCCTGGGTCAGTTCGGCATAGCGGTCGGCGGGCACGTTGGGTGCCTGGATGACCAGCCCAACGGCGAGACCGAAACCGCCGGACGCGTGGGCATTTGCGGTGTACTCAATTTCCATACCTGTGCCTATCACAGTGAGCTGGACGCTGCGTGCAGTATCTGAGCGCCGCGCTTACCGGTTACCGCTCCTAAATGTCGTCGACGGAGTTCTCGCGACGCGTGACCTGCTCGCCGTTCGCCGGGTCGGCAATCGTGCGTGTCGTGCTGACGCTGCTGCGCCGACGCGTCATCAGGACGATGCCGAGAACAAAGATGACCGCACCGGCCCCCATGAAGATGTAGCCGACCAGGTCGAGGTTGATCCAATCGACCGTGATGTTGAGGGCCCAGACCAGAATGGCACCGACGACGAACAGGAAGATTCCGAGTCCGATACTCATGATTGCCCACTTTCGGTTGGGGATAGGTAGCACCCAGACTAGACACATCTACGACGGCAGTAGGGTTTGACTAGAAGTTTTTTCTCTTAGGCGCTCGGAGTCGCATGTCTCGCACAGTCAAGCTCGCCGTCATTCCCGGAGACGGAATCGGTCCAGAAGTCATTGCCGAAGCAGTGAAGGTACTCGATGCCGTCACCGCGCACGATGATGTGACCTTTGACCAGACCTTCTTCGAGCTCGGTGCTGCCCGGTTTCTGGCGACCGGTGATGTGCTCACCGACCACAACCTTGCGGCGATCAAGACTCACGATGCGATTCTGCTCGGCGCTGTCGGCGGAGTACCAGGCGATCCTCGCCTGAAAGACGCGAACATCGAACGCGGTCTGTTGCTCGGCTTGCGTTTCTCGCTCGACCACTACGTGAACCTGCGTCCCTGCGTGATCTACCCGGGTGTCACGAGCCCCCTCAGCGCCCCCGGCGCCGTCGACTTCATCGTCGTTCGCGAGGGGACAGAAGGACCATACGTCGGCAACGGCGGTGCCATTCGCCGCGGTACCCCGCAGGAGGTCGCCAACGAGGTCTCGGTCAACACCGCTTACGGGGTCGAGCGGGTTGTGCGCTATGCCTTCGAAACGGCGCAGGGTCGCCCCCGCAAGCGCCTCACCCTCGTGCACAAGACCAACGTGCTCGTCTTCGCCGGCAGCCTCTGGCAGCGTCTGGTGAACGAGGTGGCGCTCGAATACCCCCAGGTCACGGTTGATTACCTGCACATCGACGCCGCGACGATATTCTTCGTCACGAATCCGAGTAGGTTCGATGTCTTGGTCACGGACAACCTCTTCGGCGACATTCTCACCGACCTCGCGGCGGCAATCAGCGGCGGCATCGGTCTGGGGTCCTCCGGGAATATCAACCCGACCGGTGAATTCCCCAGCATGTTCGAGCCCGTTCACGGTTCGGCTCCCGACATCGCCGGCCGGCAGCTCGCCGACCCGACCGCGGCCATCCTCTCGGTCGCTCTCATGCTTGACCACCTCGGTCTAGCGGATGCGGCGGGGCGGGTCACCGAGGCCGTCTCCGTCGACCTGGCCTCGCGCTCGGCGGCCTCGGTGCAGAGAAGCACCGCCGACATCGGCGACGCGATCGTGAACCTTTTGAAAGACAGGGTATTGAAATGAGCACTGCCGTTACCTATCCGCTGAACTTTGCCCTGACGCCGTCAACGAGCGCGCGAGCAGAGGCCGAACGCAACGAGATTCTCTCGGACCCGGGTTTCGGTAAGCACTTCACCGACCACATGGTCACGATCGACTGGACCCTCGACCAGGGATGGCACGACGCCCGAGTCATTCCCTACGGCCCGCTGCAGCTTGACCCGGCCGCGTCGGTGCTGCACTACGGCCAGGAGATCTTCGAGGGGCTCAAGGCCTACCGCCACTTTGACAAATCGATCTGGACCTTTCGGCCAGAGAAGAACGCCCAGCGCATGCAGCGTTCAGCGCGCCGGCTTGCCCTGCCCGAACTGTCGGTCGAAGATTTCGTCGAGTCGATCAAGCAGATGCTTGCGATCGACGGCGACTGGGTGCCGTCGGCCCCCGAGACGAGCCTGTACCTGCGCCCGTTCATGATCGCCAACGAGAGCTTCCTGGGCGTGCGCGCGGCGCATCGCGTCGGCTTCTACGTCATCGCGAGCCCGGCCGGAGCCTACTTCGCCAACGGCGTTGCCCCGGTGAAGATCTGGCTATCGACCGAGTACTCGCGCGCCGGCCGTGGTGGCACCGGGGCGGCCAAGTGTGGCGGCAACTATGCAGCATCGCTGCTGCCCCAGATGGAGGCCAACGAGAACGGATGCGCGCAGGTGCTATTTATGGACGGCGAAACCGGTAGCAACGTCGACGAGCTCGGCGGCATGAACGTGTTCTTCGTGCACGGCACAGACACCCTGGTGACCCCACGCCTGACCGGTTCGATTCTTGAAGGTGTCACCCGCGACAGCATCATGCAGCTGGCCCGCGACCGTGGCATGACCGTGGAGGAGCGCACGGTGACCCTTGGCGAATGGAGCGACGGGGTGGCATCCGGTGAAATCACCGAGGTGTTCGCCTGCGGTACAGCCGCCGTGGTCACCCCGATCAGTCAGCTCGTCGGCAAGAACGTCTCGATTGGCGACCCCGATGCCCCGGCCGGCGAGATCACCATGTCGCTGCGCCAGGAGCTCACCGATATTCAGTACGGCCGCCTGCCCGACCGTCATGGCTGGATGGTGCGGCTCGACGCGTAGACTGATCCCTTTTCACGATTGAGCTTGTGCACGAGTGAGCTTGTGCACGAGTGAGCTGTGCACGAGTGAGCTGTGCAGGAATGAGCGGAGAACCATGAAGATTGCGCGATTCAGCCACGAGGGCGCCATCGCGTTCGGCATTGTCGACGACGACGAGCTGGTCGTGCTGACCAACGACCCGATGTTTGCCGGATTCGACACCACCGGCGACCGGGTCGCGCTGGCCGATGTGAAACTGCTCGCACCGGTCATTCCTCGTTCAAAGATCGTCGCCGTCATGAGTTCTTCTGCCGAGCCGGTATTCGTGCTGAAACCCAACACCACGGTCGTCGGTCCGGGCGATGCCATTGTGCTGCCCAGCGCGTCAGATCGGGTCGAGGTCGATGGCCAACTCGCGATCATCATCGGCAAGGTCGCCAAAAACGTCTCGGCAACGGACGCCCCCAGCCGTGTCTTTGGCTACACCATCGCAACGGTCGTCACCGCGGCGGACCTTGCCGACGGTGACCCCACCCGCGCCGGCGCCTACGACACCTTCTGCCCGCTCGGCCCGATTATCGAGACCGACTTCGATGAAGCGGCCACGCCGCTGAGCGGGCTGATCAACGACGAAGAATTTCAGGCAGTGGAGCTCGGCAGCGACAACGCGACGCCCACCGAAGAGACCGTTGCGGCGCTTGTCGCGTTCGCTTCGAGCGTGTTCACCCTGCTGCCCGGTGACGTGATTCTGGCCGGCCCGATGGACACGGCGGCGGCCATCGTCGCCGGTGACACGATCACGATGTCGATTGCCGGTATCGGAACGCTCGTCAACCCGGTGGTTCGCCTGGCCTGATTCAGCGCTCAGGCTGGCAAAATAACCGTTCCACACTTACCATTGTTCCAAAATTAACAGAGGAGCCTCGTGGTGTCATCCACCCTCAGTACGCAGATCCAGCTCGTGAACCGTCCTGTTGGCTGGCCCACACACGCAGACTTTCGCACCGTGACCGTCGATCTGCCGGAACTTTCGGCTGGGCAGGTTCGTGTCGCGAATGAATTCGTCTCCGTCGACCCGTACATGCGCGGACGGATGAACGACGTCAAAAGCTATGTGCCCCCGTTCGCCATCGGCGAGACGATGACCGGCGGGGCCGTCGGTCGTGTCGTCGCCTCGGCCAGTGAGGCGTTCGCCGTCGGCGACGTCGTCACCCACCAATACGGCTGGCGCGATCTGGTGCAGCAAGATGCCGCCGGATTCCGCGTCGTTCCCGAACTCCCCGGTATACCGCTGTCCGCCTATCTCGGCGTACTCGGTATGACCGCACTCACCGCGTACGTTGGTCTGCTCGAAGTCGCCCGGCTGAAGAAGGGCGACACCGTGTTCGTGTCCGGAGCAGCAGGCGCCGTCGGCAGCATGGTCGGCCAGATCGCCCGGCTCAAGGGCGCAAAACGCGTAATCGGCTCCGCCGGATCGGCCCAGAAGGTTGCCCTACTCACCGGCAAATACGGTTTCGATGCCGCCTTCAACTACAAGGACGGGGCGGTCAGTGAACAGCTCGCTGCTGCGGCTCCGGATGGCATCGATGTGTACTTCGACAACGTTGGCGGCGAGCACCTTCAGGCGGCCCTGGCCGCTTTTCGGGACGGCGGTCGGGCGGCCATGTGCGGCGCAATCTCCCTGTACAACAGCACAGACGCCCCGGCCGGCCCGAACAACTTGTCCAACATCGTCACCCGGGGTCTGACCCTCACCGGCTTCACGGTCGGCAACTTCTGGGATCACCTCCCGGCGTTCTCCGCCGAGATGGCCGGCTGGCTTGCCTCTGGCGCGGTCGTCTTCGACGAGACGATCGTCGACGGCATCGACAACGCCGTCGATGCGTTCCTCGGTCTCATGCGCGGTGAGAACATCGGCAAGATGGTCGTGCGCACGCGCGGGCCTGTTACAACGGTCTGATCCGACCATCACTGTGGCGCGCGATTCCACGCACCATTCCAAGCACAATTCCACGCACGATTCGAAGCACGACCGCACCGGAGGAACCATGACCCACGTACTCTTCGTCGTCAGCGCCGCTGACCACTGGACCCTCAATGATGGCAGCCTGCACCCCACCGGGTACTGGGCTGAGGAACTCGCCGAACCGCACCGCCTGTTTACCGCCGCGGGATGGCAGATCAGCATCGCCACGCCCGGCGGTGTAGCTCCGACCATTGACGCCGGCAGCCTGCGTGCCGATGCGGCCGGCGGAGAAGACCGCGCGGGGCAGATCATCGACTACATCCGAACCATTTCTGGTCAGCTCGACGGGCCGCTCAGTCTCGATGACATCACCGTTACCGACTACGACGTGGTCTTCTACCCGGGCGGACACGGCCCGATGGAAGACCTCGCCGTCGACGCCGTCTCCGGGCGCGTCCTGACCGAAGCCCTCGACAGCGGGCGCATCGTCGGTGTGCTCTGCCACGCTCCCGCTGCTCTGCTCGCAGCCACGCGCGCCGACGGCAGCTGGCCATTCGTCGGCTACCGGATGACGGGCTTCACCGACGCCGAAGAGGTTCTCGTCGGGCTGGCCCCGAAGGCCCCGTGGCTCGTGCAGAGTCGACTGGTCGACCTGGGCGCCGATTTCATTGCCGGCGAATCGTTCGCCTCGCACGTGGAGATCGACCGCACTCTCTACACCGGCCAGAATCCGGCATCCTCTGCTGCCGTCGCTGAGGCGATCATCAGCGCAGTCACCGACGCGCAGTAGGCGGTGTGCCGGTTCAGATTTCCGCACTCGGAGTGCGCGTGAGCGTGGCGCGCCAGGACTGAATCCAGCGCTGCCAGTCGGCGAACATCGGTCAGCGGTCGAGCGCGCGGAGGGTGTCCGCGACGTCGTCCTCGTCGTTCCAGAGGTGAAAGGCGACCCGGGCTCGGCCGGCTCGGCCCGACGCGGTGAGACCCGCTTTGGTGAGTCGGGCGAGATCGTGGCCAGCGGCATCCGGCCAGCTGACAATGGCCTGCCCGAGCCGTTTGATGCCCAGGCCATCGCAGAGCGCATCGCCGAGGCTCGTGGCGTGGCGCTCGACCTCGACCAGGTCGAGCCGATTGAACAGGTCGATGGCCGGTTCGGCGCCGACCCAGCTCGGCCAGGCCGGGGATACGTCAAAGCGGCGGGCATCGTCGGCGAGCCGCATTGCCGGGCCATAACAGGATGCCCACACGTCCTGCCCGGCGTACCAGCCGGCGTTGATCGGGGCCAGCTGTGTGGCCAGACGCTCGCCAACGGTGAAGAACGCGACCCCGCGTGGTGCGCACAGCCACTTGTAGCTATGGCAGATCGTCGCGTCGAACAGGCCGGCAGTAACAGGCATCCACCCGGTCGCCTGGGTCGTGTCGCACAGCGTGAACGCGCCGTGACGCGCCGCTGCGGTGACAATCACGTTGGAGTCGCAGCGGGTTCCGGTCGCGGACTGCACGAGCGACCACGCTACGAGCCAGGTATTTGCGGTGACACTCGCTGCGAGTTCGGCCAGAGCGACCTGGCGCACGGTCACGCCGCGGTGGGCCTGACTGAGAAACGGAAACACCATCGAGCTGAAGTCACCCTCGGCACAGAGCACTTCGGCGCCATCGGGAACGCTCGACGCCACGACGCCCGCCATAACGGACGTCTGGGAGCCGATCGCGACCCGGTCGACGTCCACCTGCACGAGCTGCGCGTAGCCGGACCGCACCCGTTCGACCACGTGACCGTAGTGCACGGCACCGGCCTGGCCGCGCTGCCAGTCTTCTGCGTCGGCGCGCATGGCGGCGATCGTTTCGGTCGTCGGCAGGCCGAGCGTGCAGGCGGCGAGGTAGCCGCGTCCGCCGACAAACTGGGTCTGGGCGTAGGGCACGGTCAGTGTTGCGATATTCATTAGTCCAGACTGCCCCTTTTGAAACCATGCAACAACCGCGCGGGTTCCGGTTCTCGCTGCGATGATCAGGGGCCTCCACTGCGTGCACTGCGTGGGCAACTAGAATCATGAGTAATGTCTGACACCACTGCGCACCCGTTTTCAACCGCCACCGGAACCGACGTTCGCGTGCGATTCTGCCCGTCACCAACGGGAACGCCGCACGTCGGCCTGATCCGCACCGCCATGTTCAACTGGGCCTACGCCCGGCACACCGGCGGCAAGATGATCTTTCGCATCGAAGACACCGATGCTGCCCGCGACAGCGAAGAGAGCTTCGTGCAGCTGGTCGAGGCGATGCGCTGGCTGCGACTGGACTGGGACGAAGGCGTCGAGGCGGGCGGCCCGAACGAACCGTACCGGCAGTCGCAGCGCTATGACATCTACCAGGGCGTCATCGAGCAGCTCAAGGCATCCGGCCACATCTACGAAAGCTTCGTCACCGGCGAAGAGATCGAGGCCCGCAACGTGTCGCTGGGTCGCGACCCGAAAATGGGCTACGACAACTTCGAGCGCGACCTGAGCGACGAGCAGAAGGCCGCCTATCGGGCGGAGGGCCGCAGTCCGGCCCTCCGCCTGCGCGTGCCAGGCACCGAGCTCAGCTTCGACGACATCGTACGCGGCGAGATCACCTTTCCGGTTGGATCGTTCAGCGACTTCGTCGTGGTGCGCCCGAACGGGCATCCGCTCTACCCCTTCGTCAACCCGGTCGACGATGCCCTCATGGGCGTCACCCACGTGCTGCGGGGCGAAGACCTGCTCAGCTCGACGCCGCGCCAGATCGCGCTCTACCACGCCCTCATCGACATCGGCGTGACCACGTTCGTGCCCCGCTTCGGGCACCTGCCCTATGTCATGGGCGACAAGAACAAGAAGCTTTCGAAACGTGACCCCGAGTCGAACCTGTTTCTGCACCGCGATCGCGGCTTCATTCCCGAAGGGCTGCTCAACTACCTCGCGCTGCTCGGCTGGTCGCTCTCCCACGATCGTGACGTGTTCTCGATTGAAGAGCTCATCGCCGCGTTCGACGTGAAAGATGTCAACCCGAACCCGGCCCGATTCGACCTGAAGAAGGCCGAATCGATAAACGGCGACCAGATTCGGCTGCTCGAAGCCGGCGACTTCGCCGCTCGGCTTGTTCCCTACCTCGTAACTGCCGGCGTGCTCAGCGAGCCGGCCAGCGCCGCAGACCTGGCCACGCTGGCTCAGGCCGCTCCGCTCGTCCAGGAGCGCATCGCCCTGCTCGGCGAAGCACCCAACATGCTCGGGTTTCTCTTCGTCACGAGCGATGAGCTCGTGCACCAAGCGGATGCTCTCGCCTCGCTTCCGCAGAATGCCAGCGAGATCCTGCAGGCCAGTCGCCTGACGCTCGCGAATATTCCCGAATCAGAATGGAACACCGAGCGGGTGCACACGGCGTTGGCCGACACGCTCATCGAAGGGCTCGGGCTGAAACCCCGAGTGGCGTTCGGACCCCTGCGCGTCGCCGTCTCGGGCCGTAAGATCTCACCTCCGCTGTTCGAGTCCATGGAGATTCTCGGCCAGGCCGAGACTCTCGCCCGGCTCGACCGTGCGGCGGCGGTGTCGGTCTCAGCGTGACCGACACGGCCGCGCGATCCGGGCAGGACACCCGCGTCGACGAACCCTACGACGTGGTCATCATCGGTGCCGGCCCGGCCGGCCTTGCCGCCGGGCTGAGCCTGGTTCGCGCGCGCCGACGCACGCTCATGATCGACAGCAACCGGCCGCGCAATGCGCCGACCCTGCACTCGCACGGGTTCATCACCCGCGACGGCGTCCCACCGCTTGAGCTGCGTCGCCTCGGGCGGGAGGAATTTCAGGGCTACCCGGGCGGGGAGTTTCATTCCGGACTCGTGCTCGCGGTCACTGCGCTGGACGACGCTGAAGGTGTCGCGCGCCTGCTGGTGTCCACCCGCGGGCTGCGCGGTGAACCGAGCCGCGTCATCCGTTCTCGTGCCGTTCTTGTGGTGACCGGGCAGATCGAAACGCTGCCCGCTTTTCCGAGTGTCAGGGCCTGGTACGGCACCAACCTGCACAGTTGCATCGACTGCGACGGCTACGAGAATACCGGGGCGGCGCTCGCCCTGATCGGCGAGACCGACGACCTCGCCCACCACGCATTGGTGTTGACCCAGTGGAGCAGCGACCTGATCGTGTTCACCAATGGTGTTGGTACCGTCACCGCGCGCGATGAGGCGGCCCTGCTGAGCCGGGGTGTGCGGGTCGATCGGCGCGCCATTCAGGACGTCGTGGGGGAGCGGGGCGCGATGACCGGCGTGCAACTGGTCGACGGCGAGGTCGTGGCGCGCTCGGGCGGTTTCGTTCGGCCCCTGAGCCGCCCGGCGATCGACTTTTTGGCCGAGCTACCCGTTGCACTGGATGGCGCCGGTTTCGTGTCGATTGATGACTGGAGCCGTACGAATGTGCCCGGCCTCTACGCCTCGGGCGACACCACCCGGCTCAGCTCCTCCCAGCTCATGGTCGCGGCCGGCACCGGTGCGGCCGCCGCAGCGGCGATCACCCGCGACCTGCTCGGCCCGCTCCACAGCGACGCGCCGGGGGCCGGCTCGGTTTGGCCCCCTCGGCTTCCGTGAGCTAGGCTACTACTCGGCCCGACCTTCGGATCAGGCATTGGGGTATGGTGTAATTGGCAACACGGATGATTCTGGTTCATTTGTTCTTGGTTCGAGTCCAGGTACCCCAGCACTAACAGGCGCAAGATTCCGCGGCGAAATCACCTATCGCCCACCGTGTCGACACGGCCCGAAACGGGCTCTGTGACCAGAAACGAACCAATAACCCCCTGCGCGGTGGGTTACACGTTCTCATGCCCAGGCCCATACGGTCCCGTCACGGCACAGTCGGACCGCACACGGCTTCAGCGGCGCACCTCCTGTGCATGGACGCCACGACGCAAATCACTCCCACGTTTCTTACTCAACGTGAACTCTCCGAGCTGCTCAGAATGCCCGAGCGCACGCTCGAGGACTGGCGCCTAATGCAGACCGGGCCGCCCTATATCAAGCTCGGCCGGCTCGTGCGGTACGACGTGCAGGACGTGCTCACCTGGGTGCGTGAGCATCGACATGGTTAGACCGCAGATACTCGCCGGGGAGCTGGGAAGCATCGTCATCGACGTGCTGCCGAGCGGGAAATACCGAGCTCGTGCATCCACTCGAGACGACAGCGGTCGCCTTCATCGCATCGGGGTCACGGCCGAAACGGAAGACCAGGCACGCGCCGAAGTCCATCGACAGGCTCGAGCGATGGCGACCGGTGGTGTCGGTGCGCTCTCGCCGTCGAACACGATCGCCGACGCGTTAGACCTCTGGCTGCAACAGGTATTCACCCGCGCCAAAGCGGGCAGCCTGTCGTACTCGACCTACGAGTCGTACGAGACGACAGCCCGCGTAATCATCGTTCCGCGGTGCGGGGGAGTGAGGCTCGACCACTTGACCGTCGGTCGCTGCGACCGCATCCTGCAGCGAATCTTGGAGGAAGAGACCATCTCAAAAGCCCGGCGGGCGCGTGCGGTGCTTAGTCTCGTGTGTGGCTATGCCGTGCGAGACGACGCTCTGGTGCAGAATCCCGTGCGTGACGTACAGCGCTTGCCGATGTCAGCGCGCAAGGAATCTGCACTCACCCCGGCGCAGATCACCGGCATCCGCGGGCGCATGCAGGTATGGCGCCTTACACGCGATGACGGCCCGCGACCCAACTACCGTGCCCTGATCGACGGCATGGACATTATGGTCGGCACATCGCTGCGCGTCGGCGAGTGCATTGGTCTGCGCCGCTGCGACGTGGACATGACGACTCTGCCGCCAACCCTCATCGTGAGCGGCACGATCGTCAGCACCA
This sequence comes from Cryobacterium sp. CAN_C2, assembly GCF_015751745.1. Lineage (NCBI taxonomy): Bacteria > Bacillati > Actinomycetota > Actinomycetes > Micrococcales > Microbacteriaceae > Cryobacterium > Cryobacterium sp. CAN_C2. The sequence continues at coordinate 115,668 of NZ_JADOUX010000001.1, forward strand.
AGGCCCAAGGTACGCACCGCAAGAACTCTCCCAAGCGGTCGCGGCAACGGCGCAGTATTGCGCTGCCGTCTATGGCCGCGGCGGCAGTGCGACGGCGGCTGGCGCTTGCCGAACCGCATCCGGAGGCGTTCCTGTTTCCCACCAAGACAGGCCGCTCGCTGAACGTCAGCAACTATGAGCGACTGCTGCGCGCATTCGTGGAGGATGAGCGCACACAGCTGGTTAAGGTGGGCATCGATGTGGACGAGTACACGACGCACATCTATCGGCGCACGGCCGCCACGCTGATCGAGCGGGCGGTCGGGATCACACTGGCCTCGCGACTTCTCGGCCACGCCAACGAGCAGACCACCCGGAACAGCTACGTGGTCACGGCCGACATGGTCGACCCGGTGACGGCCGAGATCCTTGACGCGGTCCTCGGCAGCTAACTCTCACCCCGGTCCCACTCCAAAAGGAGATTCGAACCTGCGACCCCTTGTAAGGTTCTAGCCTTAACTCGGGTTTTGCCGAACATCTCCGAAAACTCGTGGGTTCCCTTGTTTTTACAGGGAACCGGGCGGTTCGCTGCCTCCGATTGTACTCGGTCGATTTGGGTCGGCTGCAATTATCTCTGATGACTAAATGATGACCATTTGAACCGCTTTTGGCGGGCGCATGTTGTTGCCGACGCTGACGCCATCATCTTCAGAACCCCGACCTACGTGGGAAGTGCGTCAGGCGCATTCCATGCTTTCGTTCAGGCCCCCTCCAAGCCCTGGATGCAACGCACGTGGCAGGACAAGTTCGCCGATTCACCTTCTCCGGCTCCACGAGCGGCGACACGCTGCACACGCTGCAGCACCTCCCCCCTCCTCGCCGAACAGCACGGCATCCATTGGGTCAGCCTCGGGCTGCTCCCCGGCTGGAACACCACCACGTCTACCGACCACGACGACAACCGTCTTGGCTCCCACCTCGGAGCCGGCGCGAAGTCGTGGACCACGGACTCGACGCCGTCCATGACGCCGATCGGCGCACCGCACGTCACCTCGGCAGCCGCGTCGCAAATACCGCCCACACGTTCGTTGCCGGCCGACCCGTTTCCTGAAACACCCCCGGCTCGCCGCCACTGGGGAGAACCCCGAGCTCGGGCAAGTCGCCAACTAAGCTGGGCCTTCTGCCCACGGAAGGAACCTCAATGAGCATGGAAGGCGCGGCCTGGAGCTCGCTGTACAAGATCTCTACCGCCAAGGACGGCAAGCACGGCTTCTCCCGTGAGTCCGTTCGGCGGATCATGACGTTCGCGGTGCCGTACCGGTCCAAGCTGCTGATCTTCATCGCCCTCTCCACCGTGGGAGCATTCCTCGCGGTCGCGACGCCGGTACTCGCCGGCCAGGTGGTCGACGTCATCGTCGCCCAGGGCGAGGTCACCACAATCGTTTGGCTCGCCGTCGTCATCGCCCTCGTAGCCGTGGCCGACGCCGCCGTGTCACTCGTGACGCGCTGGTACTCGGCGCGGATCGGCGAAGGCGTGATCCTGGACCTCCGCACCGCCGTCTTCAACCACGTGCAGAAGATGCCGATCGCGTTCTTCACCCGCACGCGGACGGGCGCCCTCGTGAGCCGCCTCAACAACGATGTGATCGGCGCTCAGCAGGCATTCAGCGGCACGCTGTCCGGCGTGGTCACGAACCTCGTGGCGCTGATCCTCACCCTGATCGTCATGCTCAGCACGTCCTGGCTCGTGACGGTTCTCGCCGTGATCATGCTCCCCATCTTCCTGGTACCCGCGCGCCGCATGGGCAGCCGCCTCGCCGCACTGCGCCGCGAGGCCGCCGATCACAATTCCGCCATGAGCACGCAGATGACCGAGCGCTTCTCGGCGCCCGGCGCCACCCTTGTCAAGCTGTTCGGCCGGCCTGACGAGGAGGCCGAGGAGTTCCGCGTCCGCGCCGCCCGCGTCCGCGACATCGGGGTCCGGACCGCGATGCTGCAGTTCGTCTTCTTCACCGCCCTGATGCTCGTATCCGCTCTTGCCCTCGCGCTCGTGTATGGGCTCGGCGGTTTCCTCGCACTCGCCGGCCAGCTGAACACCGGTGACGTGGTCACCCTGGCGCTCCTCCTCACCCGCCTCTACGCGCCGCTAACCAGCCTCGCAAACGCACGGGTGGAGATCATGAGCGCGGTGGTTAGCTTCGAGCGCGTCTTCGAGGTGCTGGACCTCGACCCGCTCATCAAGGAGAAGCCCGACGCCGTCGCCGTCCCCGAAGGCCAGGTGGCCGTCGAGTTCGACAACGTCCGCTTCGCCTACCCGTCCGCGGACAAAGTGTCCCTCGCCTCTCTCGAGGAAGTTTCCACGCTAGACACCCGCGGCGGCGAGGAGGTGCTGCACGGCGTGTCCTTCAGGATCGAGCCGGGGCAGACCGTTGCCCTCGTTGGTACGTCCGGTGCCGGCAAGTCCACAATTGCCCAGCTCCTCGCGCGCCTGTATGACGTCGACAGCGGCGCCGTGCGCCTCGCGGGGATGGATGTCCGCGAAGTCACTTTCGTCTCCATGCGGCACACCCTGGGCATGGTGACGCAGGACGGCCACCTGTTCCACGAGACCATCCTCTCCAATCTGCGCCTCGCGAGGCCGGAGGCGTCCGACGACGAGGTGTGGGACGCCGTCCGCCGTGCGCGGCTCGAGCCGCTCATCCGGTCCCTGCCGGACCAGCTGGACACAATGGTGGGAGAGCGTGGCTACCGGCTGTCCGGGGGTGAGCGCCAGCGGATGACCATCGCGAGGCTCCTGCTCGCCCAGCCGCGCGTCGTCATCCTCGACGAGGCGACGGCGGCGCTGGACTCGACGTCTGAGGCCGCCGTGCAGGCGGCGCTCAGCGAGGCGCTCAAGGGACGGACGGCGATGGTGATCGCACACCGCCTCTCCACCATCCGCAGCGCGGACCTGATCCTCGTTGTTGAGGACGGCTCGATCGTGGAGCGCGGTACGCACGAGGAACTGCTGGCTGTGGGTGGGCGGTACGAGGAATTGCACCGGACCCAGTTCGCCGTGCAGAAGAATGTTGCGGCCGATGAGGAAACGCTGAGCCGGACCTAGTCGCTGAGCTCGGTGCCCCGCCCCGAGCGTCTCGACGGTTGACTGCCTCAAATTGTACGTTGTCGTTTTGGGCCAAATAGAGATGAATTTAATGAGTTAATGATGACCTTGTGGGGTCACGTCCCAGGTAGTGGTGTGGAATTCTAGACATTCATCGGAGCGATTGGCCCGCTGATCCGGCGTGATATTTTGCGTATGAGGAATCTTTGCTGAGACTTATCTGTCCGGGCGCGCCACTCTTGGTTGCGCTGTTCGCCGCGTCAAGGTTGGCGGGAAGGCCCGCGATTTCTCGGTGAGCAGCGAAAGCACTGCGGATGCGACGTGTGCCGTCCCGTCCTTGACGATTTTCGTCGTCGTTGCGGACTGCAGCGTGACCCTCGCCGACGTGCGGGTGGAGTACACCATACGTACCGAGGCCGATGAGTTTTTGGCGGCGCTGACAGTCGCCTGACCATCCGGATCCTCACAACCGGAATTGTCGGCGTGCGGGAGTAACATGACAGGAGTGAATCGTCCAATCGCGACAACGGTGGGTGGCCTGCGAGCGTCGGGACACATCCACAAGACCCTCCGCGCCGAGCTGCGCGATAACCTACTCGGTGCCCTGCGCGAGCACCGCAACCCCTGGCCGGGACTGCACGGGTTCGATGCCACCGTGATCCCGCAGCTCGAGCGGGCACTAATCGCCGGCCACGACATCGTGCTTCTCGGTGAGCGAGGCCAGGGCAAGACCCGCCTGTTGCGAACGATCGTGGGTCTGCTCGACGAGTGGTCGCCGATAATCGAGGGATCCGACCTCGGCGAGCATCCGTACGATCCGATCACCACGGCGAGCATGCGCCGTGCCGCGGATCTCGGCGACGACCTGCCCGTAGCCTGGCGCGGCCGCGACGAGCGGTACGCCGAGAAGCTCGCGACCCCCGACACGAGCGTCGCCGACCTCATCGGCGACGTCGATCCAATGAAGGTCGCCGAGGGTCGCAGCCTCGGCGACCCCGAAACCATCCACTTCGGGCTGATCCCTCGCAGCCACCGCGGCATCGTGGCGATCAACGAGCTCCCCGACCTCGCCGAGCGGCTCCAGGTCGCCATGCTCAATGTTATGGAGGAGCGAGACATCCAGATTCGCGGCTACGTGATGCGCCTCCCGCTCGATGTGCTCGTCGTCGCGAGCGCGAATCCCGAGGACTACACGAACCGCGGCCGCATCATCACTCCGCTGAAGGACCGGTTCGGAGCCGAGATTCGTACCCACTATCCGACTGACCTTCTCGACGAAGTGGCGATCATTCGCCAGGAGTCGGAGCTCATGGCCGAGGTACCCGGCTACCTCGTCGAAATCCTCGCCCGCTTCACCCGGGGATTGCGCGAGTCTTCCGCGGTCGACCAGCGCAGCGGTGTCAGCGCACGATTCGCCATCGCGGGCGCCGAAACCATCGCGGCGGCGGCGATCCACCGGGCCACGCGTCAGGGAGAAGTGGATGCCGTCGCGCGCCCAGTCGATCTCGAAACGGCGGTCGATGTGCTCGGCGGCAAGATCGAATTCGAGTCGGGCGAGGACGGACGGGAAGACGAGATTCTCGACCACCTGCTGCGCTCGGCCACGGCGGAGACGGTGAAAGCTCACCTGCGCGGGCTCGACTTCGATCCACTCGTAGAGGCGATCGAGAACGGGGTGATGGTCATCACGGGAGAGCAGGTCACCGCCCGCGACTTTCTCGCCGGGCTGCCGTCTCTCGGCGAATCCGAACTGTACGACGAGATCTGCGCCCGCCTCGGCGCCACCAACGACGGGCAGCGGGCCAGCGCTATCGAACTCTCTCTTGAGGGTCTGTATCTGACGCGCCGCATCAGCAAGGAGAGCGGCAGTGGCGAGGTAATCTATGGCTAGGGCAAATCGCCGACTCGCCGGCTCCTCCCGCTACGGGCGGTACGCGGGCGGACCCGATCCGCTCGCCCCACCCGTCGACATCGCCGAAGCCCTCGACGCCATCGGGGAGGATGTGATGGCCGGATACTCCCCGGAACTAGCCATGCGCGAGTTTTTGCGCCGCGGAGGCACGGACCGCACCGGGCTCGACGACCTCGCCCGTCTAGTCGCCGCCCGCCGCCGCGAGCTGACGAGCAAACATAACCTCAACGGCACCCTGCAGGAAATTCGCGAACTGCTCGACAAGGCGGTCAGTGCCGAACGCGCACAGCTCGCCCGCGACGTCGATCTCGACGACGCCGACCGTGCGCTCGCCGAAATGCAACTGGACAATCTCCCGGCCTCGCCCGCGGCGGCCGTAAGCGAGCTTGGGAGTTACGACTGGCAGAGTGCGGAAGCCCGCGCCGACTTCGAGAAGATTAAGGACCTGCTCGGGCGAGAAATGCTCGACCAGCGCTTCGCCGGCATGAAAACGGCGCTCGAAAACGCGACCGATGACGACCGCGCAGCCATCACCGAATTGCTCGACGACCTCAACGACCTGCTCGAGGCCCATCGGCGCGGAGAAGACACCGCCGCCCAGTTCGAGCGGTTCATGGCCAAGCACGGGCAGAACTTTCCCGAGAATCCGGCCAACGTCGGCGAGCTCATTGACTCGCTCGCCCAGCGGGCTGCCGCCGCCCAGCGTATGCGCAATTCGATGACCGAGGAGCAGCTCAACGAACTCGACGCGCTCTCGCAACAGGCTTTCGGCTCTCCCCAGCTGATGCAATCGCTCTCCCGACTCGACGCGGCGCTCCAGGCGCTGCGCCCGGGTGAGGACTGGGGAGGAGGAGAGCAGATGGATGGCGCCGAGGGCCTCGGCCTCGGAGACGGTACCGGGGTCTTTCAGGACATCGCCGACCTCGACGACCTCTCCGAGCAACTTTCCCAATCGTATGCCGGTTCAGGCATGGAAGATCTCGACCTCGACAAACTTGCCCGTCAACTCGGCGACGAGGCGAGAACCGACGCCCGCGCACTCCAACAGCTCGAGAAGGCGCTGCGTGATTCGGGCACTCTGAAACGCGCGACCGACGGCTTGCTCCGGCTTACGCCGAAAGCGATGCGCCAGCTAGGCAAAGTTTTGCTGCGCGACGTTGCCGAGCGTATGTCCGGTCGCCAAGGCCGCAGGGACCTGCTTCGGGCGGGAACTGCGGGGGAGCGCTCCGGCTCCACCCGCGAATGGAACTTCGGCGACACCGAGCCGTGGGATGTGACGCGCACCATCACCAACGCGATCACCCGCATGGCCGGGCAGGGCGGCTCGACCGGATCGGGCGTCAAGATCGAAATCGGCGACGTCGAGGTGCAGGAGACCGAGGCCCGCACCCAGGCCTGTGTCGCCCTGCTTGTCGACACCTCCTTCTCGATGGCCATGGAGGACAGATGGGTGCCGATGAAGCGAACGGCGCTCGCGCTGCACACCCTCATCAGCACGCGGTTCCGGGGGGACGACCTCAAGCTCATCGGGTTCGGCCGCTACGCGGAGGAGCTCGACATCGAGCACCTCACCGCTCTCGATGCCACCTACGACAAGGGTACCAATCTGCATCATGCGCTGATGCTCGCCAACCGCCACTTCCGCAGGCATCCGACCGCGCAGCCGGTGCTTCTCATCGTCACCGACGGCGAGCCAACCTCCCACCTCGAGCCTGGCGGCGAGGTCTACTTCCGCTACCCGCCCGATCCGCTCACCATTGCCCACTCGGTGCGCGAGCTCGACAGGTCGATGCGGCTCGGGGCCCAGACCACGTTCTTCCGCCTCGGAGAAGATGCCGGGCTCGCGAGGTTCATCGACTCGATGGCCAGGCGCGTGGGCGGTACCGTCGTGGCACCGGAGCTCGACGATCTCGGCGCCGCGGTGGTCGGGTCCTATCTCGGCTCTCGACGGGGGCCGGCAAGTCCCGGTACTGGCGATTTCGAGGGGATGTTCGGCCGCAGCTGGGGCCTGTAGCGCCGGACTAGAACAAAGGCCAGGGCACCGGGGGCATGGCGCTTTTGGGCTGCAAAACGCTGCTCGGTGATCATCTGCTTCAATCTCTCTTCGAGGGCCACCAGTCGACGATTCTGCGCAGAGGATTAGGGCGAGGCCGAACGCGACCCAATTGGAGAACCAGCCTTTGGTGGTATCCCAGGTCGCACCGGTGGGAACAATGGGGCCGAAAACAATCGCCACAGATCACACTGCTTTTGCGGATGACACGACGTGGGGGGTGTGCTGTCGGGTCGCGGCGCCCATCGAAGTCGCTAGCCGATCAAATGGTGCCGCAGGACGTGAACGCGCCCACCCTGCCACGCGAGGCCAGGAGTGCATGATGTCCCAGCGGTCGACTGGCATAAACAACGTGAACTGGCCGCGAAGCGCTCAGGAGCGTTGCGAAGGTGACTTTCCCGGTGGGTCAGATATCTCTGGGCTCGCGAGTTTGGCCGCTATACCGTGTGCAGCCCGGCGCAACCAAGGGTTGCCATCGTGGGCCCATCGTTCGAGGGCTGTCTCCGCCCGTGTGCGGTTGGACCCGCTCAGGGCCTCGATCAAGGGAACCACCACGTCGAAAGTGAGCGGATCGCTGATCTCTGGCAGCATTGCGCCGCGCAGAAATCCCTCGATTCTGGTGAGGTCGGTGTTGTAGAGCCGGGATAGATTCGCCTGCAGCAGCACGATTGCCGCAAGACGGCGTTCGAACACCGGCACGTTCCACAGTTCAGTGCTCAGCGCGGTCACCTCGTCGTGCGTCATGTTCTTATATCGGCGGGTCAGGTCACGAATGGTTCCTCGCACGGCTCCGACGGATGCACCGTAGAAGTCCAGTTCGTATCCCCACCGGGCGTTCGCCTGCGCTGCGCGCTCCCAGGTAGCTTCGTTCTGTAGCGTGAGATCTACAAAATCACCGGCGTCGCTCATCCCTCTATTCTGCCGCTGTGGGTCCGTACCGACCGCCGCGACCGCCGCGACCGCCGCGACCGCCGCGACCGCCGCGACCGCCGCGACCGCCGCGTTGACTTGGCCGGTAATTTTCACGATGGCCACGAGTAGAACTACGGCGGCAGGGATACTTCCAGTGCCAGCTTGGGCGACAAGGACGGTGCCCAACACAAACGCCTCACGGCACCGGGCGTCACCTTCACCCAACCACCCACGGATGTCGGGCCGAGCACCACTGCGGTCCTCGACGATTCCTTCGGGGCAACCTCATCCAGATCGCGAGCCTGAATTGAATAAGCTCGACGAGTACGGCCTCAAAATTGGCCGAGGGGAGGAGCCTGACCTGGGCGGCGGTTAGGGTGATTTTGTACTGACGGGTATTTGGTGCCGGTACGTGGTGTGGGATTGTCGCCTTCAGGCGTTCGCGCGTGGAGGTTCTAGCTCGCTGGCGAGGAGGGCTTTCGCGTGAACTCGACGTCGGCCGTCGTCACGACCTTGCCAGTGCGGCCGGGTGCGGTCTGGAAGCTCCAGTAGAGATTGGTGTGTGCAATCACTTCTGCGGGAGGCGGCGCTCCCCACTCGGTGAGATCTTCGGTGGTGTGTGCATCGGAGACTAACGTTGCATCGTATCCGCGGGTGAATCCACCGTGCAGGGTGGAGCGCACGCAGGCGTCCGTTTGTGCACCGACCACCACGAGGTGGCCGATACCGGCTTCCTCGAGCACCTGTTCCAGGTCGGTTGCCTCGAATGAGTCCCCGTATTCTTTGCAGATCACAGCTTCACTGCTCGCTGGTTCGAGTTCGGGAACGATCTGCCAGACGGCGGTGTCCATGGGCAGGGCGTCCGAGGAATGCTGCACCCAGACGACCGGCACTGCTTCGCCGCGGGCGCGTTCAACGAGAGTCGCGATGTTGGCCACGACATGGTCGCGTTGGTCGGCATTGGCCAGGACACCGTTCTGGGCGTCGATGACCAGAAGGACGGTGCCGGGGCGATCAGTGGCGCGGGACATCTCATCCTCCAGAAGTAGACGTGCGATGATGCAATGTCGTTACTCCGTGTATCCAAGATACCTCCGCTCCGGCGACAAATCTCCCCGAGTTTGGTTTCTATGTGCCAAGTGATGCTGGCTCTCGTAGTCTGAAGCCATGCCAACCTCAGTGGAGCTAATCCGATCTGCACGCCTTTCGAGTTTGGCCGAGTACGCGTACGCCGCCACCGCCCCCGTGGGGGCGCGGCTCATTTTTCTCGCGGGCGCTTGCCCGCTGGATCAGCACGAGAACACGGTGGGAAGGATTTCCTATGAATTGCAGGCATCAAAGTGTGTCGAGAACCTCATTGTCGTGCTGGAAGCAGCTGGCGCGTCTTTGACCGATGTGATTACCACGCGAGTTCTCGTTGCCACGACTAATCAGAATGACCTGATCCAAGCGTGGGACGTCGTTCGATCCGCGTTCGGTTCGCATGATGTGCCCAGCACACTGATGGGCGTTACCGTACTCGGCTACACCGATCAGCTTGTAGAAATTGAAGCGGTGGCAGCGGTTCTGGATTGAGATCTGCCGCGTGCTGCGCCTGTCGTGAAGAGACACATCGAAGGCGATTCTGACGTCTTGACTCCATTGACTAGTTCGACGTAAGCAGTTCGGGTAAACCATATTCTGTGAACGAAGGGCCAACGGGCGAGCGATCGGGTGTGCTCGGCGTACCCTGCAGGCACTTTCGCTGTGGCAATTCCACTAATAGTTGAAGAAGATCGAGGGGTCCTCCGTCCGGCCACAGTTGAGGGCAAAGCGGCGAGGTATCTCTGCCGCGTACCTGAGCGCTGCAGGGGTGCTTTCGAGTTAGATGGTCGACCGGGGCACAGGTCGGCGGCCGCGAGAAGTTTGGAAGCGGATGAGGTAGCCATCGGGGTCCGTAACGAGGGACTGCTCCACCCCGGCTTCATCGTCTCCGATGCGGTACCACTTCGTTTCGGGTTGCATGAGGAGGTCGATACCGGCATCTGCGAGAGCGGAGACCAGTGGCGTGATGCTGGGTACATTGATCTGAAAGTTGATTCCTCGACCGAAGGGGGTCTCGAGTGGGCCAGTGATCCAGTTCCGACCGATTCCGATTTGCTCCAGCATGAGATGGGCGGAGCCGAGCGATATATACGCGAAGCGCTCCTTGGGTCGCGAGTGACGAATCTCGAAACCGCACAGATCGCACCAGAAGGCAAGGCTGCGATCGATGTCGCTGACCAGGAGCTCGGGGACGAGCGCCGGTTCAAAGGTTTCAGTCATCAAACCACTCTCGCACCGAACGAGACCCTCCGGCCTGACCTGGCGCGATCTTCGTGCCGACACTTTCAGTGATGACCTGCGGTCTGAAAAGGGGTGACAAAACGTCGTTCACAGCGGCGATCACGAAGACGTTGCCTGCACAAGCTCTTTTCGAAACCAGTGGTTCGCGTAGGGGTCCGCATTGTGTGCTTCCCCCTCGATGAAGCCAAGCGACGCGTACAGGCCTCGCGCTTCAAGGAGATCGGAGCGCGTGTCCAACCGCAGGGTAGTGAGTCTGACCCCGCGTGCCCTGCGCTCCATGTCCTCCATGAGGAGCCTGCCCACGCCGTGCCCTCGCTTCATGGGAACCACAAACACTCTCGTCACCTCGCCGATATTGCCCGGCCGAATCCGCATTCCCGCGCAGCCGAGAACGGTCGATCCCTGTTCAGCAAGCAGAAACAGCCCGGTGGGTGGGGCCAGGTCATCGCTGGGGTAACCGGCCTGCGCATCGAGGACCTCCGGTCGGGTGGCGGGGCGCCCGTAGTAGCGACCCACGATGTCTTCGTAGTAACGCAGAGACACGTTGTGAGCCTCCGCAGATGTGGGCAACGTCGCGGAGACACGGATCGGATCAAGACAGTTCAGAGATCTTTCCCGTGTGGTTTTTCGTGTTGATCGTGAAGACCCCCGCTGGCCCGATCACGACGTGGTCGATGTCGGAGGAGCCAGAGCCGACGGGTACGGCGTGGAGCACGGTCCATTCGGGGCCGAGCTTCGAGAGCACCTCTGCAACTTCGATTTCACCAAGGGCACCGCCGTACCAGCTGCGGGCTTCAGGGTTTAGCGGATTTTGGCCGAAGAGTCTTGCGGCCGCGCTTTAGGGCGGGGCGGTCGCCTGAATCCGCAGGCACTCTTGCATCACGGAGTAGGCGGGACCGCGCGAGCGCAGCGTCGGTTGAACGGCCACGTCAGAATGATTATCGATGATGACCCCCCCCCCGCCATCGAAGCTACGCGACACGCAAAAGCGTGGACAGCCCCAGAAGAGGGTGGCAGCAGGACCCGCGGAATCCGGAAATTCTGAAAGAACCGCTCCTATTAGCTGCGACCGTGGCGCCGAGCGGGATCGACGACTGCCCGTTAGTGCTCTCTCGACTGACGGTCCTGGGTAGATCCGATGGAGAATCGCGGGCCCCAATTGCGGAACGTGGTCGGGAGAGCCGGAGTTGAGGGTGTGACGCCGATACACTAAATCGAGTCCGACGCCGCGCCCGGGCAAAGGAATCGGTCTCATGAATAGAACGTCCCTAATCGATGACTTGGTTGAAAGCCTCCTCGACCGAATCCTTCGGGGAGTGTTTGCGGCCCACGAGCCGCTGCCGCCGGAGGCTGTCCTCGCCGAGGAGGCCGGCGTCAGCCGTCTGACCGCTCGGGAAGCCATCAAGAGCCTTCAAGCGCAGAAAATTGTATACGTTCGGCGCGGGCTTGGGACCTTCGTCAACCCGCCTTCGGGCTGGTCCAGTCTCGAGGCGATCCTGCGCGCCGCGGCGCGCGACCTCGGCAGTTCTGAGGTACCACTGCGGCTCCTCTGGGTGCGCCGCATGGTTGTGGAAACGCCGCGATCCGATATGTTGAGCACATCCTCAAATATCCGGGAGCTAAGCGATGCACTGGGAAAGTATCGTTGCGGCCGCACTGCCGTTCATCCTCGGCGGAGGTTCCGTCTTCCTTCGTGCGAATCGACTGCGGGCGCTACTGAAAGACGATGTAGCGATACTAACCGGAGTGCCAGATGGATCGGCCGTGCGTCCAATGGTCACCGCGGCAGCTGAAATTGGGGCCGCTCGTTTGGCATCGTACACGTTGGTCCCGACGCCTGTTGGCGTTTATTTTTCAGCCTTTGGGTTGTCAATCATCGGAATGGCGATATTTTATGTTCGGGCAAACGTCGGTCAGGATCTGAGCACGGGCGATGGCTGGACGGCAATAGCCGGGCTTCTCTTCTACCTCATCGGAATCACCGTTCAGGAACGTGACTTTCTGTTCGATATGCACCCGCCGGAGCTCGGCCGACGAGGCCTCACGCCCGGCCTAGGCGTAATAGCCCGAACGGGATACTTCCAGTAATCGGGCGGTGCGAACGATGATGAAGTTGTCCTTCTTGCTCCAATCAGTTCGAACGCTTTCCGTTCGTATCCGATGATTCCTGGGCGAAGAAGATGGCCGCTTTTTTTAGGAACGCCCGATCAAGTTTCAGGTCAGCGTTTTCTTTGTGTAACCGCAGCAACTCGGCCCGCTCAGATTCGGTCACCGCCGTCTCGCCAGTGTCGTTGCGAGCCTTGAACGCGGTCGCCCAACGGCCAAGCGAGGCCTCATTGATGCCGAGCTCACGGGCCACATTCGCGACCGCCCGGCCAGTATTGATAACCAGCTTCACGGCCTCGTCTTTGTACTCAGGAGTGAACTGCCGACGGGTCTTTGCCATAGTGAACATTTTCTCTTAGAAGGTGTCCACGAAATTTGGTCAAGGCCAGTGTTTAGGCCGCATCAGATCGCAAGCAACGAAGTACCCAGAAACCCGCACGGCGAAGATCGCCAGCAGAAAGGCGTGGGCCGGCGCACCGGTCTGCCGTCGATGCGCCCTGACCTGTCGGCTCTTGCCGTGAACGAAGGGCCGCACTACAACTCTTGTAAACGTGAACGCGGGGAGTACTCCCTTTGCGCGAAGCGATATTATCGAATCCCGAACGGGATTATGCCTGCGCCGCAAGCCTGCCCGGTTTCACCTCAGTCGCGCGCCAGACTCAGCAGGGTGTCGAGCAGCACGTTGGCGCCGTTCTCGACGTCTGCCCACGCCGTTTCCTCCTCAGGGCAGTGGCTGCGTCCATTGATGCTCGGCACGAAGATCATGCCCGTCGGCGCCAGCCGGACCATGTTCTGCGAGTCATGCCCCGCGCCGGAGGGCAGTGCGCTGTGCGAGAGTCCCCGGGCCGTAGCCGCAGCGGTGATCGTCGCTTGGATCCCGGCGTCCAGAAGCACCGGCGGAATAGTGGTCTCGAAATCGAATTCCGCCTCCACCCCGTACCGCAACGCGATCTCCCTGGTCGCCTCCACGATGCCCGACTGAAGGGCATCTACCAGCTCCGCTTCGGCCTCCCGAAAGTCCACCGTAACCCGCGCCGTCCCCGGAATCACGTTGGCGCTTCCCGGCTCGACCGTGACGATTCCCGAGGTAACGACTGCACGTCCGCTGACACCGGCGGCCACCTCGGGTAGGGCCACCAAGAGTGCGCCGGCGGCGGTGAGCGCATTCTGGCGCCGGTCCATCGGAGTTGTCCCGGCGTGGTCGGCCCGGCCCAGGAAGGAGACTACGCCGCCGCCGAGCGCCACGATGCTGGTGACCACACCGATGTCGTGCCCAAGCTGCTCCAACGTGGGTCCCTGCTCGATGTGCAGCTCCACCGTCGCGTGCAGCGCAGCCGGGTCCAGCTTCGATGCCGCGGCGGCATCGAGGTCACCGCCGGCCGCTTCGAAAGTGTCGGCAAAACGGTCGCCATCCCGGCCGGTGAGCGCCTCAAGTTCGGCGTGCGAGAAGCCCCGTGCCAAGGCGCTCGACCCGAACAGGTGGGCGTAGTTGCCCTCCTCGTCCGTAAACATGACCGCTCGCACCGGGCGGTCCAGCGCCGGATGTTCCTCCTGTATGCGGCGCAAACACTCGACCGCGGCGAGAACGCCGAGCGCTCCGTCGAAGGCACCACCATTGGGCACGGTGTCTATGTGCGATCCCGACCAGACCGCGGGCTGGCCCGCGGTCTGGTCGTCGTAGTCGGGCGACATGACGAAATTACCGATGCCGTCCGTGTGGACAGTGAGTCCAGCCTCGTTGCAGAGCCCGAGCAACCAGGCTCTGGCCTCGCTATCCGCAGCGGAGAATGAGGTGCGGTCCAGTCCACCGCCCGGCCCTCGCCCGATCCGTCCGAGGGCCTCCAAGTCTGCGATCAGCCGGGGGGCGTTCACCGATATCCGGGCCGGCGCACCGGTCATTTGGTGCCACCCAGGGGGCTGCCCGACGTACCCGCCAGCGTCCCGACCTGGGACAGGATGGCGGTGAGGGCGGCGGTGAGCCCGGCCGCGAGGGCAGGCTCGGAGTCCGGGGCGAAATGCGGGGAATGATTGCCAGCAACCGTCTCGCTGGCATCGATGGTCTGCTGTGAGTAACCACCGAACATCCAGTACACCGAGGGCACTCCGATGGCCTCGGCCAGCAGCCCGAAATCCTCACTGCCCATCACCGGCGGCACCTCGATCACGGCGTCTGCACCGAGCGTGCCGCCGAGCTCGGTGATCAACTGCCTGGTCGCCGCCGGGTCGTTGTAGCAGCGGGGGAAGGTGGAGAGCACCTCGATCACGGGTTCGGGGGCACCGGATGCCTGTGCCTCGGCCGTGATCATGCGGCGCACCGAGTCCAGCACGCGGGTGCGCACCTCCAGGTCGAAGGTACGCACATTCACGGTGAACTCGGCGGTAGCGGGGATGATGTTCTCTTTCAGACCGCCATGGAAGGTGCCGACTGTGACCACGGCGGCCTTCATCGGGTGTACCTCCCGGGACACGACCGTCTGAAGGCGCACCACGATGTGCGCGCCGAGCACGATCGGGTCGATCGACTGGTCGGGCTGCGATCCGTGGGCCTGGCGACCGTGAACGGTCACCCTCCAGGAGTCGGCCATCGCCATAGCGACTCCGCTGCTGATATCGATGGTGCCGGCCAGACCGGGCCACACGTGTTGGCCGTATACGATCTCGGGTCGCGGCGCCCGGTCCCACAGGCCGTCTGCGAGCATGGCGAGGGCCCCGGCCCCGGTTTCTTCGCCGGGCTGGAAGATGAAGACCACGGTTCCCGCCCAGGCAGAACGGTTAGTGACCAGGTACTCGGCCACCGTGAGGGCGACCGTCATGTGAGTGTCGTGTCCACAGCCGTGCATGGTCGGAACGTCAGTTCCGTCGGCCAGAGTACCGCGGGCCACGCTCGCATAGTCGAGTCCAGTTTCTTCCTCGATCGGTAGACCGTCGGTGTCCGCCCGATAGGCCACGGTGGGACCCTCGCCGTTACGCAGGATGCCGACGACCCCGGTACCTCCGCAGGTGAATGTCTCAAGCCCGAGCTCGTCGAGTCGCCGGGTGAGGAACTTGCAGGTCTCAGATTCCTGCATCGACAGCTCCGGATGGGCGTGCAGATGTCGGTACAGCTTCTGCATCGAGCGGGTAGTGCTGGCGTGGGTCGAGGGCAGGGTCACGGTCATGAGTTCTCTTTCGTCGAGTCGGAACGGCGCTTGCTTCGCAAAAACCAGGACAGCACAGCGGTGGTCACAACCGTGATGCCGGTTGCGAGGTTTGCGATGGCGGGGACGGCGGGTACGAGAACGAAGAAGACGACTACTGCTGTGCCGACGGCGATCATGGTAACCCGTGGTTGCTTCAGCGACACGATGAGCTGCACGATCACCGCGCCGATGATGCTGGGGAAGATGTATAGGCGCGCCACGTCAATAACCTCGGTCGGCACGATGCTCACCAGCATGGAGCCGAGCAGGCCCACGAACACCAGCATGAAGAAGACGTGCACCATGGCGGCGCCGCAGATGGCCATCAGGGCCGAGAACTCTCCGCGTTTGGTGCCCGCTTTGGCGCCAATGGCGGCCTGGGCGACCAGTGCGGAGGGGAGGAGCTTGTTCGCGATGTTGCCGATCATGAAGGCCTGGTACATCGCCGCGGGGCCGAGGATCGGATAGTAGGTGATCGGTTCGACCACCCACAGCACGGAGAACACGGCGGCGACAGCCAAAAACGCGATCCAGACCTGCGTCTGCGTAATGCCAAGGTCGGCGAACAGCACCAAGTAGAGCGGCGCGGCGAGGGACAGGACCAGTGCGGCGATCATGGTGATCCGACCCCAGCGGGACGTGGTGCGGTCGAATGCTGCCAGGTCGGCGGACGAGGTGGTGATCACTGTGGTGGAAGACATGCTGGCCTCTCTCAGAGTCTTGTGGCGGTGGTCAGGCGACCGGCGCAAGGCCGGTGGTGTGGGCCGAGTAGGCGACGATCAGGCCGATCACGATAGAGAAGCCGAGTCCCCACTCCCGCAGCCAGCCCTGGTCAAAGCGTCGCGCCACCAGCAGGCAGGCCCCCATCACTGCCGCCGAGGCGAGGACGGTGAGGATGTGCACGGGCGTCTTGCCGAACTCGCCAATGCCGAGACTGGCGAACGCCCCGAGCAGCGCCGCAGCGGGAATGATGGCCATCAGTGCCGGGTTCACGCTGCGCAGCCGTGAGTCACCGCGTTTCAGCAGCGGGGTGAGCACGAGGGTGGCAATCATCCACATCGCTCCGGAAAGACTCATGGCCATGAACGCGACCGCGAACACGCTCTGGGTGTAGCTCGCGTCGCCGAGGGCTGCCCCCATGGTCGTAGCGGCGATGCTGGCCGAGGCTGTCTCCGTCGCAGCGGACCCGACCAAGCCGACCCGCACCAGTACCGCGGGGGTGCCAAACAGGCTGAGTAGGGCCACGCTGACCAGGACGACGGCCAGCGAGGGGCCGATTGCGGCCACGGCCCCCGCGCGGAACGAGGTCTTCAGTTCGGTCGGGCTGATGCCCGCTGCTGGCGCGGCGATCCGAGCCGCGCGCACGTAGATGATCGTTTGCAGGATGATGGCGGCGAACACGCCGACGGCGAAGATCCATAGAACGGGCAGGTTCGCAATCGTGAGGATCTCGGTTGAGCCGGGGTCGCCGGGAAGAGAGGTGATCATGGGTGCTCCAGTGCTGGAATGCGGGTGGGGCAGGGCGTGATGATAAGTTCGGCGGTACGTGAATCCTCGTGGTCCCACAGGATCGGGATCAGGCAGGGGTGGACAATGCGACTATTGGACCCGCTGGAACGGCGGATCGCGGCCGCCCTGCAATTCGATGGACGTAGCCCCTGGAGTCGGATCGCCGATGTGCTGGGCGAGCCGGAGCGTACCGTCGCCCGTCGGGGGAGCGAACTGCTCGAGGCGAAGCTGGTGCAGGTGGCTGCACTCCGGCCGCAGTCGACGTCGGTAATCATCCGGGTGCAAACCACACCGGGAACCACCCGCGCGACCGCGAACGCGCTGGCCCAGCGCCGGGACTCGACCTTCGCGTACACAATGACCGGCGGCGTGGACTGTGTCGTCGAGGTGCTGACCGAGGCTGAGCGCATGCCGGCGCTGCTCACGGACGAAATCCCGGGCACGGTGGGTCTGGTTCGCGCCGTCAGCTACCCGATCTTGCGTTACTTCCGTACCATCCGTGGCTGGCAGCCCGACCTGCTGACTGAGGTCGAGGCGGACGCTCTGCGCGTCGGTGTCACGATGGATACCTGGAGCCTGCAGGTACCACAACGGCTGAGCCGGGTCGACAACGAGATCGTGGAGGCCCTGTGCCAAGACGGGCGGGTGTCCTGTGAACGACTGGCCCGACTGACCGGGGTGTCCAACGCAACCGCCCGTCGCCGGACCGACTGGTTGCTGCAGAACGATCACGTCTACATTCGGGCAGTCGTCGAGCCGGCGAGCGTCGGCCTGCCGGTCGAGGCCTTCCTCTGGATCCGCTGCGACCCGAAGAACGTCGAAGCGGTCGGTCGCGAGCTCGCCGCCTCGCCGCTGGTGCGCTACGCGGTTGCGGTCGCGGGCGACTACCAGATCGTGGCGAACGTCACCGCGAGGGATCAGGCGGCCCTCTACGGCTGTGTCACGGCGGCGCCCTGGGTCGCACACACCAAATCCATCGACGTCAGCATGCTGCTCGAAGCCTTCAAACGCGGCGGACGGATGCTGCA
Source organism: Cryobacterium sp. CAN_C2 (assembly GCF_015751745.1). Lineage (NCBI taxonomy): Bacteria > Bacillati > Actinomycetota > Actinomycetes > Micrococcales > Microbacteriaceae > Cryobacterium > Cryobacterium sp. CAN_C2. Next base: position 133,774 of record NZ_JADOUX010000001.1, read on the forward strand.
GCTCCCGCGAACTTAACCGGTGACGGTTCATTTCAGCTGCCCGGCCGGGATGTCGGAGCGGATGTCGGGGCGGGTGTCCAGGCGGTGGAGTTCCGGCGCCCGCCAGGCATGCCGGCTGGCCTGTTCAAGGCCGTAGCCGACCTGCAGCAGCTCGAAGTCCTGCCCGTGGTTCATGACCAGTTGCATGCCGACCGGCAACCCGGACTCGCTGAAGCCGGCCGGTACGCAGAGCGCGGGGAGCCCGGTCGCCGAGACGACGCAGGCCGAGCGCATCCACTCGAGGTAGGTTTCGAATGCCATTCCGTCGATCTCGGTCGGGTAGCGCAAGGCCGCGTCGAAGGGCAGCAGCTGGGTGGCCGGACTCGCAAACACGTCGTAGCGAGAGAAAAAGGTACGGGTTTTCTCGGCCAGGCGGGTGCGGGCCAGCGCCAAGGAGACGACGTCGGCGCCGGTCAGGGCGAGGCCTTGCTCCACATTCCAGCGCACCTCGGGCTTGATCCGGTCGCCGTGCTGAGCGACGAGCTCGCTATATGCCAGGGCGAAATCGAATGCGCGCACGGTGCTGAACACCTCGTCGGCGTCCTGTAGATCGGGGGCGGCCTGCTCCACGGTCGCGCCGAGGTCCTCGAATACGCGCAACTGCTGATGCAGCACCCGTAGCACGTCTTTTTGCACCGGGATGTCCAGCCCGAAGTCGTCGGACCAGCCGATGACGAGCCCGGTGAGGTCGCGCTGCAGCGGTTCGCGGAACCGGCTGGCCGGCACCGGGCAGGGGTACGGAGCTGCCACGTCTGGCCCGGCAAGCACCGACATAACCAGCGCAATATCGGTCACTTCCCGCGCCATCGGCCCGCTGCGGGCCAGCCAGCTCCACGCGTCGCGGCTCGGCTGCAGGGGAATCACGCCGAGGGATGGGCGGAACCCCACCACGTTGCAGAATGATGCCGGAATGCGCAGCGAGCCACCCATGTCGCTCCCGTCGCTGATGGACTGGATGCGCGCGGCCAGCGCCGCGGCGGCCCCGCCGCTGCTGCCGCCAGCGCTGAGGCGCGGGTCGTATGGATTGGTTGTGGTTCCGAACACCTCGTTGAAGGTGTGCGACCCGGCGGCGAATTCCGGCACGTTGGATTTGCCGGTGGTGACCACGCCGGCTGCTTTGAACCGTTCGATGATCAGGTCATCGTGCCTGGGTACATGATCGGCGAACAGCGGCGAGCCGAAGGTGGTGCGCATACCCGCGGTCGAGTGGGTGTCCTTGTGGGTCATGGGCACACCATGCAGGGATGGCAGGTCCGCGCCGCTGGCGGTGAGGATGTCGGCAGCAACGGCGAGGTGCCGGGCCACATCGCGGTCCAGGGTGACGATGGCGTTGATGTGGGGGTTCACCCGGTCGATCTGGGCGAAGTGCGCGTCAAGGGCTTCGTTCGCCGACACCTCGCGCTTGCGAATGGCCAGCGCGAGGGCGGATGCTGATAGCTCGGTAATCTGGTCGGTCACGGTTCGTCCCTGCGGCTTGGTCGATAGACCGGCGCATTGCCGGTGGGTAGAAGTCTGGTTTCCGGCAGGCCAGATAATGAGCGTGGGCGCGTCAAAGCATCCGATTCAGCGGTTATGGCCATGATCCTGGCCGATTCCGCCAAAACTGGCCCATCCGCTGGCCGGTACCACCGCTACCCGAGGTCGGACCGGGTTGAGTCAGGCCCGGACTAAGGACGTGGGCTCAGTCTAGAAACTCGGCCCGCATCCCTAAATTAGGCCCGTTTTAGCCGGACTCGGTAGAGCGCACGAGCAGCACCGAGGAAGAGGCCGCGCGGCACTTGGTGCGGTCCCGAGAAGATACCCGGCAGGATGTGATGAGTGCCCGGCATCGTATGTCGATGCCGTTGCTACGCCACGGTTTCGTGTATTCCGACGGCGCCGCTTGCACGGGCAAACATGACCGATGGTTGCGATCCCAGCGAACGGGTGACGTGGCATTTGAGACGGCGTTCGGTGCGTTGCATGAGGCGGTGGTTCAGACGGGGGTCACCTCAGAGAACGGAATAAACCGTACGCTGACGCAGATCGATCGGGCGCAGTGGTCTGAACAGGGGAGACACCGCAAAGGTTCGAGGACCACCCACACGGACCCGCCGCTCAGTTCGTTGAGGCGAAGTGCGAACGGGAGAAAACGCGGCTGTGACCCGGCACCTGGCCCATTGGAAGGGAATCGTCGCCCGAGTACAGGGCAACACCGTCGCACGAGTGACTTCACGTCGATAGATCGAAACAGGCTGAGGCAGTTGAGGGCCACGAAATTGCGTCATCGTCTCGTTGCTGCCCCGCTGCCGACGACCCAGACGTGTGTTCGTTAGACGCCTGGGTCGCGCGGCTCGATCAGTCTGTTGAAGTTGCGCTCAAATTTATGTTCGTGAGGAACTCTTGAAGCCCGGCGAGGTCATCCGTGTTGATGTTGTCGACGCCGGCCGCGTGGAGCTCGGTCCACAGTGCGTCCCTGGCTGGGCCAGCCGCGTCGGGAGTGGCCCAGAACCGCACTCGGTACCCCTGGGTATGCGCCGCCTCAACGTACGCGGTCAACTTGGCCCGCTCGGCATCCGGCATCTCACCTTCGCCGTTCCAGGTGTAGAGCTTGGTCCAGTTGTCGCTCACGAGCGGCATGAGACTGGCCGGTATACCCATCGAAAGGTCGCCGGAGCGGCCGTCGTAGAAACTGAAGCGCTCCTGCTGCGCCTGCATGGTTGCAAGCGGACGGTTGCCGCTGACGACCGCAGTGACCGCTCCCGTCTTCGTCGTGCCGTTGTCGAAGCGACTCATGATGCCCCGGTGGGCGGCCAATTCCGTTTCGATCGCTGCGTAGGTGGTCTCGGCCTCGCTCTTGATGTCGATCAACAGCTGGAGGCTGCCGTCCCACCCGGGGTAGACACTCTTGCCGTGCACGAGATCGGTCAGCGGGTCGAGGTAGAGGCTTTCGAGGGTGACCCCTGGCCGCACGTCGGCGAGGCTGTGGGCGACGAGAAGTTCGCCATCGACGAGCCAGACGTCGACTTCGACGCTTGTGAAACCATGTTCGAGAGCGTCGAAGAGCGGGCGCTCGTGCTCGTAGTCGTTGTGGGCGTGAGTGCCCTCGAGCGGTCCGCCGAGCACCATGGTAGTGCCGTGCCCACCCGGGTTCCCGCGCGGCGGGCCGGAAGCATCGGAAGCGGCTGCGGCGCCCGTGACGGTTGCGACGGCAAGAACGGCGATGAGGGCCGAAGTCGCGGCTTTGAAAAACATAAGTGTCTCCTTCGTCTGTGCGAGGCGAGGTCAGGCAGTGCTCAACCCCCGTTTTGGAGCCTGTCCACGTGCCCAAACAATGTCAAGTAGTTATTACAAAGTTCACCTCGACGTGTTGCGCCCGCCGGCATCCGTTCACCGGACGGATGCCGGCACGGCGGAGTCGGCAAGCTCAACCTCGCGTTCTGAGGAATCCAGCAGGAAACGCCAGAACTCTTTCACCAGACCGTCTGGCCGTTGACATCACAGAGAACAGCTCGGCGATCGGCGCACAGGACGGAGACGTCAACGAGCAATGCTCAGACACGGTAACAGAGAAAAAATTACATCCTTGATCGAACCGGGGTAGTGTCCGTTTTGACCACGTATGACCAACGGGACCTCCTCGTTGGCTGATGATCAAGGAGAAGATCGTGAAACGATATCGCATGGGGATCCTCGGAGCCTCGACCGTTGCGTTACTCGCCGCGGCTGCACTCGGATCCACCGCGGCTCAAGCGCAGAGTCCTGAAACTAGAGGCGCCAACAAGACGGTTTCGCTGCACGCAGATCTTACGGAGCTCAACGGCTCCAAGGCATTCGGAACCGCTACCGTGGTAGTGCGCAACCAGAAGATCAAGCACGTAGAAGTGCATGCTTCCGGGCTCACACCAGACGCTCCGCACGCCCAACACATCCACTTCGGCAAGAAAGCGCTGCACGAGTGCCCCACCCTGGCACAGGACACAAGCGGTAATGGCCGCCTGAACACCGTGGAAGGCATTCCGGCATACGGACCGGTCGTCGTATCGTTAACCACGACAGGCGACACGAGTCCGGCCAGTGTCGTGGCCGTCACCCGTTTCCCCGTTTCTGAGGACGGCAGTTATGACTACAGTCGCGACAACATCCGCATAACCAAGGTAGCGGGAACCGGAACGGCCAAGGAAATCGCGCATGCCATCCGCAAGGGCGAAGGCGTCGTCGTGATCCACGGGGTCGACTTCAACGGCAACGGCGAGTACGACTTCAGCCAGGGTAAGAGTGAACTCGACCCGACCCTGCCGTCAGAAGCGACGGACCCGGCCGCCTGCGGCGTCTTGAAATAAGAAGCACACCCAGGAGTCTTTTCCCGGGCACAAACAGCGATGGCCCGTCTTCCAAGACGGGCCATCGCTGGTTTGCTTCCACCGTCTCAGGCAAAGGTTCTATTAACCCGAAGTTACGACGGGGTTTGAGGCCGGTTCGTTGCCGTGGCGCCGGTTGCGGGGTCGTTTGGCCGTAATTCTGTAGACAGAATATATGGCGTGTCGTCAGTAAAAATCATGATGAATGTTCACATAATTGTGGTGTGAGCGGATCTGGTGTTTCGGTCATGCAGTCAGAGTGCGGGAGTCGCACGTGGACAAGCACGGCAGCGAACGGCGCAACCGCAGATCGTTAGGGATATGAGTCAATGACGGCTGGGAATTTGACCGGGTAGGCGCAGTTGGGGTCGTGGAGGAATGGAATTACCTGCCGCCGACGCCTCTCATAGTCGAGTGCGGAGCCAGTCGATTTCCTCGGCAAGAAGCTCAAGGCTGGTGCCGACTGGTGCGTAGCCGAGCTGCCGCCCAGCGGTCGTGTCGAGGATGATTGGGTGCGCTGTTCGCCAGGGTGGTGTTTACGGTCCGGGTCCTGCGCGACGTCGACGAGTTCGATCCGGCCGCGCCAGTCGATGCGATCAACAATTGCCCTCACGATCTGCCCGGCCGTGGGTGTGTCCGGGTCAGCACTGTTCAGTATCCGTGCGCCAGGTGAGCCGGCCACTGTTTCGATTAGCGCTGCAGTATTGCTCGCCGCAGTGAGGTGATCGATCGATGCGCCGAGGTTGGCTAGCTCGATGCTCGGAACAGCACGCTCCATCGCTTCTATCCCCTCCCATCGGAACTGCGGCGATGGCAATGACTCTGGTAGTGCCGTCGTGATCGGCTCCCGGGTCACCGAGTTCACCAACCGTGAAGAAGTGTTCGGGCCCTCAAAAGTGGTATTGCCGTGGGCGACGAGCTGGGCGTTGCGCGAATTCTGCTTCCGACGGCGATCGCGAGCGCGACGGTGATGAGTGCTGCGGCGACCGCGAATGTCCACCTTGTACCGGTGGCGACGTCACCGGGCCCCGCGGTGGTGATGTCGCTCGCCCCGGAGGCGAACGCGAAGATAGCGCCCATGACCGATGCGCCGGTGAGGAGCCCGAGGTTGCGCGACAGGTTGAGCATGCCGGAGATTACACCGCGCTGGTCTGCGCGGACGTCGGTCATGACCATGGTGTTGTTGGCCGTCTGAAACAAGGCGTAGCTGGCGGTGATGATGACGAGGGTGACGATGTAGCCCGAAATGCCGAGAGATACCGGGACCAGAGAGAGGGCGATGGACCCGATGGCCATGCCGATGAGCCCGACGATAACCATGCGTTGGGTGCCCAGGCGGTCGGCGATGCGTCCGGCGGGCACGCCGGTAAGTGCGGCAACGACGGGACCAACCGACATGACGAGCCCGATGAGGGCCGGTTGGATTCCGAGCGCGAGGGACAGGTGGAACGGACCGACCACCAGTGTCGCCATCATCACCGTTGAGACGAGCGCGCTCATCAGAAGACCAGAGCTGAGCACTGGGTCTCGTAAGTTCTTCAGGTGGATCAGAGGTGATGTCGCTCTCCTCTCGGCGAGCACGAACAGTCCCAAGCCGACGACGGCGGCCAGGAGCAGGGCCAGGCTGAGCACACCGAAACCACTGTGTTGGATGGTCATGGCGAGTGCGTAGGCCCCCAGCGTCAGGGCGAGCAGCAGCGTCCCCAGGTAGTCGAAACCGACTCGTCCGGCCTTAGGTGTCGGACTGGCGGCGGGCAGGTGACGATAAGCGAGAACGAGGGTCAGGATGCCCAGGGGTGCGGTGACGAGGAAGATCGCCCTCCATCCGAACCCGGTGATCAGGACGCCGCCCAGCGATGGCCCGAGGGCGGTGCCGATCGCGGACATCGTCCCCAGCAGGCCCATGGCGGTGCCGGTCCGTGTTGACGGAACTGTCTCTGCGACGAATGCCATACTGAGCGCCATCATGCTGGCAGCGCCGAGGCCCTGGGCCGCTCGGGCGGCTATGAGCAGCCCGAGTGTCGGCGCAACGCCGCTGAGGAACGTAGCCGCGGTGAAGAGGGCGATTCCGGCCAGCAACAGCCGTCGGCGCCCTGTGATGTCGCCGAGGTGTCCGATGCCGACGATCAGGGTGGAGATGGCGAGGAGGTAGGCGAGGACAATCCACTGGACTTCCTGGAAGGAGGCCGAGAATACCTCCGCCATCGTGGGTAGGGCGACATTGACGATGCTGGTGCTGAGGGAGGGCAGCAACATGGTCAGCGAGAGGGTGAGCAGCGCCCATCGGTACGTCTTCGCCCCGTTCTCAGTGCCATGTTCCACGGTGGTCGTTCTCATTTTGGATCCTGCTTCCGTGCGATTTTCTTGATTGTTTTTTTCAGCGTATGGTTGCACCGAAGCTGGCGAAAGACGCAACATTTACAATCTATTGTTGCGGCTCACGCCATAGTCCGGACTAATGTGCGATTGGTGATTTCATGACAAGACCCGACCTGAACCTGCTGGTTACACTGGACGTCCTGCTCCAGGAAGGCAATGTCACTCGGGCGGGGGAACGGTTGAACCTCAGCCCCTCTGCGATGAGCAGGGCGCTTGCCCGTTTGCGCATGACGACGGGCGATCCGCTGTTGGTCAGGGCCGGCCGTGGGCTTGTTCCTACGCCGCACGCGCTCGAGCTGCGCGAGCGCGTCGGTCAGCTTGTGCAGGAGGCTGAGGCCGCACTGGGGCCGCCCGAAACGGTCGACCTCGCCGGACTAGTCAAAACGTTCACCCTGCGCACCAGCGATGGGTTCGTCGAGAGCTTTGGACCCGACCTCGTCAGCCGGGTCTGTGAGAAAGCCCCCGGTGTTCGGCTGCGCTTCATGCAGAAGGTGAACACGGATGTTGCTTCCCTCCGCGACGGCACGACTGACCTCGAAATCGGCGTCGTCGACAAGACGAATGAGGTGCGCACTGAGCCGCTGTTCACGGACCATTTTGTCGGCGTCATTCGGATGGGGCATCCCCTGACCCGTGCCAGGATCACCCCCGTGCGGTATGCGTCGGGCAGTCACATCCGCGTCTCGCGGCGCGGTGTCGAGAGAGGGGCCATCGACGACGCGCTCAGGCCGTATGGAATGGAACGACAGATCGCCGTGATTGTCGGCGGTTTTGCAGCTGCACTGGCACTGGCTCGGACGTCAGATCTGATCGCGACTGTTCCCGAACGGCACACCAGTAATCTGCGCGCCGATATGCACACGTTCCCCCTCCCGTTCCCGACACCGGAGATCACAGTCTCGATGCTCTGGCACCCGAGGCTGGAGGTCGACCCGGCGCATCGATGGCTCCGTGCCTGTGTCCGACGCGTCTGCACGGACAGTGACGTCGGGGTGACGTTGGCCAGCCCCAAGGCTCTCAGCTAAGAGATCACCACACGTGGGGATTGCTCGATCATCATCATGCTCCGTAGGTTTCAAACGTCAGCCAACTCGGCAGGCATCATTTTAAACGGAATCAGGATCCTCGCATTATGAAAATGCTCACGTTCGCTCCCCGCACAGCCGGGGAAACCGGCTCCACCGAAACCATCGTCTTCCTCCACGGCGGGAACGTGGCCGGCTGGATGTGGGGACAACAAGTCCCAGCATTCCCCGAATACCGCATCCTCGTGCCCGACCTACCCGGTTTCGGTGCGAGCAACCATGTGGAGTGGAGATCGATCGAGGCGACAGCCGATGAGATCGCCACTCTGCTGCCTGACGAAGCGCACATCGTGGGGCTCTCACTGGGCGCGAGCATTGCCCTGCACCTTGCGGCCAGACACCCTCGAAAAGTCGCGAGCCTCTTCCTCGCCAGCGCCCAGGTCGCACCGCCCGCCAGACGCGACGTCATGATTGGGCGCCTGATGCTTCTGCTCTGGAATCAGCGCGGCTTCTGGACGACCCAGGCTCGAGGCTATGGTTTGACCGGCGACGACGCGGAACTGTTCGTCACGACCGGTCTCGGGATAAAGCGGGAAACGGCTCGCGCAATTCTGGACGAAGTCGCGCTCGGTATTCCCTCCGTCCTCCTCGAAAGCGTGACCGCCCCAACGATCTCAGTGGCAGGAGGCGCCGACTCCGCCGCGATCGTGCGCGCCTCGCTCGACCGAGTGGCCGCGGGTATCCGGGGCAGTATCGTCAAGACGGCCCCGGCGCTGCATCACCAGTGGAACATCGAGAATGTCGAGCTGTTCAACGACTCCGTGCGTGCCTGGCTAGTCGGCCGGGAGGCAGCAGCAGGCCTCACGGATGCGAACTAGCCGGGTCCAGGGCCACAAGCGGTCGCGAGACGCCCCGACCGACGGAAGGGCGAAAACAGATCGCGTCGGACCGCGCATTATGTCGACCTCGGACGTGGCCGCAAGGCTCAGACCTCCTCCCCGGTTCCGCCACGAGTGACCCTCCCGATTCCCTGTTCTCACGGGAAGGCGAGGGGGTTCATCCGTTTCTGAGTGGAAGCTTCCTCCGACGTTTGCGCACCCGGATCGAGCCGGAAGGGCGGGTATTCGTCGCGCAGAAGCGCGACGTAGGCAAGCACGCGGTAGATCCAGCGGTTGATGCCCATGAGCAGGTCAAAGAGAACCCGGGGGTACTGCGCCGTTACCAACAGGAAAATGCCGGCGACCACGGCAAGCAGGTTGAGCACCGAGTATCCGCCGGCGGGCTGAAGACCGGCCCCCTGGCCGCTGCCGGCGGTCCACGGGTAGTACAGGATGTTGGCCATTACGAGCGCGACGATGACCAGGTGGGGGGCGGCCAACGCCCACTTGATCAGCACCAGACTGCGGGAGAGGCGTTCTGGATAGTCGACATCGAAATCGGCCGGATAGTCGGTGCGAGCCAGGGTGAACGGTGGGTAGCGGTCGGTGCCCATGGCGGCATAGACGTAGAAGCCGACGCGCCAATTCCAGCGCAGCACGCCAACGTTGAAATCGAAGAGGGGCCGCGGGTAACGGCCGGTAAACAGGATGGCAAGGCCGGCGACCACTGTGGTGAGTAGGAATGCCAACCCGAGGAAGGCCAGCACCACGAAGTGCGGAATGGCCAGGAACATCTTCACCAGCCAGAGCCAGCGTGAGAGTTCTGGATCGAGCTCGCCGCTCAGACGAACGGGAGCGGTGGGATGTGCTGTCGTCGTTGTCATTTCGTTCCTTTTTTTGGGGGTGTGGAGTTATCAGGGCCACCCGCGGCTCGCATTGGAGGTCTTGCGCGTGCGTGTGGGCCTCCGTGAGGAGTGTCATTCCGGCTCCGTGACTCGGAGCACGTTTGCGCTAACCGACAAGCGGGGTCGCCGGCTGGCAGGCCTGGCGCGCCGACGACGGATGACGTATTCGGCAACCGCGAGGTTGATCACCCAGGCGGCGCCCATGAACACGGCTCGGGAGAGCTCGCTGGTGGAGCCGAAGATGATCGAACCGGGGATGAGAACGATGGCCTGGGTGCCGGCGCCGACTCCGATCGCGTAGGCGCGGGTCATCCACTCGCCGTGTCGGGCGAAGTCCCGTCGCACAATTTCGCGGACACCGAGAAGGATACTCACCACCATGGCGGTCCCGAAGACCAGCCGGAGCACCACGAGGATCGGACCGTCCCCGGGCGGGTGCGGGTAGAAGACCGCCATCCACATTCCGGACAGGGCGGCGACCAGGCCCGCGGGAATGAGTATCTGTCCGACGATGCGATGCCAGCCGCCCGTGCGGCGACGTAGCGCGGGAACGAACTGGAACGCCCCGAGCAGGCTGAACAGGGTCACGGTCAGGATGTGCGTCACGACCGGCACGGGGGAGTCGAGGAACCGGGAGTTCTCCGGGGTGGCGATGGCTCCGCCGGTCAGCTCGGTGAGTCGCGCCGCCCCCGCTAGTGCCGGAATGAGACTGAGGAGGATGAGCCCGGTGGGCGCGAGCCACTGCGCCCCTGGGACCCTCGCCCCTGGGCCCCTCCCTCGACTGCCGCTCGTTCGCGTGCCGAGTGGTCCTTTAGTGCCTGTTTGCATGGTGGCGTTCTTTTCAAAGTTCGGGTTTGCCTGGAAGCGTGGGACTCAGGCTGCCGGTGAGCACGTTGACCGCGATCAGCGTCACGCCCAGGTTGCCGACACGTCTCAACAGCCCGTGCAGCGCCGCCTGATCGATGATCTGGCCGGTAAGGGTGGTCGTTCCATCCCGCTCGCAGGTCAGGGTGAAGCCCTCGAACCAGTCGCTCCACCTTTCGTCCAGCTGCCCCAGGAGGCGGATCTCGTACCGCTTGAGTTCACTCATCGTTCTTCCTTTCTTGTTGCACGGGACTCGTTGGCTCAGACCGCCGTCGTGCGGTCGAGGCGAGAGCCGTGCCCGTCTGACAGTGTCTGTGCTCCCACTGTGCGCTGGTCTGACCAGAGGGAGTAGCCGAGCCAGATCAGGGCGAGGCCCATGGGGATGGCGGCCATCCGTTCGAGCGTGTGCGGAAGGAGCGCTCCCGCAACCGGCGTCACCGCGGCCGCGACGATCAGCAGGATGCCGGCTCCGCGCGATAGAACGCGGGCGCGGACGATGGCAATACCGAACAGCAGGGCGCCGCCGATGTAGAGCAGGCCGCCGACCAGGGGCAGCGCGGCGAGGGGGCCGAGATCGGTCACGGCCGCGCTTCGGCCGAATAGGCCGACGAAGGACACGGCGAACTTCGGTGCGTCTGCCGCGACCAGGGGCGCGATGAACGCTTCGGCGAAGACGAAAGCCGATTGGAGGATGAAGAAGAGCCCGAACATCGCGTAGGCGATCAGACCGAGGAGGCCGACTTGTCTCACTTGGCGAAGGTAGATGCCGGTCAGGCCGATCAGGCCGAGCACGGCCATGCCGAGGCTGAGGCTGTGCACGGTCACCCAGTTTTGGGTGGTGAGGGAGGCGACCTGGTCGGCGGGATGGATGAACTGGATGCCGATGTAGATCAGCCCGGATAGTGCGGCGGCGATGCCGGCCGCGCGGGTAAGAGTGGTCGTCGTGATGCTCATGGTTGCGCTCCTGATTTTCTGGGTTCCCCAGGCGGAAGCCTGACGATGACCCGAATCTACGGAGGCAGGTGGTGACTCGGCATCACCCTGTGTGGTGATAAATGTGGTGATTGTGCCAGGCCTGGCTTCTAGATCAGGCCAGGTGACTCGGCCCGCCGCGCGGCTGCCGCATGCTGTAGACGTCGAGCTTGCCGAAGATGTGTCCGGGGTGGCTGTGCAGAGTGCTCTTGTGGTTACCGGTGACGTTGATGTGTTCCCAGCCGAGCGGGGGAGAGGTGCGGTAGCGCTCCTGCTCGAAGGAGCGGTCGCGGATCTCGCCGAGCCGGTTGAAGAAGACGGCGCGGGCGAGGGCGTTGCGGACTTCGCCTTTGTTCAGGCCCGCGGTGGTGCGACGGCGCAGATCCGGGCTCTGGAGCCAAACCTGGTGCGTTGGAGGCGGCCGAGTTCCCGGAGTGCCCGCGCGAGTCCGTTCTGCCGGGTATACGTTCCGAGTTTTCCGGAGCATCAGCGAGGCGCTACGGGGCCTGTATTGATCGACGCGGCCATGCGGTGGAATCCTCGCCTGATGCTTTCGCACTTGGAGGTGGTCTCGTGCCAACCGCCCTGCTGGAGACGAAGCTCGACGTCCCGAGGTCGAGACTTGGCCTGGTGCCCCGTCCCCGACTGATCGAGCGGATGGACCGCGGAACCGCGTCGAAGCTGATGCTCGTCTCGGCACCGGCTGGCTTCGGCAAGACGACGCTGCTGGCCGAATGGCTTGCGGCAGGATCAGCAGCGCCGGCCGACGAGCGGTTGGTCGCGTGGCTGTCGCTCGCCCGGGCCGACAACGATCCCGCAACTTTCTGGATCTATGTGATCGCCGCGCTGCAGAAGATGGCAGGCGGGGTCGGCGGGAGCGCGCTGGCACTCCTCCAGTCGCGCCGAGCGCCTCCTATCGAAACAATGCTCACCACGCTGCTCCAGGACTTGGGCGCTGTCTCGAGGGACATCGTGCTGGTGCTTGATGACTCCCACGTCATCGACGCGCGCGACGTGCAGGACGGGATGGCGTTTCTGCTCGACCATCTGCCTCCGGGGCTGCACATCGTGATCGCCAGCCGGGCCGATCCCGCGTTGCCGCTGGCCCGGTTGCGAGTGCGCGGCGAGTTGGTCGAGACTCGCGCGGCCGAGCTGCGCTTCACCGCTGATGAGGCCGCGGCCTACCTCAACGAGATGATGGGCCTGCAGCTGACGGCGCGGGACGTGGCCGCGCTCGAGGCGCGCACCGAGGGTTGGATCGCGGCGCTCCAGTTGGCGGCGCTCTCGATGCAGGGGCGAGACGACATCGAAGGCTTCATTGCCGGCTTCGCGGGGGATGATCGTTACGTTGTTGACTACTTGGTCGAGGAGGTGCTGCAGCGTCAGTCTGACCGTGTCCGGACCTTCCTGCTGCAGACCTCTATCCTGGGCCGGTTGAGCGGTCCGGTGTGCGACGCCGTCACCGGGCAGGGTGGAGGCAAGGCCATGCTGGAGGCGCTGGATCGAGGGAACCTGTTCCTGGTCCCGCTCGACGACCGCCGCCGGTGGTATCGCTATCACCATCTCTTTGCCGACGTGCTGCGCGCGCGTCTTCTGGACGAGGAGCCCGACCAGGTGCCGGACCTGCACCGACGGGCCAGCGCGTGGTATCAGCACAACGGCGAACCGGCTGTGGCCATCGATCACGCTTTGGCCGGAGGGGATTTCGAGCGTGCGGCGGGCCTCGTCGAGCGGGCGGTGCCGACTATGCGCCGGGACCGACGGGAGGCCACACTGCGTGGCTGGCTCGAGATGCTTCCCGAAGATCTCTTTCACGACCGCGCCGTGCTCAGCATCAGCTATGTTGGGGCGCTTCTGGCCACCAATGAGATCGAAGGTGTCGAGGCGCGCCTGCGGGACGCAGAGCGGTGGGTGGATGCGGCCGCGGACAGCCGCGCGGGCCCGGAAGTGCGCTCGGCCCAGGCGGTCGTGGTGGACGAAGAGGAGTTTCGCCGTCTTCCGGGGTGGGTCGCCGTCTACCGGGCGGGACAGGCCATGGCGCTCGGCGATGCCTCCACGACAGTGACCTACGCCCAGCGGGCTCTCAACCTCCTCGATGAGGACGATCTTTTCGGGCATGGAGCGGCTGCTGCGCTGATGCGACTCGCGTCCTGGGCGAGCGGGGATCTCGAGGCTGCGTATGAGGCGTATGCCGATTGCACGGCACGTCTGCAGAAGGCCGGGCACATCTCCGACGTCCTTGGTTGCGCGGTCGCGTTGGCGGACATCCGGATTGTTCAGGGACGTCTCGGCGACGCGATCCGCATCTATGAGCAGGCCCTGCAGCTTGCCCCTGAGCAGGGCGGGCTGGTTCCGCGGGGAACAGCGGACATGTACGTGGGGATGAGTGCGATCCACCGCGAGCGGAACGACCTGCCCATCGCCAGGCAGCTCTTGCTGCGAAGCGAGGAGCTGGGCGAACATCACGGGTTGCCGCAGAACCGATATCGCTGGCGGGTGGCGATGTCTCGCATCCAGGAGGCCGAAGGAGATCTGGGTGGTGCGCTCGGCCTGCTCGACGAGGCGGAGCGGGCGTATGTCGGAGACTCTTTCCCGAATGTGCGGCCGGTTCCAGCGCTGAGGGCGCGGGCGAGGATCAAGCAGGGGAAGGTGGATGACGCTTTCGCCTGGGCGCATGAGCAGGGCCTGTTCGTTGGTGACGAGCTCAGCTACCTGCGGGAGTTCGAGCACGACACCCTGGCCAAGGCGCTCTTGGCGCGGCACCGGGGCGAGAGTGCGGAGCGCTCCCTGCCTGCGGCTAGCCGACTTTTAGAGCGACTCCTGCTGGCCGCGGAAGAAGGAAAGAGGACGGCTAGCGTCATCGAGATCCTGGTGCTGCGGGCGCTCGCGCACCAGAGGCTGGGGGAGATCGCTCTCGCAGGGATGCCGATGTCGGCCTATCCCGCTTGCTCGCCGGATACTCGTGGTCCTGGAAAACCAAGACCGACAAGACCGCCTTTGACATTGAGCTGGAAGGCTGTCGGCTCCGGTGGAAAAGCACGCAGACCGACTGGACTGCCTCAACGAAATCCGTGGACGAAGTGGGCTCGATCCACACCGTTCAGGGGTATGACGTCAATTACGCCGGCAAGAAATACACAGACGACGAGCTCCAATGCCGTATCACGAACATCTACGTGGTTCTGCTGACTCATGGCCTCCGGGGGACCTACGTATACGTGTGCGATCCAGCATTTCGGCCTATCTGCGGGGCTTCATACCGATCGCTGTGTAGCTGGTCTGGACTCCCCGTTCTGGGGTGTGCGCCCGGTGTCCGACCAATCTTTGCCTCCGGTAAGTTTCTAATAGGCATGTCTGCACTCTCGTTGAGCGCGTTGAAACTGGGGGATCAGATGATGAAATTTGGCAGGCAAAAACCGGAGCCGACGAAGGCTCCTATCGGCACGCCATTCACCGCCAAAACGAAGTGGTCCAAGCCGACCTTCAGCATCTGGATCCTCGGCGGCATGGTCGCCTTCTTCGCTCTGATGTACGCAATCGTCGGTGGATTCCCCGCAGTTCTCGTCATTCTCGGAATGGCTGCCCTGGTGACGGGCGTGTACGCGATCTCTGGTCGCCGACCGTGGGCATCTGTATCAGCCCGCAAGACAACTGCGATCGCGCTGACTGCCAGCCTTGCCCTCTTCATCTCCGGTGGGGTCGCTGCTGCGGCGCCAGGTGCAGTTAAAACTGCTGTCGCCGAGCAACCCACGGCAGGCGCGACACCGAGTGCAACCCCAAGCCCAACCCCCATCCCGACAACAACACCTGGAACGGAATTCTCTGAAGAAGCACCGGTTGACCCCTCGACAGTCTCCGCTCCGAATGAAGCCGCATCAGTCGTAACCGCTGACTCCAGCTCCACCGACACGACAGCGCTCTCGCTCCTCGCGACCATCCCCGTGAAGGGCAAGGCGGCCAAGACCGGCTACGAGCGCACCGGCATGTTCGGCTCCGCCTGGATCGACGTGGACCGAAACGGATGCGACACCCGCAACGACATCCTTGCCCGGGACCTGAGCCCTATCACGAAGTCGGGAACCTGCCGGGTGATGACCGGTTACCTCGTCTCGCCGTACACGGCCACGTCGATCGCCTTCGTGCGAGGTCAGGTTACGTCAGCTCTCGTGCAGATCGACCACGTGGTGGCTCTGTCGAATGCGTGGCAGACGGGTGCTCAGCAGCTCACTCAAGCTCAACGTATTTCTCTGGCAAACGATCCCCTCAACCTCCTCGCCGTCGATGGTCGGTCCAACGCTCAAAAGGGCGACGGCGACACCGCAACCTGGTTGCCGTCGAATAAGGCGATCCGCTGCGGCTATGTTGCTCGTCAGGTGTCCGTCAAAGCAACTTATGGTCTGTGGGTCACTCAGGCTGAGCACGACGTTATGACCCGCATCCTCGGTGCCTGCGCGGGTGAAATGGCGCTGACGTCCTCGTTCACGCCTGCACCGGCTCCGGTTGTTGTTGCCCCTCCGGCGCCAGCTCCGGCCCCTGTCGTCGTAACCCCTGAACCAGCTCCGGCACCAGCACCAGCACCTGCCCCGGCACCTGCACCAGTCGAGGTCTACTACGAGAACTGCGACGCTGTGCGCGCTGTGGGAGCGGCACCGCTCTCCGCGGGATCGCCGGGCTTCCAGACCAAGTTTGACCGCGATGGGGATGGCATTGGCTGCGACACCTGATGATCGGCGGATCACCGCGCAGGCCCTAACAATCCTTCACGTCTCTCGAGCCGGCCGCAGTGGCACGCGAAGCCGCGGCCGCTCAGAAGGCCGCGGCTGACGCTGTCGCAGGCAGCAACCTGGTAGTTTCATCAAACGGTACAAAGTTGTTCTAATGCTGGCCCGAACCGCACCAAACGAGGGCAACGCCGGAAAAATCGCTATCGCTTGCGAGTGGGCGCCTCCGATTAAGACGAGGACCGCTCTGCTGGCGCACATGGCAGAGAACTATTGGCTGACATCCGCGAGGCGTCGAGTGTCACGACGTCGCGACGAATCGGTGCCCGCTACTTTTTGTCTTTCTTGTCGTCCACTATTCCGCCGAGGAGGCCGCCAATCGCTCCACCGAGGACGCCGCCAGCGGGCATGCCCAGAAGCGATCCGATACCGGCTCCGATGCCCGCGAGGCTGGAACCGTAGTTCACTCGAGCGATCGTGACCGTCGTCGATCCTTCGGGATTCTCCGAGATCTCGAACGATCCGACTGCTGCGGACGCCACGACCAGCGCGACAGGGCTGGCTTTGCCGCTTGCGGCCAGTTTGCTGTATATGTCCCGCGACTGGAAGTACGCCCGCTGGGCATCGGCTTTTGGCTCGCCTGCCTCGTAACCGATTTTGTACAACTCCAAAAGCGTTTGCGGTTCTTCATCGGTGATCAGGCCGCCCGTTTCCAACCGGTTCGGGATCGCTTTGTGGTTGCTGACCACATCGCCCTTGTTCGCATCCATGATGCGCCTGGCCTCCGCGCGGCTGGCGTGCATCAGCCCTGCGATATCGGTTCCGAGGTACGTCGGAGTGTCCATCGTGCGCCTCCTCTAGGCGTTGCTGCTTACGTTGTGCGCTCAGTGAAGCGCTCTCGAGTGACACCGACTAGGGACCAAAATTGGCTGCGCGCACCGACCGCTACGGAAGGTTGTATGGCCCGGGGACTGCCCTGACGCTACGCTCGGATTCGCTCCGGAGAAGGCGGGAGATTCCGGAAATGATCGCGACAACGATCAGACCCAGAATGAGCCCGAACACGGCCGACAGCGCGGTGTCACTGACCCAGACGACCACGGGACCGGCAGATTCGATCGCCTTCATCACGGCGTTCAGCACATCGCAAAGGCCGTGCCAGAACGTGTCGGCCAGGTTGATGATCACCAAGTGGCCACCGACCCACAACATGGCGACTGTTCCGATAATGCCGATTACCCGGAACACGGCCGGCATTGAGCGCACAATGCGCGCACCTGTGCGTCGCATCCGTCGTGCGGGTTCTTCATCAACGCCAGTCCGACATCGTCGATCTTGACCAGCAATGCGACCGCGCCGTACACGAGCACTGTCAACCCAGGGCGCGAATGCGGTCAGGAGCAGAGTGATCGGAATGATGATGACGAACTTGTTGACCAGGCTGCCCAGTGCGATTCAACAGCGGCGCAGTCGTAGCGGCCACGTTGACGATGAGCGCAGTGACGTGGAGCGGTGGGCCAGCGTCATACGGGGATAATGGTTTCGAGTGCTCCGGTTTCGGAGCGTTACATCACGGAGTACATCGTCGAGAGGCTCACGCATGAGCGAGCAACCGAGCTTCCGAGTCCGACGCCTCAACAAAAAGCATCGGGCGGCCTTCGTCGCGTTACTCACGGAGTTCCCGCAGGCCGCAGTCGATGACGCGCCTGAGGTCTATTTCGATGACACCATTGAAATGCAAGTCGAGTCTGAGGCCTTCGCTTTGGTCGCCGAAACCGAAGACGGCCCGCTTCTGGGCGCTATCGTCACCGAACCGGACAGCTACGTTGACGAGAATCAGCTCAACGAAGACTCCACCGACGACGATATTGACGATGCGATAGTCAGCGACCACGGCACCGCAGTCATCGAGCTACTGATCGCCAGCGGCTCCGAGGAGGTGTGCAAGGCGCTTCTCAACACTCTCACGCCGGCCCTCACCAACCGCGGTTTCGCTCAAGTGCATGCCAGCGTGCCACCAGACCTTGCCGATGTGTTCCGCGGTCAAGGCTGGGTTGTCCTGCCGAAAAACACGGGCATCGCGTGGATGAGCATGGACGACTCCGAAGATCAGGTGCGCGACTATGAAGCGATCCCGCGCAGTTCACTTTCCGCGTTCCTCATCATCGACCCCAACGTGTATCTGTCCTGGCCGTACGACGCCCCACAAGACCCCGAAGATGACGATTCGCGCCAAGAAAACATCGCCAGGGGTATGGATGAGTTCGCAGCCCGGTTGGCGGCAGAAACACCCTCAGATGGCCTCTCGGAGAACACTCTCTGACGGAACGGCCGCCGGCCAGGACGCCCGCAGCCGCACCCGTTGACGAGCTGGTCGCAAGTTCGAAGCAGGATGGACGGTACCCGGAACATCCGCGGGATGGGCAAGATCAAGGCGGGAAAAAATGCACATCGCGCCCTCATCGCTCGTTCGTGTGTCGGGCACGGAACGCTCCGCTGATACGTTGACGGTATGAGCGATACTTCTGTCCGCGATGAGATTGCGGCTTTCATGGCAGAGCGGGACTGGGCGCAGTTTCATACCCCCGAGAATCTCTCGAAGAGCATCGCCATTGAAGCGGGGGAGTTGCTGGAGTGTTTCCAGTGGGGAGCGGATGCCGACACCGATCGAGTGCGGGGAGAACTGGCCGATGTGCTCACCTACTGCTTCTTGCTGGCTGATCGCATCGGCGTGGACCCCGACCAGATCGTGCGCGACAAGCTCGCGGTAACGGGGGAGAAGTATCCGGTCGACAAAGCGCGGGGGCGAAGTACGAAGTATGACTCCCTCTGAAATCAAACGGGTCGACTTCACCAGGGAAGCCGTCACGACCTGGGCGCCTCGCGACCATCGCAACACGAACTGGCCGGTTGTGTACGTCTTGGACAATGCGAAGGCCGGGCGCCAAGCGGCGCGTGGTGTCAGTCTCGACGACGTCTACGTCGGGGAGTCGCTGAACGCAGCAGCACGAATGCGGCAGCATTTCGATTCCCCCGAGAAGAAACACCTCCGCACAATCCGGGTCATTGTCGACGAGAGATTCAATAAATCCGTCTGCCTCGACCTCGAGTCCTACCTCATCCGGATGCTTGCCGGTGACGGCACGTACCGGGTCCTGAATCGGAACGACGGAATCACAGAGGCCGACTACTACGACCGCGATCTCTACCAGGAGACTTTCCGTGAGGTGTTCGACCAGCTCAGGCTTGACGGAGTCTTCACACGAAGCATTCCCGAGATCGAGAACAGCGACCTCTTCAAGCTCTCTCCGTTCAAGGCGCTGAGCCAGGATCAAGCTGTCGCCGTTGAGGACATCCTCGAGGGACTCTTTCAGGATTTTGAGGCCGGCGCCAGCAGCACCATCGTCATCCAGGGTGACCCGGGAACGGGCAAGACCGTCGTCGCGATCTACCTGCTCAAGCTGCTGATGGATATCGCGAAGACGACACCCGCAGAGGATCTCGACAGCGACTCCCTGTTCTCCGAGTTCTTCGTCGATGGCTATCGGAAACTGCTCGCTGGTAAGCGCATCGGGTTCGTCATCCCCCAGCAGTCGTTGCGAGAGTCCATCAAAAAGGTGTTCCGGAAGACCCCCGGGTTGAGCCCCGAGATGGTCCTGACTCCGTTCGAGGTGGGGCTCTCGGACGAGCACTTCGACCTGCTGATCGTTGACGAAGCCCACCGTCTCAACCAACGTGCCAACCAGCCCTCAGGCATGCAGAACAAGAAATTCCGTGACATCACCGAGAAACTCTTCGGCTGGGACGATGGGGGCAAGACCCAGCTCGATTGGGTCCGCGCGAAGAGTGATCACCAGATCTTTCTGCTCGACGCGGCGCAGAGCATCCGGCCCGCCGACGTACCTCCCGAACTGCTCGCCGCACTCGTAAGCGATGCGCGACGCGCAAAACGCCACTATCCGCTGCTGTCGCAAATGCGGGTGAAGGCTGGTTCGGACTACGTCGATTACGTCCGACGTGTCCTGGGGACCGCATCCACCTCCGGGGTGCCGCAACCACTGACTCGCGAATGGTTCGATAGCTACGATCTACGCATGTTCGATAGCGTCGCCGAGATGCGTGATGAGATCCGGCGCAAGGATGCCGAAAGTGGGCTCTCACGTTTGGTCGCCGGCTACGCGTGGGAGTGGAAGACCAAGAACGACAAGACCGCGTATGACATCGAGATCGACGGCTGTCAGCTTCGGTGGAACAGCGTCGCGACCGACTGGATTGCCTCGCCGAAGTCTCTCGAGGAAGTCGGGTCAATCCACACTGTGCAGGGCTACGACCTCAACTATGCCGGAGTCATCATCGGTGAGGACCTGCGATACGACGCAGTCAAGGGCCGGCTAGTCGTTGACCGGGGATCGTACTTCGACAAGAAGGGCAAGGAGAACAATTCCCGCCTGGGCAAGATCTACAGCGACGACGACCTTCTCCGTTTCGTCAGCAATATCTACGCGGTTCTGCTGACCCGCGGCATCCAAGGCACGTATGTCTATGCCTGCGATCCTGCACTTCGGGCATACCTGCGGGAGTTCCTACCGAGCAACGAGAGAAAGTCCACTCACCGGGACGTAACGAGAGAATGAGGGCTGAATCCCGAAATTGCCGGGTTCGGAATTAGCAATCGGGCGGATGTCTTGTAAGCTCGCGCATAACAAGGGGAGTACTCCCGTCTGCGGTCGGCCCGTCAATACGAATGCATTGTTGCATTCCGGGCCGCCGGTTCTGTTTGATCAGAGCGGAGGAGACCTTGGTGCCATATCCACGCCAACCCCTTTGGAGATCCCTCATGCAGGTCACGCTCTTGATCTGGATCATCACGATCGCTGTCACGATCGCTTTCTTCGTCTACGAGTTCTTCGCCCACGTGCGCAAGCCGCACGAGCCCACCATCGGTGAGTCGGCTCGTTGGTCGGCGTTCTACATCAGTCTCGCGCTCCTGTTTGGCGTCGGCATCGGCATGGTCTCGGGCTGGACGTATGGCGGCGAGTACTTCGCCGGCTACCTCACCGAGAAGGCGCTCTCGATCGACAACCTCTTCGTTTTCCTGCTGGTCATGGGGGCGTTCGCCGTGCCGAAGGCGTACCAGCAGAAGGTACTGATGGTGGGCATCATCATCGCACTCATCCTGCGTGGCGTCTTCATCGCCGTCGGCGCGACCCTGATCGAGAACTTCTCTTGGATCTTCTACCTCTTCGGCGCCCTGCTCCTCGTGTTGGCATACCGGCAGGCATTCTCGAACCACGAAACCGACCCAGCCAATAACCGGCTTATGCGCTTCGTGCGCCGCCACCTCGCGGTGACCGACGAATATCACGGAGACAAGCTCACCGTGAAGATAAACGGCAAGCGGTTCGTAACCCCAATGCTCCTCACCATCGTCGCCATCGGCTTCATCGACCTGGTGTTCGCGGTCGACTCCATCCCCGCCATCTACGGGCTCACCAGCGAGGCGTACATCGTGTTCACGGCGAACGTCTTTGCGCTGATGGGGCTGCGGCAGCTCTACTTTCTCATCGGGGGTTTGCTCGAGCGCTTGGTCTACCTCGCGCAGGGCCTCGCCGTCATCCTTGCCTTTATTGGTGTGAAGCTCGTCTTCCACGCCCTGCATGTGAACGAGCTGCCGTTCATTAACGGCGGTCAGCCGCTTTTGTGGGTCCCCGAGATCCCGATCTCGTTCTCCCTGCTCTTCATCGGCGCCACGATCGCCGTGGCCACCGTGCTGAGCCTGGTCAAGACCCGCGGAAACCATTCAACAATCGAAACATCCACGCCGATCGATCCCTCAACCCGGAAGGAACACGCGAAATGAGCATAATCTCCAAACTCACCGGCCTCGCTCAGAAGGCTCTCGACAAGTCAGGTTCGTCGAACCAGAGTGCGAACGCTGGCCAGAGCGACTGGCGCGCGATCGTTCGTAATGCAGCAGATGCGTTGACCGGAGAGGGCCGCACTGCTGAATCCGGCCGCGCCGACGGCGGACCCGCTACCGAGTCTCTTCGATCCGCTTCAGCCGTGTCATCCGCTTCATCCGGGGCGATCGACAACACCGATCGGGCGGCGATCGCGCGCTACGACTACCTCCTACAAACCGCCGACCCGCACCAGATCGAGCAGGTGCACCGCGAGGCATTCGAGAGACTCACTCCGGCCCAGCGCGATCAGATCCAACAGCGGATGCGCGCAGAGCTCCCCGCCCACGTAGTGCCCCGCACCTCAGGTGCCGATGACCTCGCCCGGGCGGCCACCCGAACGGAGTCCAGCCGCCCCGGATTTCTCCGAGGCCTCCTCGCCCGCGCCGACGGCCAGGAGTCACGCTCGGGCGGGGGTATCGGCCGTGGAGCGCTGCTGGGCGGCGCCGCCGCGGGAGCCGGCCTCGCAGCAGGTGGTGTTCTCGCCGCCGTCGCCGGCGGAGCCGTCGTCACCTCTGTCGCAGGCCCCCTCCTCGAGCAGGCGGCGAACTTCGGAGTTGATTTCGACGCCTTGGCTAGCGGTATCGACCTCGAAGGCGTAACCGGGGGAGTGGACGAGTTCGCGGCCAGCGCGGGCGAAACCGTTTCGGGCCTTGGCGAGCAGGTGAACGAATTCGGATCCGACTTTAACCTCCCAGGGCTAGACGATTTCCTCGGCCGTTGAGCGTGAAACCACGTCGCCAGAATGCATAATCCGCAAATGTAATCCTCTGCGTGGACAACACGCACCCAACGCGGTCATGTCGCCGGCGGATAATGGACTGCGGGACAATGTTCGTGCCTGTCAGAACGTCCCCCTGCGGGTCTCCCACCTCGGAGAAGAACAGGACCGGCAGATGCGATATCGCACACTCGGCAACAGCGGCGCAGTCGTTTCGACCTACGCACTGGGCACCATGACCTTTGGGGCGGAAGCCGATGAGGAGATGGCCAACGCGCTCCTGGACACGTATGTGGGCGCCGGCGGCACCCTCATCGACACAGTGGATGTCTACAGTTCCGGAACCTCGGAGGAGATGACCGGGTCGTGGTTGGCTTCTCACCCGACCGAGAGGGAGCAGATCGGTCTCGCCACCAAGGGCCGGTTCGCCATGGGCGACGGCCCCAACGATCGGGGTACCAGTCGTCGGCACCTGCACCGGGCCCTCGACGATTCACTGCGGCGGCTCAGAACGGAGCACATCGACCTGTATCACATGCACGCCTGGGAACCGGTGACGCCGTTGGAGGAGACGCTGTGCTTTCTCGACGATGCCATCCGAAGCGGCAAGATCGGCTACTACACTTCTCCAACTTTCTCGGATGGCAGCTGACGAAAGCCGTGCACGTGGCGAAGGCTTTGGGCTTCACGGCGCCGGTCACACTCCAGCCGCAGTACAGCCTGCTCGTTCGCAAGATCGAATCCGAGATCGTGCCGGCGGCCCTCGATGGGGGTCTGGGGCTTTTGCCCTGGTCGCCGCTGGGCGGCGGATGGTTATCGGGCAAGTACCAACGCGACACCGATCCCACCGGCGCGACGCGGCTGGGAGCCCTGAGCTCTCCTGCCGTTTCCGACTATCCGTATGGGAGGGCACGGTCGCGCAACGCTTCCGCACGGTCGCCTTCTAAATGCGGAGTTCGGCAAACGCGGGTCACGTCACCGAGTCACGTCGGCAGAATCCCACGGCCGTTCGGAAACCGTGCGACCGACCATTATGGAACGTTGTTTGACCCGGTGACCTGCGTGACGCTTCGCTCGGATCTGCTCCCGAGAAGGCGAGAGATTCCGAAAACGATACCGACGATGATCAGACCAAGAATGAGGCCGAACACGGCCGACATCGCCGTGTCGGTGACCCAGACGACGACAGGTCCGGCAGATTCGACAGCCTGCGTCACGGCGTGCAGCACATCGTAGGGGCCGTGCCAGAAAGTCTCGGCCAGGTTCGCGATCACGAGGTGGCCGCCAACCCACAACATGGCGACCGTGCCGATGACGCCGATCACCCGGAACACGGTGGGCATCGA
Organism: Cryobacterium sp. CAN_C2; assembly: GCF_015751745.1. NCBI lineage: Bacteria > Bacillati > Actinomycetota > Actinomycetes > Micrococcales > Microbacteriaceae > Cryobacterium > Cryobacterium sp. CAN_C2. The sequence continues at coordinate 157,924 of NZ_JADOUX010000001.1, forward strand.
ACGCACGATGCGTGCGCCGGTGCGTCGTACCCGTCGTTCCGAGTTCTTCATTAGTGACAGTCCGATGTCGTCGATCTTGACCAGCAGAGCGACGGCGCCGTAGACAAGCACTGTCATGCCGAGGCCGATGACCACCAACGCGCCGAGCGTGTTCCAGAGGCCAAAATCGGGGTCGAGGCTGGCCAGCGCGATCAGCATGATCTCGGTGCTGAGAATGAGGTCGGTGCGAATAGCGCCGAAGATGAGCTTGCCCTCATCGCGCGCTTCGGACTCGTCGCTGCTGTGATGCGCGCCAAACCATTCGGTGACTTTCTCCGCACCTTCGAAGCACAGATAGGTGCCGCCGAGGATGAGCAACCACGGCAACACCCACGGCGCGAACGCGGACAGGAGTAGTGCGAGCGGGATGATGATGACGAACTTGTTGAACAGGCTGCCCTGCGCGATGCGCCAGACGACGTGGAGCTCGCGCGCCGGCGAGAGCCCCTGAACATACTGCGGGGTGACGGCCGCGTCGTCGATGACGACGCCGGCGGTTTTCGCACTCGCCTTGAGGGCGGCGGTAAGTATGTCATCGACTACGGCGAGTAAACCGACCGACATCTGGTTCTCCTCGGGTGGGGCGTCGTCCTCGTGTTGGGCAACGGCAAGGGTCTCTAGAGTACCGTGGGGCCGGTGCCCCCGACCAGCGCCCGAAGCGGCGCATCGCGCTGCCGAGCTTCACGGCGGCCGCGATCCGCCGTCAATTCGCCCAAACAGGGCACGACGCCCCGTCGTATCCCTTCGCGACAAAGACGGGCAGACCGGGCAGCGTCAGCAATATTGTTCGGTTGCTCCGCACGTTCGTTGACGACAACGAGCACCCGCTGAGAGACGCTCGGATCGAGGTGGGGGAGTTCATCAGGCACATCTTTCGCCGGACCGCGACCACGCTCGTCGAAGCCCGCGCGGGCTTCATTCTCGCCCGGGCTTCTCGGGCTCTCGGTGACGTCCTGTGCATGTGCGTGCTGCGCGCCGGTAGGCCGTCTGTCCCGCAGCGCTCGGGACTAAATGAATGCAGAAACGGGCTCTCCTGACGTGACCGTGGGTCAAAGACGGCCGGGGAGCACTGGCCGTGGCCTGCTGTTTCTCGGTGCGGTTTTCCGGGTTCTTCCAGGGCGCGTAGCGGGCGTACGTGAGACCGGTCGCTTGGGCGCTGCTCCAGGGCGCCGGTCAGGAAGTCGATAAGTCTTGTTTCAGGTGTATACCTTGCGTTTCCAAGGAGCGTTCTGCGTCGGCTTTGTGGCTTGCGACCTGGGTGACGCTCGGGAGCAGGGTGCTGGAGAGTGCAGCCAGTGCCAGGGCAAAGATGGGCACCCAGATGCTCGCGAGGAAAGCATCCCGAAGAACAGTCGGCGTAAAGGTAACGCCAACGATGCCAAAGAAGACCACACCGATTACAGCTATGCCGATCGCTCCGCCAACCTGCTGGAAGGTGCCGAGTACCCCTGACGCTGCTCCGGCGTTGGCGATCGATGTTTGGGCGAGGGCAACGTCTGTCAGGGGCACGACCAGAAGGGTCAGCCCGAGACCGGCGAGGGCCATCGCCGGTATCAGATCGGTGCCGACGAGGGCGTTGGCCTGGGCTCCGATAATGTTCTGGATCCAGAGGTAACCGCCGATCTGGGCGATTGCCCCGAGAAAGATCAGCCCTTTTCCCAGACGTGGGCCGAGACGTACGGCGACGCCGCTACCGACGAGAGCGGCGAGGCTGAAGGGCAGAGTTGTCAGGCCGGCCTCGATCGCGGAGAAGCCGAGCCCGATCTGCAGGTAAAGCACCAGAATCAAAAAGAAACCTCCGATGGAGGCGCTAAACGAGAACGAGGTGAGCACCCCGGCCGAGTAGCCGCGGCTGTGGAAGAGGGAGGGTGGCACAAGGGCGGAGCCGGACTTCTTATCAAGCCAGTTCTGATACCAGATGAATACTGCCAGTAGCAGGGGGCTGGCACCGATCATGATCCAGATGCCGACCGGCCATTCGAGGGCGCGGCCTTCGATCAATCCATACACGAGCAAGAACAGTGCCGCCGAGATCAGTACGACGCCCAGCACGTCGAGTCGTACCCGCCTCGTGGCACGAGACTCGGGAATGCAGAGTGAGGCTGTGATGAACAAGACGATACCCACCGGAACGTTGATCATGAACACGCTCCGCCAGCCGAGCTCGAACGCGTTCTGTGAGATGAGGAGCCCACCGATGAGGGGTCCAGCGACGGCCGCGAGTCCGGAGATCGCGCCGAGGGCGCCGAATGCCCCGGCGCGTTCCTTCGGCGCAAACAGCACTTGAATGATCGAGAGCACTTGGGGAATCATGATCGCCCCGAAGGCACCCTGCACCAGGCGGGAAACCACGAGCATGTCGCCGCTCGTCGCAACCGCGCAGGACGCCGACGCAAGGGTAAACCCTGCTACTCCGATCAGGAAGAGTCGCTTCCGGCCGAAGATGTCCCCAAGTCGACCGCCCGTGGTGAGGAGGACGGCGAAGGTGAGCACGTAGCCCGACACGATCCACTCGAGCTGTGCTGGGGTGGCGCCGAGATCTTTCTCGATCGAGGGGAGAGCCACGTTGACGATCGTCGTGTCGAGCAGGTCCATGAAGGAAGCGAAAAGCAGTACAACTACAGCGAGCCAGCGGAGGCGCATAAGTCTTCTCTTGGGTTGGGGTGGCACCGAATTGGCCCGGTGGTTGACGGGTGCATCTTTCACCGTGACGATCGTTTCGGCTCAGAGTTTGGCGATCACGGGATTGAGGCGGTGAAACATGACAAAAAGATCGGGCTGTTAGCCGAGGGTGGCAACCGAAGAACGTTGTCTCGCGGTACTTCATTTTAGGCGCTCGGCGTGGCCATCACGTTGTCCTGACGATTGAATACCGAGCTGGTTCCGGGCGACCACTGCAGGGGCGCCTCCCAAGCTCGGTGCGGCCCTGCGTGTCAGGGTTGGGTGAGGCCAGCACCACCGGTTGCGTCTGTCTACCCCCAGGGGGTCTTGTCAGTGGGGGGAGGCGGTGTTCGCGGTTCGCGAGGACCGCGAACAAGTCGCTTGCGGCGTCGCTATCGATACCGACGGTGAGGAGCCCCAGGGCTAGCCGGTCCACGACCGAATTCACTCCGGTATGGCTCCACTGCCTGCCGGTCGCGACCTCGACGAGCACGTCGCGATGTGGGAACCGCGCCACTGTGTGGTCACTGTGTGGTCACAGCGTGTTCACAGTGATCGCCGATCGTGGATTCCAGGAGCGGATGGTTTGACGGGCTCTGGCTGGTTTGACGGCCTCTGAGCGTATGACACTCCTCGATTGGGCGCAGTACCCGGCATCGGGAGACGAACCCGTGATAGTGCGTCATGACGTCTCCTTGATAGACGAAGGTGTATCCCTGCCAAGCGGTCGGCGGCCAACCCGTGACTTACAAGTCCCTCCGGAGGGCCAGACGGACCCGACCAGCACCGCAACCTTCGCGTCGGGCACAACCATCCCCGCCCAGCTTAAACGTGGGATGACCACAGCTGTCCTGGCAAGAGCAGAACCCGACTCGCCCAATCCACGGCATCTGCATGGAGACCCCCTGCTACCCAATTTTGACTGATTCCAGAAAACGAGGCAGACTTGAATGGTGCTTACGTCGCCGGAGGTTCAACAGTTGCTTCGGGAGGCGAGTCTGCGGGTGACGCGTCCGAGGATGGCAGTTTTGAGCGCTGTGCACACACATCCGCACGCGGACACCGAATCGATCATCGGTGCCGCGCGCGCTGTACTCCCCGAACTGTCCCACCAGGCCGTGTACGACTCCCTGCACACTCTGACAGCCGTGGGCTTGTTGCGGCGCATCCAGCCGGCCGGATCTCGGGCGCGCTACGAAACCCGCGTCGAGAACAATCATCACCATGTCGTGTGCCGCTCCTGTGGTCTCATCGCCGACGTCGACTGCGTGGTCGGCGAGGCACCCTGCTTGACTCCGTCCGACGATCACGGCTTCGTGATCGAAACAGCGGATGTCATCTTCTGGGGTTTATGCCCCACCTGCTCGACCTCACAACGTTGCTGATCACAACGATCAGCAACCCTGAAAGGAATCCCATGACCGAAGAACACGGGGTCGTCACGACTGACGACGACACAACCCAGCCGATCGGAGACGCCTGCCCCGTCCCCCACGGGCAGAACTCGCCGCATCCGACCAGAGGTTCAGCGAATAGCGGATGGTGGCCGGACCGTCTCAACCTGAAGATCCTGGCCAAGAACCCCACCGTGGCGAATCCGTTCGGCGGGGACTTCGACTACGCCCAAGCCTTCGAGTCCCTGGATCTGACTGCGGTCAAGAAGAGTATTGAGAAGGTGCTCACGACCTCTCAGGAATGGTGGCCGGCCGACTTCAACCATTATGGGCCTCTCATTGTTCGGATGGCGTGGCACGCCGCGGGCACATACCGTATCCATGACGGTCGCGGGGGCGCCGGCACTGGCCAACAGCGCTTCGCGCCGCTGAACAGCTGGCCCGATAATGTGAGCCTCGACAAGGCTCGCCGGCTGCTGTGGCCGGTCAAGCAGACCTACGGCCGCAACATCTCCTGGGGCGACCTGATGGTCCTCGCCGGCAACGTCGCCCTCGAGACGATGGGGTTCAAGACCTTCGGCTTCGGTGGCGGCCGGGTCGACGCGTGGGAACCTGACGACGATGTCTACTGGGGTCCGGAAACCACCTGGCTCGGCGACGAGCGCTACCACGGAGACCATGAGCTGGAGAAGTCGTTGGCCGCCGTACAAATGGGCCTCATCTATGTCAACCCGGAAGGACCGAACGGCAAACCCGACCCGCTCGGCTCGGCAGTCGATATCCGCGAGACGTTCAAGCGCATGGCGATGAACGACGAAGAGACCGTGGCCCTGATCGCCGGCGGCCACACCTTCGGCAAAACCCACGGCGCGGCCCCCGACAGCCACGTCGGCCCGAGCCCCGAAGATGCAGACCTCGCGGAACTGGGTCTGGGTTGGGAGAACAGTTTCGGCACTGGTAAGGGCGATGACACGATCACCTCGGGCCTCGAGGTGACGTGGACGTATCATCCGACCCGCTGGGATAACGAGTACTTCCATATCCTGTTCGCCTACGAATGGGAGCTGATGGAGTCCCCCTCGGGCGCCCACCAGTGGCGGCCGGTAGACGGTGGCGGCGCCGACATGGTGCCGCTGGCCCACCACGCCTCGAAGCGACGTGAGCCGCGCATGCTCACCTCTGATATTGCTCTGCGCGTCGACCCGATCTACGGACCGATCTCGCGCCGCTTCAAGGATGACCAGGACGCGTTCGCGGACGCGTTCGCCCGGGCCTGGTTCAAGCTGACCCACCGTGATATGGGTCCCAAAGCGCGCTACCTCGGCCCCGATGTGCCCATGGAAGCACTGATCTGGCAGGACCCGCTGCCCGAGGCGTCCGGCGAGCCGGTCAATGCCGAGCAGATCACCGCGCTCAAGGCGCAGATCCTCACCTCCGGCCTGACCGTCTCTCAGTTGGTATCGACCGCATGGGCCGCAGCGTCCACCTTCCGCGGCAGCGACAAGCGCGGCGGCGCGAACGGGGCACGCATCCGCTTCGAACCCCAGAAGAGTTGGGAGGTTAACAACCCCGACCAGCTGGCGTTGGTACTGAACGCCCTCGAACGCATCCGGGCCATCTTCAACGCCTCAGCGGTCAATCCGATCTCTCTTGCCGACCTTATCGTGCTTGCGGGCTCGGCGGCGGTCGAGAAAGCGGCGCAGGACGCCGGCGTCGCCATCGAGGTTCCGTTCACGCCGGGGCGCGTTGACGCCCTCGAGGAGGAAACCGATGCAGAATCGTTCGGATGGCTTGAACCAGTCGCTGACGGATTCCGCAATTACTACGGTCCGCTCGCGTCGCTCCCGGCCGAGTATCATCTCCTCGACAAGGCGAACCTGTTCGTGTTGAGCGCCCCCGAGATGACGGTACTCATTGGGGGGCTACGCGTGCTCGGTACCAACTACGACGGGTCACAGCATGGCGTGTTCACCGAGAACCCTGGCGTGCTGAGCAACGACTTCTTCGTGAAGTTGCTCGACATGAGCACAAAGTGGACGGCCCTCGATCCCGGCAAGCATGCGTACCAAGGCAGCGACTACACCACGGGCGCACCGACCCTCACCGGCACCCGGGTCGACCTGCTCTTCGGCTCGAACTCCGAGCTGCGGGCCGTTGCGGAGGTGTACGCAAGCGATGACGCGAAGAATAAGTTCGTGGAGGATTTCGTCGCGGCATGGGTCAAGGTGATGGAACTCGACCGCTTCGACGTGAAGTAGGCACGATCTACGGCCTGAACTTCCTCCTCGCGACCGGCTGTGGGCAGGTGCGCTCGATCGCCGAGGAGCCAGCGGGCAACCACGCAGCGGCATGAGAAGTACACCTCGTGCTGGACGAGACCGGGGTGTACTCGATGAACATCGTTGGCTCCACGAGCTGCTAAACGCGGCAGTAGCTGTGAATCAGTGACACTTGGCAGCGCCTCTCAGTGAAATATCGATATTGAAGTCGACAGTCAATTCGGATGCTTGACCCACTCAGGAAGTGCCTGAGTGGGTACCCGTATGCTGGGGAAGACCACGACCTGCAGGAGAACTCCATGAAGTGTCCAACTGATTCTGCCACCCTGGTGATGAGCGAACGCGGTGGCGTTGAGATCGATTACTGCCCGGAGTGTCGCGGTGTCTGGCTCGACCGCGGTGAGCTGGACAAGATCATTGACCGTGCGGAGAAAGAATTCGCAGCTGCAGCGCCGGCCGCCCCTGTGGTCGGCGCTATTCCCCAGCAGCCATACCCGGTTCAACAACCGCGCTCTTCCCAGCCCGGTGATCGCGGATACGACGACCGCGACCGTGACAACCGCGACCGCGACCGCGACAACCGCGACCGCGACAACCGGGACCGCGACAACCGCGATGGGTACCGCCCGAAGAAGCGAGAAAACTGGCTCGGCGAGCTCTTCGGATAAGCGATTGAAGCAACGACAGAGTGCTGACAATTCAAGAAATGAGCGCACGGTGAAAACTTCTTCATCCGCCCGACGACGTCTGCGAGCGTTGCTGATTCTACCGATAATCGTCGCTCTCGTCGGCTGCTCTCAGATTCAGACCGCGGTGTCGGATGGTGCCCAGGGCGTCGCTGACAGCGCCGCAGCGACCGCCAGTGCTGAGCTGACCAAACGTATCTGCGCACCCCTGACGGATGGAACAATCAGCGCCGAAGACCGGGCGCGGCTGACCGATCTGCTCGCGCTGGCTGAGGAATCCGGGCTGGCCACCGACCTGATCGACAGCATGCGAAAGGTCGCCGACTCCGGAACCGAGGTGTCGGCCACTGACGTCACCGCGTTCGTCGAGGCATGCGATACCGCCGCGTCATAAGCCGTCTTCGAGCTCACCGTCGACCTCTCGGACGAGGACGGCGGTTTGACGGTCTCCACTGATACGTATGGTGTCCTGAACGTGGAGTACGACGTCAACGACGGTTTTTTTACCGAGGTCTACCACCTGGCCGCTGGGGAATCTTGACCACCCCCAAGAGGGGGCCATTGGAGGATGTTTCGTGATGTAGATTTACGTGAGGGAAATTTCCCCCGGTCGACTCGCGGCATTCAAACGAGGCGAAGTTGCCGACCGCGTGCCTCTTCTGCCTTCCCGTAAGCGTTTCGTGCTCGTGACGCACGCTGCTCATCGAAAGATCTCGGAAGGCGTGATGACCATGACACCCCACAGGCGCAAGAATCGCTCACAGCCAGCCGCCCCCGACGATGGAACGGTTCTGGTCAACGCGAGCCTTGCGGGCGGCGACAGTGCCTTCGCGCAGAACGCTGCACTGGAGAAGAACCTTCTGCAGCAGACCGTGAGCCTGCAGGATGCCATCTTCAATAGCGCTAATTTCTCGAGCATCGCCACCGATGCTCATGGCGTCATTCAGATTTTCAACGTCGGGGCGCAGCGGATGCTCGGCTACTCCGCCGACGAGGTCGTGAACAAGCTCACGCCGGTTGAGATGCATGATCCGGAAGAGATCATTCTGCGCGCCGCCCAACTCAGCCTGGAGTTCGGCACCACCATCAAGCCCGGCTTCGAAGCCCTCGTTTACAAGGCCAGTCGCGGCATCGAGGACATCTATGAACTTACCAAGGTGCGCAAGGATGGCAGCCGATTCGCGGCGATCGTGTCGGTCACCGCCCTGCGCGACGTCGATGCGGCGATTATCGGCTACCTGCTGATCGGCACCGACAACACCTCGCGCAAGCAAGTGGAGATCGCTCAATCGGTGCTGGACCAGCGGCTGCGCGACCAACAGTTCTACACGCGCTCCTTGATCGAATCAAATATCGACGCGCTCATGACGACCGACACCACGGGGATCATCTCCGATGTCAATCAACAGATGATCGAGCTCACGGGGCGATCCCGGGATGAGCTCATCGGCGCTCCATGCCGCAACTTCTTCACCGACCCGGTTCGAGCGGATACCGCAATTCGACGGGCTCTCACCGAAAACAAGGTCAGCGACTACGAGCTCACGGTGCGAGCGCTCAACGGTGATGAAACGGATGTCTCCTACAACGCAGCAACCTTTTACGACCGCGATCGGGTCGTGCAGGGCGTGTTCGCGTCAGCCCGTGACGTCACCGAACGCAAGCGGTTCGAGCGGGCGCTCAAAGAGACCAACATCGAGCTGGAACACGCCAGCCGAATGAAGACCGAGTTTCTGGCCACCATGTCGCACGAATTGCGCACGCCCTTGAATGCGATCATCGGGTTCTCCGAAGCCCTCAAAGACGGTCTCATGGGCGATATGAGCGAATCCCAGCGCGAGTACATCGGCGATATCTTCACCAGTGGACACCACCTGCTCGCACTCATCAACGACATCCTCGACCTGTCCAAGGTCGAGGCAGGAATGATGGACATCGAGCTGGAGGCCGTTGACGTGCGTTCATTGCTCGAGCAGAGCCTGTCGATCGTGCGCGATGGCGCCGCGGCACACGGTATTCAACTTCGTTTTGAAGGTGCCGATGACCTGGGCGTGCCGCTGCTCGACATGCGCAAGACCAAACAGATCGTGTACAACCTACTGTCGAACGCCGTGAAATTCACGTCGGACCAGGGCCGGGTCATTCTCATGGCCAAACGTGTACCGCGCAGCGCCGTCGGAAAGATTGCCGGCTCCTGGCCCGTGCACGATTTTCCATTGCCCAAGAGCACCATCATGGACTTTCTCGAGATTCGCGTCGATGACACGGGACCGGGAATTTCGTCGGAGAACATGTCGAAACTCTTTCTGGCGTTCAGTCAGATTGACAGCACCCTGGCTCGACGATTCGAAGGCACCGGCCTCGGTCTGGCCACGGTCAAGCAGATGGTGGGAATTCAGGGCGGCACGGTCGCTGTCGCCAGTGCCGAGGGCGAGGGCGCGAGTTTTGCTGTCTGGCTTCCCTTGGGAATCACCGACCAGATCGCTCCCGCCTGGTCGGCGCCGGGCTCGGAGAACTCGGCTCAGACCGATCGAGACCTGGTTGTGCCGGTGGGTTCACCCAGCACTCAGGCGCCTCCTGGTGACCGGCCGAAACCGCATCCGTTTCGACCCCATGCGGCCGCCGCCACGCCGTCACCATCGGCCGCACCGGAAACGGGGGAAGCGGTACGCGATGTGAAGGTGTACTCGACCACGACCGGCCAGCGGGTTGAAGAATCCCTCGCCGTGGCTGCGAAGTCTCGACCGCAACAGGACTACGAGGCGCGGTCGGAGAAACACGTTGCCCTGGTCATTGAAGACGACGCCAAAGGTGCTGAAGTGCTTCGACTGCTGCTCGAAGCTGAAGGTTTTCGCGTCATCATCGCGACCAGTGGAGAGCGAGGCCTCGCCATTGCCCCGCATCACCACCTCAGCCTCATTACCCTCGACATTCGCTTGCCCGGAATAGACGGCTGGGGCTTTCTCATTCGCCTGCACGAGTTCTCGGATCTCGCCGCCGTTCCGATCGTTATCATTGCGGGAAACACCGACGTGTGCCTGGCCCTGACCCACGGCGCGGCCGCCGTGCTGGAGAAGCCAATCACCCGGGCGGCATTGCAGCAGTCGCTGAACGTACTCGGCCTCAGCCCCGATGCCCTGCGCACCCGACGGATTCTGGTGGCCGACGATGATCGCGAAACCGTCGATGTCATCGCACGATTTTTGACCCGACCGGACTACGCGGTAGAACGTGCCTTCACTAAGAATGAGGCTATCGAGCTGGCGCAGCGATTGCGTCCAGATCTCGTACTGCTGAACCTCATGATGGAAGGGTTCAGCGGCTATCAGGTCGTGTTGGCGTTGCAGAGCGACGAGAGAACCGAGCATATTCCCGTGCTCGTCGTGACCGGTAAGCAGCTCACCATCCAGGAACTGGCGGCGGTCGACAGCGACCCGAGTCAACCGGTTCGAGTGCTCGGCAGGAAGAGCTTCAATCGAACGGCCTTCATGGCCGAGGTCAAGCGCGCCCTGAAGTCCGGCGACGAGCTGGGCGGGTGATGGCATGGCGAGAATTCTGATCATTGAAGACAACCCCATCAATATGAAGCTCGCCACGCTGCTCGTTCGGAGGGCCGGCCACTCAACGCTGGGGGCCGGTGACGCCGAAAGTGGCCTGCTGCTCGCTCGGGTCGAATTGCCCGACGTGATTCTTATGGATGTCCAGCTGCCGGGGATCGACGGATTTGCCGCTACCTCGGAGTTGAAGAATGACCCCATCACCGCCGATATCCCGGTGATTGCCCTGACCGCGATGGCCATGTCGCGCGATCAGGACCGGGCGCGTGCGGCCGGTTGCGATGCCTACATCACCAAACCGCTGCACTACAAGGAGCTGCAGGACACGATCAACTGGCTCATGCCGCGGGCCGACGAGAAAGTCGAGTCTGACGGGGCGCTTTCGCTGACCCGCAGGATTCTGGAGCCGATCGCGTCGCACCGCAGTGCGGCCGAGCGTCTCCGGGCGGGAACGGATGTCTCACCCGCGCAGCAGGCGCGGTTGACACCTCGCGCCCCCGGTGCGACCCGCATTCTCGTGGCCGAAGACAACCCGACCAACCAGAAACTCATCCTGTGGCAACTGAACCTGTTGGGATACGAGGCCGACCTCACGGACAACGGCGCGCTGGCGTTCGCGAGGTGGAAGACGGGCGATTACGATCTCGTGATCACCGACCTGCAGATGTCGGAGATGAACGGCTATGAGCTGGCATCGGCTATTCGGGCGGCCGAGGTGCCGGGAACGCGCATGCCGATTCTGGCCATGACCGCCAGCGTCGTGCCCGGCGATACCGACCGCACCCGCATGGTCGGCATGAACGAATACCTCATGCGCCCGCTGCACCTGGCAAAGTTGCGGGCAGCCCTGCTGAAATGGTTGCCCGTGGACTCCGACCAATAACCGGCCAGCGTCTACAGGCCCGGAATGCTCAGCGTGCGGCGCAGCAGCTCGACCGTTCGATCGAGCGACGCGGCCAGGGTCGGAGCCAAGACCTGGTCGGTTTGGTTCGGTTCGGCATGTGGCGTGGCATCGGTCGGACACGCTCGAGCGGGAATCCACTGCAGGACCATAAAGCGCACGACGCCAAGCATGGCGTGTGTGAGCAGCTCTGCCTGCCCGTGCCGGAACGCACGGTCTGCGTCGTTCTCGGCGTGCCCGGCGTTGGTGTGTCCGGTGTCGGTGTGTACGCGTGCACCGCGGCCGAGGCGCAGGTAGACCAGCTCGGTGATTTCGGAGGCGACCCTGGTCATCCGCTCCATCTGCTCCTGCATGAGCTGGGGATGCAGCCCAAACATTCGCAGGCGGTCGGTGAACAGGTGCTCGTCGATGCCGTCGCGGGGGCCGATCGCGCTCATCAGGGTTAGCACGTCGGGCAGCAGGTCGTCGCCGGGGGCGGTGATGAAGGCCCGGGCGCGGCTTTCATCGATCGTTGGCGGGCCGACGCCAATGATGGCGGCCTTCTTGGTCTTGAAATAGTTGAAGAAGGTGCGCTGCGAGATGCCGCTCCGGCTGCAGATCATGTCCACGGTGACGTTGTCGAAACCGTGTTCCAGAACGAGGCTGACAGCACTCCGCTCCACGCGCAAGCTCGTCTCGTGATGCTTGTCTTCACGAGACTGCGGGCGCATGGGAAGCGTCGTGTGTGGCGGGGGAGTGGCGATCATGCCTCGTCCTGGTTCATCCGTACTGCGCTTATCGATGACGTGCGGACGCTACTCGTACCGCAGGGACTCGATCGGGTTCTGCTTGGCCGCCCGCTGGGCCGGCAGGGTGCCGGACAGGAACGCGATCAACATGACCAGGCCGATGACGAAGGCCACCGACGCCGGCTCAAACAAGAGGATATTCAACCCGGGCAGCCCGGAGAGCAGGCCCTGAGACAGCACGGCACTCAGCGCGGAGCCAAGCCCGATGGCCACGCCGGCACCAATGGCGCTGCCAAGAAACCCGATGACGATGGCCTCGAGGCTGAACAGGGTGTACACCTTGCCGCCGCTCATGCCCATGGCCTTCATCAGACCGATCTCACGGGTGCGTTCCTGTACGCTCATCAACAGGGTGTTGATGATGCCGAATGCCGCTGCGATCAGGGCAATCACGGCGAAGGCGTTGAGTACGCCGACGATGCCATTGATCACCGTCTGCACGGCGCCCAGCTGATCCGCGATAGTACTCGCGGTGTAGCCCTTGGTCGCGAGGTTTGCTTTGAGCGCGGTGACGGCATCCGTTGACAGCGCGGTATCAAAATGGGCGACGGCCACCCCGTAGCTGGTGACCGCGGTCTCGATGCCGCCGGACTGCGCGTCGGCCAACTCGGCAATCAGGGCGTCGTTGGCCCCGGCGCCCGCAGCGAGCAGGCTCTCCAGCGAGACGCCGACGACGGTGGCATTCACGGTGTGTTTCGCGCCGAGAATATCGGTGATCCCGATCGAAACGGATGCCCCCACCGCGTCGTTCGCCGACGCGAACCCGAGCGGGGCCACAAAGGTGTCCGGCAACACGAGTTGTGTCTGGGTGGCACCGCCATCGAGTTGCGCGCCCGCGGTGAGGTTGGCCGTGGTGACTGCCGACGTGGCGTTGATGCTGAACTCGTAGGGAGTGCCGGAGTCGGATTCGATGTAGTCAGGCTGCACGGATCGGATCGGATCGACCGAGACAATGCCGGCCGTGTCGCCGATGGTCGTGAGGTCTTTCTCTGTGAGTGCCTTGGTGGTGGTGCCGGGAGGTCCCTGCTGGCTCGACACCGAGGCCGAACTACCCGCGTCATACTTGACCGGACCGCCGCCGGCCGTTGTCTGGTCGTTGGCCTGGGTCATAATGAAAACGTCGGGGGAACCGAGTGTGCCCACCTGGGCGTCGACATACTGGCTGACGCCCGCGCCGACGGCGTTGGTGAGGGTCAGTGTGAACGCGCCGACGAAGATGGCCAGAACGGTCAGGGTCGTGCGGAGCTTGCTGCGAAAGGTATTGCTGATCGCTGAGGTGATGAGGTCTTTGGCTCTCATGCTGCGCCTCCAGCGGTGGTCAGCGCGTGGGCGCCGGTGTTGTGTTTCGCACCGGTCTGCGACACGACGAGTCCGTCGCGAATGTATATCTGGCGGTCACAGCGCGCGGCGAGGTCTTCGTCGTGGGTGACGATGACCAGCGTGATGCCCTGGCTGCGGTTGAGTTCAAACAAAATGTCTTCGACCACGGCTCCGGTGGCGGTGTCGAGGTTTCCGGTGGGCTCGTCGGCGAAGATCACGCGCGGCGCGTTGACGAGGGCACGACCGATCACGACACGCTGCTTCTGCCCGCCGGAGAGCGTCGTGGCCTTGTTACCCGCCTTGTCGGCCAGCTCAAGCTGTTCGAGAACCGCCATGCCGCGACGGCGGCGCTCCTTGCCGCCCATGCCGGCGATCTTCAGCGGCAGAATGACGTTGTCGAGCACGCTCACGTTGGGGGTGAGAAAGAACTGCTGAAAAACAAAGCCGAACTCCTTGTTGCGCAGCTCGTTGACCGCGCGTTTCGACAGCGACTTGGCGTCTTTACCGGCGACGTGCAGTGTTCCTGTGTCGGGCTCGTCGAGCAGCGCGAGCAGATGCATGAGGGTGGACTTGCCCGACCCGCTCTTGCCGACGATCGCGACGGTCTCACCGGGCGCGATCTGCACGGACACGCCTTTCAGCGCGTCGAAACGACTCGCACCCGATCCGTAGGATTTCTCCAGGCCTTGCGCATCAATTACCCACTCGGAGTCCATCGTGCTTCCCTCGGTTCTGTGTAACCCACACGGGCCACATATGCAGTAACTGCACTCTAAGGTGCAGTTACTGCAAGTTATCTGAGGGTTGGTCGTTTCCGAGCGGATGCTTGGGGCGGTCCGGTCTACAAATCGAGGCTGTCTCCGGGTTCGAGCGGAAAGAACTCACCGCCGCCTTGTTCGGTGACGTTTCGAATTCGAGCGTTGGACAGGTCTTTTCCGGCCCGGGAGAGCAGCATCTCGTGGGTCGGAAAGCTGCGTTTCGGCTTGACGGCCAGAACGTAGTCCATCGCCTCACTGATTTTCATCCAGGGCGCCGCGGCGGGAACGGCGAGCGTGCCCACATCGACTCCCTCAGGAATCGTGAAAGCGTCGCCGGCGTAGTACAGCTCGTCGTTGACGAGCACGCCGACGTTGTCGACGACCGGGATCGATTCGTGGATGACCGCGTGCGTGGCACCGAAGAAACGCAGGGTGAACGGGGCGACCAGGGCGGTGTCGCCGGCCTGCACCGACGTGACCTCGAGATCGGCGTCAACGGCGGCGATGGCCCGGGCAACGCCGGCTGGCGCGAAGATGCGCAGGTCGGAGTTTATTTTGACGATGCGGCCCAGTTGTTCGGGAGTCCAGTGATCGGCGTGTTCGTGGGTGATGACCACGGCCACGGCGCCCGCCGTTTCGGTAAGGGCCGTGGTGAACGAACCCGGATCGATGAAGAGCTTCTTGCCCGAGAGCTCAATGATCAGGGCGGCATGCTCCAGCTTGGTCAGTTTCATGCCCCGAGCTAACCCCGATTCGGGTCGTGGCGCAACAGCATCCGCTGTTCTTGAACGATGTGTCTACCTGCACCGGCGGGGCTGCGCCCACCCGATGCGACGCGCCGCGTGCGCTCAGTTTGGAACTGCGCTGCTCCGTGTGGCATACTCGAAAAGTTGCACAAACGGCCCCATCGTTTAGCGGCCTAGGACATCGCCCTCTCACGGCGGTAACGCGGGTTCGAATCCCGCTGGGGTCACAATTGCCCGGTTCCCTTCTCTCGTAAAGGTGCCGGGCCATTTTTATTCCTCGATTCGGGGCTATAAACGTCATTACCACCCGACTCCGGCCGGCTGAACTCGGAGCGAGGGCGCTGCTCGTTTCCAGCCTGAGAAAAAAGTCTGGTCCATCTGGGATTTTCGACCGAGCTCTCTGACAAAATTTATGGCGTCCTGCCCTCCGAATGCTAGCGTTACGTCGACTGCACGATGCAGTCCACATGTGGGGAGTGTCAACATGGCCAACATCAACGTTTCGTACCAGGAGCTCAACTCGTCTGCCGATCGCCTCGTGGCCGGCCGTGACGACATCAACGCCAAGCTTGCCCAGTTGCAGAGCCTGATCGGGTCTCTCGTGAGTTCCGGCTTCGTCACCGACAAGTCGTCTGGCGCGTTCAACGCGTCCTACGAACAATTCACCAACGGCGCCCGTGCCACGATCAATGGTCTCGACGGCCTCTCCAACTACCTACGAACCACGGCGACCACGCTGTCCGAGGTCGACGCCCAGCTCGCCGCGCGGTTGTCCCGCTAGCCTCTCGCCGTCTGCGGTCGCCGTTTTTTAGCGGCCGCCTCTGTTTGGAGGCACGTATGTACGGAGACATGTCCGTCGTCAGGTCCGACGCGGCCAGGCTCCGCGCCCAGGGCGACGATGTTCGCGCCCGTGCGATGACGATCAAGGCACGCGCGGAGGCGATGAACTGGAATTCAGTCGCCGCGACCGCGTTCCGCGCCGAGATCACCGTCACCGCTGACGCCCTCGGCCGCTCTGCTGCCGCGCTCGATGCGGCAGCAGATGCCCTCGCGAACCACGCGCGGGCCGTCGACGAGGTCAAGGCGCTGATCCACCAGGCCCAGCAGTGGGCGGGCGACCGACTGGACGAGGCGCGCTCAATCGCCGCCAATGCAGTCAAGGTTGTTCACGATATTTCGGAGAACGCCGTCACCGGTTTCATGACCGTACTCGCGACCATCCCTGACCAGATCAACAACGTCACAGTCTCCGTGTTCCGGGTCTTCGGCATGGACATCGCCCCGGAGACTGTTGCCCGCGCGCAGGACATCATGCGGGCGGTTCCGAACCGGCCAGCCGACCAATCCCCGGACTGGCTCGACGTGCAGCGTTTCCTCAACGGCGCGCGCCGCTAGGCCAGTCCGTCCGGCCGGGGCCCAGGTATGCCGGACCGTCCAAGTGGACGCTGTAGAGCAATGAGAATATCGCCCAGGCGACCTCGGAATCACGTTCGGCTGCGCCCGCGCCTGCAGGTGCAGCCGCGTGCCCTCGTTCCAGACGGTGAGGCTGAGCGGCGAGGGCTGCCAGGCGACCGAAGTTGCCCAGCCCGTCCGGAGGGCGTCGAAGTGGCGTTGTCCGCGTTTGGTGAGCAGGCGGTCAGAAGGGCTGGCAGCGTCACGGCCGCTCCCAGCGTGACGATCGATCGGGGGCGGAAATTTATGTCCGGTCCTCATCGAGTCGCTTCATATCGTGGTCCTCAGCGGGTCACCGCGAAGGCGTGGACGGTTCCGGCGAGACCTGTCGGGTGCCGACAGGAATGGTGTGGCACGGATCACCCGAACTAATCGGCCGGAGGCGCGGAAACCCCGGCCGGAGGCGCGGGAACGGCGCCCGGCCAGGGGCCCATGAAAGAGGGGGCACTCAGCGAGACGCTGGGGCTGCCGCCTGGGTCCGGGTAGTCGACTCCAGCGAGGGCGTTCGCCTGGGGTTGTAGGTTGAGTTTTCTGCCGTGACTGTACACGGTGAGGCTCAGCTCCTCCGGCTCGTCGTAGGTGGTCATTGCCCAGCCAACTCTGAGGACATAGTCCAGGACCCCGGGTGCTGTGATTGCCGCATCATCGTCAACGTAAACCTCGATGACTCCCTCGTGTCCGAGCCCGGAAATGTGTGTGCCCACGCTGGCCAGGCTCAACCCGGGCACGGCGTTGATGAGCGCTTCGGCTGCAGAGCGACTCAGGCCCCCTGTGGCACCGGACGGTGTTGGTGCGACGGATGGTGTTGGTGCGACGGATGATGTACCCGTGGGCAGGGCGGAGCAGCCGCCGAGGAGGACAAGCGCGGCCACGGCCGCGGCCAGCAAACCGATCGCGCGATGTTGGAAACTCATGTCGTGGTCCTCATCGAGTTGCTGCATAATCGTGAACGGTCGCGGTGCCACCGGTGAAGAATCCCTGCGTGGATGTGGTGAACGCGACGGCGTTGGGGTCCTCTGACTTCTGGAATTCGTCGGCCGTCACCGCGTACGTGACGGCTTTGTGCGGGTCGCCCGGGTCGGGATCGCGGCCAATCACCGGGGCTGCGGCGTGGACCGTCATCAGGTTGGTGGTCGCCGGATTGTCGGTGCCGTCTGTTGCGGGGACGAGGTCCCCCCTGTGCTCAAACGACAGGACGTTCACGTTGGAGGGGACGTCAAAGTTCCCGATCGACGCCCCTGCAGTGACGACGCTGGTGATGTTGTAGTGGTCGTTCATCCAGGGATCGGAGCCCATCAGTCCCGCCGTGATACCGCCGAGGCTGAAACCGGCGAGCATGACGGGGTCACTCGAGCCCACGTGTGCCTGCGCCATGGCATCCTTGACAGCCTGCATGAGGGCGGTCTGGTGCTGCGCTTCGGCTGCGAGGTCGCTCGTGAGGTCGTTCAAAACCGCGCTGGGGACGTGCGACCAGGACTGTGTGCTCGGAATCTGTACGATCCAGTGATGCACCCCGTCCGCGCCGACCCGGTCGACGACTCGGATGTTCGAGAAGTCGGCGACGCCGTCCTCATTGGGATCACCGTTTGCGTCGATCTCGCCGGCGCCTCGGAACAGGGTGTTCAGGTCGATCGGTACGATCTGGTCAACCACGCCTCCCTGGACATTCAGGAAAGTTTTGGAAATGACGGTTGGCTGCCCGGTGGCATCGTTGAAGGCACCGAAGCGGCCGCCGCCCGCGATGATACCTTCCACGAGCTGGTCATAGTTGAGGGGAGGCCAGGGCGCTCCCGTGAGGCCGGACAGGCCGCCGTTCACAAGCGGGCCTCCGAGGAAGGTTGCACCGGCGAGAAGGCCGGGTGCAAACCGGATGAGCGTCTGAACGAGGTCGGTGTGTTCGCGGGCCCAGGCCTGGAGCACGTCCTCGGAAGGGGTAAGGGTGAGCAGGCTCGCGAACTCTCGCGTGAGCCTATCGTTGGCGGCGGTCGCGGCAGCACTGGGCGAATATGTCGACGCAAATGCGCGTGCGCCGGTGTCAAGGAGACTGGCAGCGCTAAGTGGTGACGCGCCGCCGGGGACCAGCAGAGCGGCGAGGAGCCACGGGTTATTTCGGATCTGGTCGCCGATCGCGTCGACGGCCGCGCCGGTGGAGTCGGCCACCTCGTTGATCTGGTGGGCCACTTCGACCCCGGCGGCGTAGAGCGCGGCCGCCCCGGCCGCGACCGTGGCCCCGGCGACGGCGACGATGCCGACAGCGAATCCACCGACGAAGTACAGGCCGTCCGCCGCGATGGCGAGAGCGGACTCCGCCGTCTCGTAGGTGACGATCGCCCCGTCGATGAAGAGGTGCAATACCGTGACCCGTGCGGTCTGGGCCAAGTAGACGCCCGCAGCCTGGAGTATTTTCGCCTCGGCATCCGCCGCCGTGAGGGGGGAGAGGATCGCTGACGCTAGCAGGTCGCTGCTCGTCGCCAGGGACGCGGTACGGATGCTCTCGATCGCAAGGTCCTCCTGCACGAGCCCGAGCTCCGTCGAGAACGTGCGCATGTCCTCGAAGGTCGCGACGAGGGGGGACGCGTTGGTTCCGCCGCTGACCGAGAAGTCACCCATGGGCCATCTCCGTGAGTGTCAGACCAGCACATAACGAGGCAACCTCAGCCTGGATGGCAGCTCGCGTCACTGCGGCGATCGTGATGGTCCCGGCGTCCACGATCTGTTCCGGGGTTGGCAGTTCGTCGTCATGGCCGGCCGGTAGCCCGACGTCGACACTGCGCCAGCCGGATGCCCCGCGCACGTAGCTGATCACCCGAACGGGAATGCCGTCGTCCGTCGAAAGACGAAGTTCGAAACCTGCGTCGAGGTCGCCAGCGAGTCCCGAGAGCGCGAGAACGGCGGAGTTGCCGCCGATACGGCTAGAGAGTTCGTCGAGCAGGTCGGGGTTGTTGACCCGGAGGACTTCGATGCCGCCCCGGCTGTCCGCGAGGCTCATCGTCACGAGCGGCCCGTTGTCGCCCACAACTCCGCCGGAGGGGATCGCGCCCGTCAATTCGTCGGCGAGGGTCAGGAATGGCACGACCGCGAATTCGACACCGGCCAGGTCGGCGGCCGTGCCGCGCCCACCGGTGATGCTGACGCTTTGGGCCCGTGCGAGCACGGAAGCGAAGCCACCCCGCGCCGAGGCGACAATCAGGAGTGTTGACTCGCGGGTCCACGCGGACACCGTGAAGACGCACGCGGGAGCCATATGCAGGGAGAGGAAGACCATGAGTGACTCGAGGAGCCAGCCACTCAGGTCGTCGGGAATCGGGTCGCGCGGGACATCGGCTGCGACGAGTCCCTTCAGAACGAGCTGGTCGAGTGCCGCACTCGCGCGCTCCGCGAACTTTCCGGCGTCGAGGTCTTCGTTCCACCGCTGTTGGAACCGCGCGGGCAGCAGCAGCGTAGGCACGTGATCCTGCACCAGATGCAGCTCATCGGCCGTCAACAGAAACCGAGGCGCGCGGCGCCCACTGTCCGCTTGGTCCCTCGTCGCCATGCGATTTCCCCCTCACGCTGATCACAGCCTATCGAGAATGACTTCCCACCAATGGTTCAGCCCCGAACCTCATTCGGGGAGTGCGACCTGGACCTTGGTCGCCCTGCCAGACTCGACGAGGTAGCCGCGGCCGGCCGGGAAGTCCGCGCGGCTTCCACGGGGGAACGCGACCCGGAACAGCGCGATCCCGTCGCTCTCCTCCGGCTGTAAGACGAGCCCGACCCTAGCCGTCTTGAGTTCGGAGTGGATCTGCCATGCTGCTGGGCCGGTCGCGAGGTCTGTTTCGACGACGATGAGAATGTTGGCCTTCCTGGCAGCTTTGATGAGCGTCGCAACGGCGCTCTCGGCGGTTGAGCCCTCGAAATCGCCCGCCGTTTCGACGACGATCAGACCGGGCTTGCCCGCGACCGGCCAAGCGCCGCTGGCAAGGCTCGCGATGAGGTCCCTGGCCAGCGTTTCCGCATCGGAGAGCCCCAGGGACTTTCGACCCCACGTCGCGAAGCCGGCGACTTCGCTGCCCGGGCGTGGGCTGATCAGGATCGCGTCGACATCGGTAAGGGAACGAGTGAGCGCGCGCACCAACGTCTTCAGCGCCGCCGTTTTGCCGCTGCCGAGTGGGCCGGTCACGACAACGAGGCCCTCGGGGCTGATCCCGATCGGCAGTAGGTTTGCGTCGGCTACGCCGATCACCGGGCGATTGGCTGCGAGCGGCGGGAGTTCGTCCAGGTGGATGCTTTCCGCAAGACGCTGGATTGGTGCGGCCGCGTGAACCGCTACCGCGCGGAGCTCATCACCGAGGGTTTGGGCCGCGAGGGACTGGTCACTCAGGCTGCCAGACCCACCGAAAACAGCGAACTGCACCTCTTGGCCGTCGCAAACTCCGCGCCCGGGCGGCGCATCCTCAAGAATGTCCACCGGGACGCCCAGAATCCCGTAGTCCGCGGCGGACGCCATCCGCAGCACTATGTTCTGCTGGATGTTTGCGCTCAGGACCGTTGGAATTACCCCCGCGCGGTCGGCGCTCACGGCGAAGTGGATGCCGATTTGACGGCCCACGGAGAGCAACTGGGCGAGGGCCTGGAACGTGCCGTCTCCTGCTCGGAACTCGTAAGTATTGCGGAAGTTTGCCATGCCGTCGATGAGGATCAGGATGCGCGGCTCTGCGGTCTTGCCGCTGAGCTGACGGTAGTCGGTCAGTGTCGACGCGGGCTCCCTCGCGTAGCGCAGCCCGCGCTCTGCTGCGACGTCGACGAGGTGGCGGATCAGTCGTTCGACGCGCTCACTGTCGTCACCGGGGATCACCGCACCGACTGTGGGCAGTGCGCCGAGGAGCCCGAGGGCTCCTCCGGCGAAGTCGATCGCGTAGATCTCGACGGGCAACCGTTTTGCGCTGCACGATGCAGAAATCGCGAGGGTGCGAAGCGCGGCGCTCTTGCCCGAACCGCTCGTGCCGAGGATCGCCAGGTTGCCTTGGGCATCAGGGTCGAATCCGAACGCGCTCTGCCGTTGGCGCTGGGGCTCGTCCTGGATCCCTAACGTAATCGACGACCCGCCGTCTGCTTCCGCCGGCTGCAGATCGAGCACACCCGCAAGCGGGGAGAGCCACGGTTTGCGCGGAGTATTGAGGTTTAGCCCCGCCGCAGCGTGCTGAATGGAGAGCAACATCAGTTCGATGTCTCGGGGGGAGTCCCTGCGCACCGGCGGAGCCGGCAGATCGAGCGGCCAGCTGTCCCTCACCTCGAAGGGAAACTCGGCAATGTCGATGTCGGGCAGTTTCGCAGCGGTGCGGCTGCGCCCGCCGAGGTATCCGGTCTGGAAGTGGATGAGCTTGCCAGGACCCAGTTTAGCCACACCGCGGCCGGGGGTCGCCGGATCGAAGGCGGCCGCATCCTTTCGACCGATGACGTCCTGGCTGTCGTGCTCGTCGGCGACGCGGAGTGCGATCCGAAGGTTCGTGTTGGCGCGGAGGTTGTCCTTGATGACACCGGCAGGGCGCTGTGTCGCCAACACGAGGTGCAGCCCCAGGGACCGGCCGCGCTGAGCGACGTCTACGATCCCGTCGACGAATTCGGGGACGTCTCCAACGAGGGCTGCGAATTCGTCGATGACGATCACGAGAGAGGGCGGCGCGTCGGGGTCGGCCCGCTTCTCCAGGCTGATCAGGTCCTTGGCTCCCTTGTCGTTGAGCAAAGTCTCCCGATAGTGCAGCTCGGCACGCAGAGAGGTGAGGGCGCGCCGCACCATGTGGGTGTTGAGGTCTGTGACGAGGCCGACCGTGTGTGGCAGCTGGGTACATTCCGCAAACGCGGCGCCGCCCTTGTAATCGATCAGGAGAAAGGTCAGCCGGTCGGGGCTGTACTCGCTTGCGAGGCTCATGATCCAGGTCTGCAAGAACTCGCTCTTGCCCGAACCGGTTGTACCCCCGACGAGCGCGTGTGGGCCGTGCTCGCGCAGGTCGAGTCGCAGCACGCCGGTCGCGCCCTGACCGACGATGCCACTGAGGGTGCCCGCCTCGTGCGGGGGATTCTCGCGCCACTGTGCAGTCAGACTGTGGCTGCGCTCCCACAGAGCCGCGACTGCCGCGGCGGAGGAGATCACGTTTTCCGGCTGCAAATCGTGGTACGACACGCTGACGGGCAGGTCGCTCTCGTCGAGTTGCCTGGCTCCGCTGTCCTGAACGGGAGACAGCAGGCGGGCGGCCACCGCGGCATCCGCCCCTCCCACAGTCTCGAGCGGGCTCACGACGACCGTGCTGGCCGAGCGCACGAACCCAACGACGCCGGTGCCGTCAGCGGCAACATCGACGTAGGTGCGGCACGCCGCCGGCAGGTCGGCGACGCTCGCAGCGTGCCACAGCAGATGCACGCTGTAGTCGGGGCCCTCCTCCGCGAGCGTGACGAGCCTGCCGCGATCGGCCTGGCTGTCGCTCAGCACGACGGCGACAATAACGGGCGTCATCGGGAGCGCCCGCACCGCCTGGCATGCAGTTCGTCGATACTCGCAGTCTCGTCGAGGTGTGAGCGGATGTTGCCGCCCGCGGCAGAGTGCTCGGCCTTGCGCTGGGCGAGCACCTCTTCCAGCTGTGCGAGTAAGTGGCCACTCGTGGTCTCATCGGCGGCGAGGTGGCTGGTCGTGATCGGACTGTAGACGCTCCCCACGTGGGGTAGCCACTTGAGCCACTGCCACTCGTGCTGGCTGCCGGGGCCCGCGAAACACGCCAGAACGAGGTCGGACGGAGAGTGCAGCCCGCACAGCTGCACGATAATGGAGCGCAGCACACCCTCCGACCACAGCGAGCTTCCGGCGACACCGATGCTGCCCGCCCGCTCGAACTTCTCGAGCACGGGAACCCCGAGAACGTTCGTATTCTCCTCTTTGAGGTTCTCGAGAGTTGTCCAGAATCGCTCCTCCGATTCGTTCCGGTTTGGGAGTTCGATCTCGATGCGGCTCCGTTGGCCGCCGAGGCCGAGGCGCACCTCAAGGAATGTCTGGTGCTCGGGTCTGCGGGTCCAGAGTAAGGCGGTGCGTGACAGCATCGCCGTGCACACGTCCATTGTGCTCGGCGATTCACCCTTTCTCACCGCGGTCTCCCGTTCCCGTTCGGTGGACAGCCGGTCGCGGAGTAGGTCCAGGGCAGATTCGAACTCGGCAGTTGAGCTCTTCTTCTTGCGGCGCTCCGTGAAGATGTTATCGAGGTACGTGCCCAGCATGATAAGCGGGGAGAGAGCGACAAACACGAGGCTCAATGGGGATCGGGTGACGGCGAACAGCACTCCTCCCATCACGAGCGGTGCGATCACGGCGAGAAAGGGAAACTTTTGCGGTTCGCCACGGCGGGGTGGCACCGGAGCGGAGAATTTTCGGTCGAGGTAGCGTTGGTCGACGCGGGGCGATCGAGCGAATTCCACGATTGCAAGCGGTGAGCTGGCCGGCGACGGGGGTGTTTGAACCTGTACCGGCCTGACGGAGAAGGTGGTGTCACCGACGGCGACGATGGTGTCGGGACTGAGCTGTGCAGCGGCAACCAGGCGGTCATCGACATAGACGCCGTTTCCGGAGCTTTGGTCGGTGATTGTGATGCTCGTGCCGACTTCGATCACGGCGTGCCGGCGCGAGACGGCTCCGTCCACCAGCAGTATCCGGCAGCCGCGGCCGCGGCCGACAGTGTTTGATCCGGGGACAAGCGCGAACTCGAGGCCACACTGGGGTCCCGTCAGCACGGTGGCCATCGCAGAACGCTGGTACAGCATCACGTCCGACGGACGGGCCTGGCTCGGCTGGATCACCTCGACCCAGCATCCGGAGCACAGCCCCGAGGTGAGGACGGAGGCAAGTGGATCGAGAATTTTATAGGTGGAAGTATTGGGGTACTGGACCCGCAGGGTCAGCGCTGCGCTGTTGTTCCTCGCCGCCTCCCGATGTTGCGACGAACCGGGAACTCCGACCACCAGGTTTCGTGAGATCTCCCCGATGGAGGCGAGAACGTCCACAGTGAGGATCACATCGGTTTCTCCGTCTGGCAGCCCCAGAGTCAGCTTGAGTTTCATGCGCCCCCACCTTCGCCGCACATCGGCTTAGTGCGAGGCTAGCGGAGTCCGTGGAGTGAATTTTAGTGCTGCCCGGCTCGTGCAGACGAAACCTTCAGCCGTCGTTTTTCCCGGCGGCGAGGCGATGGCAACAATGCCGGCCCGGTCGGTCGCGCCATTCGCCGCCACGACGCTCACTGGGAATCGGAATATGGGCCTGACGCCGTGGGATGGCGGTCAGTCACGGTGACCTCATCAAGACGATCCCGGCCGACGCGCCGGTGGGCGGTGGGGCGGGTTCTGAAGCGCCTTAGACAATGCGCTCCTAAAATATACGTATGCCCACCATCGTCCACGAATTTGACTGGCCCGATCGTGTTGTCATCGGCACGGTCGGCCTGCCTGGATCACGCACGTTCTACCTACAGGTGCGCTCGGGCGCTCAAATCGTCAGCATCGCCCTGGAGAAACAACAATCTGCGCTGCTCGCTGAAAAAATCGACGAAATGTTGAAGCAGCTCATGACGCAGGAGGGCAACCCCTTCAGCGTGCCCGCCACAACGCCCATCGAACTGGTCGACAACGATCCACTGGCGCAGCCGGTCGATGAGCAGTTTCGAACCGGAACGATGACCCTGGGCTGGGACCCGCGCACGGCGCAGGTCGTGATCGAGGCCTTTCCGCTCATCGACGACGGGGCCGACAGCGAAGACGAGAACGACCCCGATGCGCCCGATCCGGTCAGCAGGCAGCGGGCAGAGATGCTGCTGGTGCGCATCCCGGTGGGCACGGCCCAGGCATTCGCAACGCGTACCCGCGAGGTCGTGGGGGCCGGCCGACCGATTTGTCCCCGGTGCGGCACCCCCGTCGACGCGGACGGTCACGTCTGTACCCTGCCCGGCGACCGCTGATGACGCCGCGAGGCGACCTCGACGAGGCGACCTCGACAACGCGGACCGCTGTGCCCCGCCGCTGTTCTCGGTACCCCTATCGAGCGGGCACCAAGCTCGGGTACTCGTGGGCTAGAGAGCCGCGAGGCGCCAGAGGGAGGTGACCTCGGCCACGCGCACCGCGTGCAGCGGGTCGCTCGTATCGGTCGTCCGGGAGTGCACGGCGGGCGTGCTCAGCGCTCCGATCACTCGCAGACCGGCCGAATCGATCACGTTCATGAGGTCGTCGCGGGAGCGCAGCCCGACCAGTTCGGCGAAGTCGGAGAGCACGAGCCAGACCTCACCCCCGGGTTGGAGATGGTCGATCACACCGGCCAGAAACCCCTTGAGCATGCGCGAGCCGGGGTCATAGACGGCCGCGTCGAGCAGGGAGTGCGCGGTAGCCGGGATCCACGGCGGGTTACACACGATGAGATCGGCACGCCCGGCAGGAAACAGATCGGCCAGCCGCACCTCGACCCGATCATCGAGCCCCAGTCGCGAGATCGTTTCTCGAGCGGATGCGACGGCTCGCGGCTCAATATCCGTCGCGACCACCCGCAGCACGCCACGGGTCGCGAGCACCGCCGCGAGCACCCCGGTTCCGGTTCCGATGTCGAAGGCAACCTGTGGCGCGGCCAGGGGAGCGCTCGCCACGAGGTCGACGTATTCGCTGCGCACCGGAAAGAACGTGCCGTAGTGCGGATAGACCCTGGCGTTCAGAGCGGTCACGGGAATGCCCTTGGTGCGCCACTGGTGGGCACCGATCGCGCCCAGCACCTCGTGCAGTGACACAACGGATGCCTCACCGATGCTGCCATAGGCGTCGACCGTGGCCGCCGCCACGTCGGGCGCCCGGCGCAACCCGATGACGTTGCCGGGACCCAGCGGAACGAGCAGCAGTCCGAGAATCCGGGCACGGTGCGAGCGGTTCTGCCGGTACCGGTAGAACAGCTCGGCGGTGGTGCGCTCGGCGGGATCCGGGCGAGGCCGTGTGCGGTGCTCCAGGGCCGTCAGAATCTGGCGGGCATTCTGAAAGTCACCGTTCCAGAGCATCGCGACGCCCTGTGACGCCAGCCGGTAGGCGGCATCCGCTGTGATGGTGTCATCAACGGGCACGACCCGCTTCGGGACCGGTGCGCCATTGGCCGATTGCCAGAGCGCGGTAACCGCTTGACCATCGTGGGACCAGTCGAGGTATTCGCGTGGGGAGTATGGGGCCGTCATCGAACCGGGTCCATGGTCATAACCTCCAACTATAGGCCGCGGTCGGACCGAGTGTCGGCGGTCGGCGGCATCGTGGCGACCGCCACGGGCAGCCGCCTGGAGTACGCCGGGTTCGCGTGGGGCTGGCGCACTGTTAGAATTTTCGAAGCGAAGGGGAGTATCCCTCTGGACCCGATCGGGTTCTATATCGCGATCGTCAATACGGGCCGCGCTGGTATCGATCGGTTCCGGTTGGGTCCTATCGGTGCGGGAAAGACTTTTGGGTTCTGTCACACCCGACTCCCGTCATCTCTTGAAAGGCCCCCGTGGAAGTTGCCCTCCCTCTTTGGTTCGAAATTGGATCCCTGGTCGTTTTGACCCTCATCCTCATCGCCGACCTGCTCATCGTCTATAAGCGCCCGCACGTTCCGAGCATGCGCGAAGCCAGCCTGTGGGTGGCGTTCTATGTGGGGCTCGCCCTGATTTTCGCCCTGCTGATGCTGCTGCTCGGCGACGCCGAACACGCCGGTCAATTTCTTGCCGGCTGGCTCACCGAGTACAGCCTGAGCATTGACAACCTGTTCGTCTTTGTGATCATCATGGCCCGGTTCTCGGTGCCGCGAAAATACCAGCAGGAAGTTCTGATGGTGGGCATCATCATCGCTCTCGTGCTGCGCGGAATCTTTATTCTGCTCGGCGCCCAGCTCATCGAAAGCTATAGCTGGATCTTCTATATCTTCGGCGCGTTCCTGTTCTACACCGCTGTCAAGCAGGCGTTCTCCTCGGAGGAAGAAACGGAAGATCAGGAAAACGGCGTCATTCGTCTTCTGCGCCGTCGCATTCGCATCTCCTCGGAATTCGACGGTTCCAAGGTGCGCACGCTGATCGACGAAAAAAAGGTCTTCACCCCGATGCTGATCGTGTTCATTGCGATCGGCACGACCGACCTGATCTTCGCGCTCGACTCGATTCCGGCGATCTTCGGCATCACGACGAGCCCGTTCATCGTGTTCACGGCCAACATTTTCGCCCTCATGGGCCTGCGCCAGCTGTACTTTCTGCTCGGCGGGCTGCTCGAACGCCTCGAATACCTCAAGTACGGCATCGCGGTCATTCTCGGCTTCATCGGTGTCAAGCTCGTGCTGCACGCCCTGCACGAGAACGAGGTCCCCTTCATCAACGGCGGCAACGGCGTGGCCTGGGCCCCGGAAATCGGCACCTGGACTTCGCTCGGCGTGATCATCGGTAGCATGGCAGTGGCCACCATCGCGAGCCTGATCAAAGCGCGCCACGATGCCGAGAAGCGTGGCCACACGCTGGCCGAGGAGATTTCGGCTAACGCTAAGGAATGATGACTGACGGCCGGGCGTCGGCGAACGGGGTGTCCTCATGACTCTGAACCAGCAGAGCACCATCGAACTTTCCACCGCCACCGCTCGCCTCGTTTTCAGTGCGCGCACCGATGTCGGCAGTGTGCGCAAGGTCAATGAAGACAGTGTGCTGGCTCAGTCACCGGTCTTTCTCGTCGCCGACGGCATGGGCGGCCACGCCCAGGGTGAGGTCGCCAGTCAGACCGTGCTGCGCGTGTTTGACGAACACATCGCTCGCGACCTGCCGTCGACGCCGGAACGCATCCTCGACGCCATCCACTCCTCGAACGACGCCGTGCGCGATCTCAGTGCTGCCGACGATTACGGCACCGCCGTGTCGGGCACGACCCTCGCCGGCATCGCCTTCGTCGACGCCGGCGATTCCGGCGGCTACCACTGGATGGCCTTCAACGTCGGCGATTCCCGCGTCTACACCTGGACCGACGGCGTTCTGGCCCAGTTGTCGGTCGACCATTCCGCCGTGCAGGAGATGGTCGATGCCGGCCTGATTTCGGTCGAGGATGCCGAGAAACACCCCGAGCGCAACGTCATCACCCGGGCCATCGGCGCCGACGAGTTCGTCGATGCCGACGTCTGGCTGCTTCCGGCCCTGGGGGAGCAGTCGTTCCTGATCTGCTCCGACGGGCTGACCAAGGAACTCGACGACACGGCGATCGCGCGGGTACTGGCCATTGACATCCGTTTGGATGCAGCCGGGCGCAGCGTCGCGGACGTTCTCGTCGATGAAGCCATTGAACACGGTGGGCATGACAACGTGAGCGTCGTCTACGTGGAGTCCGCGTTCGACTGACTGTTCGCGAGGCGGGGGCGGGCGAGGTGTTACCCTGAACCCGTGGTACTGAGCCGACTCCTTCTGTGCCGCGACGAGCCCCTGTCCTGAGGCCTCCCTCGTCGCGGAGTTCGGCGTGGCTGCCATCGATTCGTGAGGAAGACGCTCAAAATGACCAACGTAATATCCACTTCGCACGTTAGCTCCGACACCCACCTGCGCACGCTGGCCGAGAAAGTCTGGGACAAGCACCTCGTCTCCAAGGGCGAGGACGGCACGCCGGACCTTATCTACATCGACCTGCACCTCCTGCACGAGGTCACGAGCCCTCAGGCCTTCGACGGTCTGCGCCTGGCCAACCGAATGCTGCGTCGCCCCGATCTGACCATCGCGACCGAAGACCACAACACGCCAACGCTCGCCATCGACAAGCCCATCGTCGACCCGACCAGCCGCACCCAGATCGAAACCCTGCGTCGTAACTGCGCAGAATACGGTGTACGGCTGCACTCGCTCGGTGACATCGAGCAGGGCATCGTGCACGTCGTCGGCCCGCAGCTCGGCCTGACCCAGCCCGGTATCACCGTGGTCTGCGGCGACTCGCACACGTCGACCCACGGCGCATTCGGCGCCATGGCGCTCGGCATCGGCACGAGTGAGGTCGAGCACGTCATGGCCACCCAGACCCTGCCGCTGAACCCGTTCAAGACCATGGCCATCACGGTCAATGGCGCGTTGCGCACCGGGGTCACCGCGAAGGACATCATTCTCGCCGTGATCGCCAGGATCGGCACCGGCGGGGGAGCCGGCTACGTGCTCGAATACCGTGGCGAGGCCATTCGCGCCCTCTCCATGGAGGGGCGCATGACCGTCTGCAACATGTCGATCGAGGCCGGTGCCCGCGCCGGCATGGTCGCCCCCGACCAAACCACCTACGACTACCTGAAGGGTCGCGCGCACGCGCCGCGCGGCGCCGACTGGGACGCCGCCGTCGCGTACTGGCAGACCCTGGCCACCGATGAGGGCGCCAGCTACGACGCCGAAGTCATCATCGACGCGAACGGGCTCGAACCGTTCGTGACCTGGGGCACCAACCCCAGCCAGGGCGTGTCCCTGAGCGGATCGGTGCCGAACCCCGCCGACATCATCGACGCGAACGAGCGCTCGGCGGCCGAACGAGCCCTGGAATACATGGACCTCATGGCCGGCACCCCGATGAAGGAAATTCGGGTTGACACCGTCTTCCTCGGCTCCTGCACCAACAGCCGGGTCGAAGACCTGCGCGCTGCCGCTGAAATCATCAAAGGCAGGACCAAGGCCGAGGGACTGCGCATGATGGTCGTTCCCGGCTCTGCCCGGGTGCGGATCGAGGCTGAAGCCGAGGGGCTCGACAAGATCTTCCTTGATTTCGGAGCCGAATGGCGTTTCGCCGGCTGTTCGATGTGCCTCGGAATGAACCCCGACCAGCTCGAACCCGGCGAACGCTGCGCGTCAACCAGCAACCGCAACTTTGAAGGACGCCAGGGCAAGGGTGGGCGTACCCACCTGGTGTCGCCGCTCGTCGCGGCCGCCACGGCTATTCGCGGCACGCTCAGCAGCCCGTGGGACCTCGTTCAGGATGGAGATCGCTAGCATGCAGAAATTCACGACCGTCACCGGCATCGCGGTGCCGCTGAGACGTTCCAACGTCGACACCGACCAGATCATCCCCGCCGTGCACCTCAAACGCGTCACGCGCACCGGTTTTGAAGACGCCCTATTCGCGGCCTGGCGCCTCGATCCCGACTTCGTCATCAATAAGAAGGAATATCAGGGCGGTCGCGTGCTCATCGCCGGGGCCGACTTCGGCATCGGCTCCTCGCGTGAACACGCCGTCTGGGCCCTGCGCGACTACGGCTTCGACGTGGTGCTCAGCCCCCGGTTCGGCGACATCTTTCGTGGCAACTCCGGCAAGCAGGGGTTGCTCGCCGGCCAGATCAGCGAATCGGATGCGGAGACCCTGTGGAACCTCATCGAGTCCGACCCGGGCGTTGAGTTGACCGTGGATCTGGTGAGTAAAACCGTGCGGGTCGGCGATCTGAGCGTGAATTTTGAAATCGACGATTACACTCGATGGCGGCTGCTCGAAGGTCTCGATGACATTGGGCTGACGATGCGTGACGAAGCGCGAATCAATGAATTCGAAGCGACGCGAGAGTCGTGGCTGCCCCGCACCCTTCCCGCGCTGTCACCGGAATCACTCTCCATGCGTTAATTCGCATTAATTTGCACTGCACTAATTTGCACCAGGACAGGTAATTTGTGAGCACTCTCAGCGAAGCACTGCGTGATCAAGAGGCGAAGATTTTAAACGACGCTCGAAACCACGACGACAAGATCGAGCGGGGGATCGCACAGAACCACGGCGCATCCGTTGGCCTCACCGCCGATAAAATCACCATTCGGGGCGGCATTCCGCTGGTCGGTCGCATCGAGGTGAAGGGGGCGAAGAACCTCGTCACCAAGGCCATGGTCGCCGCCCTGCTCGGTGAAACTCCGAGCGTGCTCAAGGACGTCCCGAACATCAGTGATGTTCGGATCGTTCGTGGGCTGCTCGAGGTGCACGGCGTCAAGGTGACCGAGGGTGTCGAACGGGGCGACCTCATTCTCGATCCGGTCGACGTGGAGAGCGCGCACTTCGCCGCCATTGACGCCCATGCCGGATCCTCGCGCATCCCCATCCTGTTTTGCGGACCGCTGCTGCACCGGCTCGGCGAGGCTTTCATTCCCGACCTCGGTGGCTGCCGAATCGGCGACCGACCGATCGATTTTCACCTCGAGGTGCTGCGCAAGTTCGGCGCGGTCGTCGAGAAGCAGCCCAATGGCATCCGCATGTCGGCGCCGAACGGACTCAAGGGCGCCAAGCTCGAGCTGCCCTACCCGAGCGTGGGAGCGACCGAGCAGGTGCTGCTCACGGCGGTGCGGGCTGACGGCATCACCGAGCTCAAGGGCGCGGCGATCGAGCCCGAGATCATGGACCTCATCAATATTCTGCAGAAGATGGGCGCCATCATCACGGTCGACACCGACCGGGTGATTCGCATCGAGGGCGTCGATCGCCTGCTGGGTTACAACCACCGTGCGCTGTTCGACCGCAACGAGGCAGCGAGCTGGGCAGCCGCTGCCCTCGCGACCGACGGCGATATCTTTGTCGGCGGCGCCCGCCAGCCCGAAATGATCACCTTCCTCAACGTTTTCCGCAAGGTCGGTGGCGCTTTCGACATCTGCGACGACGGCATCCGCTTCTATCACCCCGGCGGCCACCTCAAGCCCGTGATCATCGAAACGGATGTTCACCCCGGCTTCATGACGGACTGGCAGCAGCCGCTTGTCATCGCCCTCACCAAGGCGCACGGCACGTCGATCGTGCACGAGACGGTCTACGAGCAGCGTTTCGGCTTTGTCGACGCGCTCGTTGAAATGGGCGCGACCATTCAGATTCACCGCGAATGCCTCGGCGGACACCCGTGCCGCTTCGGCCAGCGCAACTTCAACCACTCGGCCGTCATCACCGGGCCGACCAAACTGCACGGGGCCGACATCGTCGTTCCCGACCTGCGCGGCGGCTTCAGCCACCTGATCGCAGCACTCTCGGCCGAGGGCACCTCCACGGTCAGTAACGTGGGAATCATCAGCCGCGGATACGAGAACTTCATCGGCAAGTTGCGGCTTTTGGGGGCGGACTTCGATCTCGAAGGATAATAGGCGCGTGCCTGAAAATAACGACGTGCCAGCCGCCGCCGAGTCACCGATCCGAATCCGTTCGGAGAAGAGCCGGCCGTCGGCGTTCTGGATTCTCGCCGGGCTGATTCTGCCGGTGATGAACCTCGCGGCTCGGTACGAGATCATCGACGCCCACAAGTTTCCGCGCAGCGGTGCGTTCGTCTTTGCGCCGAACCACTACAGCGAGATCGACCCCGTGGTCATGGGCGTTGTGGCGTGGAAGCTGGGGCGGCTGCCTCGGTTCCTGGCGAAGGCATCCGTTTTCAAGATTCCCGTCGTCGGTTGGGTGTTGACCAAGTCCGGCCAGATTCCGGTACAGCGCGGCGGATCGGTGCGCGGCAGCGAACCGGTCAAGGCCGCCCAGCGCCTCGTCGAAAATGGCCAGATCGTGGTCGTCTACCCGGAGGGGTCGCTCACCCGCGACCCTGACCTATGGCCGATGCGCGGCAAGACCGGCGCCGTGCGCATCGCGCTCGAGCAGGGGATTCCGATTGTGCCGGCCGCTCACTGGGGCGCCCAGCATTTGATGGAACGGTATTCCAAGAAGATCAGGCTGTTTCCGCGCAAGACCATCACCGTGAAAATCGGCGACCCGATCGACCTCGCCCAGTTTCGCGGCCGCAGCCTCGACACGGCCACACTCAACGAGGCGACCGCGGTCGTGATGGTGGCCATTACGGCGCTGCTCGAAGAACTGCGCGGTGAAAAAGCCCCGGCCCAGCGCTGGAACCCGTCGGAGCACAACCAGAAAGAGACCGGCCGTTTTGAAGCATAGAACCCTCCCGCAGCCCAAGATTCAACCAGGCACACGGGTGGCCGTTCTCGGGGCGGGGAGTTGGGGAACAACGTTCGCCAAAATTCTGACGGATGGCGGCGCCGACGCCGTTCTGTGGGCTCGCCGCCCCGAATTGGCGCGGGAAATCTCGGAGGCGCGCCGCAACAGCGACTACCTGCCGGGCGTGAACCTGCCGGTCGGCCTGCGCGCCACGAGCCGTCTCGATCTGGCCCTGGCCGGCGCCGAAATGGTGTTCGTCTCGGTGCCCAGCCAGTCGTTGCGCGAAAACCTCAAGCAGGTCGAGCCGTATCTGGCCGAGAACGCGATCATCATTTCGCTCATGAAGGGCGTCGAACGCTCCACCGGTATGCGCATGAGTACGGTGATCGAAGAAGTACTGCGCATCGAGCCCGATCGCATCGCGGTGATCAGCGGGCCGAACCTCGCGCTCGAAATCGCCAAGGAGCAGCCCACCGGTGCCGTCGTCTCCTCGGCGAGCCTCGAAACCGCGCAGGCTGTGGCCAAACTGGCTACCAACCGCTACTTTCGTTCGTACGTCAACACCGACGTCATCGGTACCGAGTTTGGCGGCGTGCTGAAAAACCTCATCGCGGTCGCCATCGGCATCGTCGACGGGGTCGGCTACGGCGAGAACACCAAGGCCTCGATCATCACCCGTGGTCTGGTCGAAATGACCGACTTTGCGGTCGCGTACGGCGCCCACGCCGAGACGCTGGCCGGCCTGGCCGGCCTCGGTGACCTCATCGCGACCTGTCAATCCCCGCTGTCCCGCAACAACACGGCCGGGCGGCTGCTCGGCCAGGGCTACAGCATCAACGACGTCGTCAAGCAGATGCAGCAAACCACCGAAGGCCTCGCGTCGGTGAAGCCTGTTCTCGAACTGGCCCGTGCCAAGGGCGTTGAGATGCCGATCGTCGAACAGGTTCGCCAGGTACTCGACGGCACGCTCAACCCCCGCGACATTGCGCCGCACCTCACAACTGATTCCGGCGAACCGCAGGGCGAAAGGACACTTGACGATGTTGGACAAGCTCACGGTGGTGCTTCTCTTTGGAGGGCGTTCCAGCGAACACTCGATCAGCTGCGCAACGGCGGGCGGAGTCCTGGCAGCCCTCGACCCTGAGCAGTACACGGTCATCCCGGTTGGGATCACCCGCGACGGCGCGTTCGTGCTCGAAGACAACGACCCGGCCACGTTCGCCCTGAACGCCGCGGCGTTGCCCGTTGTCGCCGACAACGGCACCCGGGTGCGCTGGCCGGAGGGCGCGTCGAGCCGGGAACTGACCGTCGTCGACGCGTCCGGTGAGCGTTCACTCGGCTCGGTCGACCTCATATTTCCAATTCTGCACGGTCCGTTCGGCGAGGACGGCACCATCCAGGGCATGCTCGACCTGCTCGGCCTGCCGTATGTCGGGTCGGGGGTTCTCGCATCCGCTCTGGGCATGGATAAGCACTTCGCTAAGACCGTCTTTCAGCAGGCAGCGCTGCCGGTTGCGCCGTGGCGCACCCTCACAGCGGATGATTGGGCGCAGGCCCCCGGCATGGCCTACGCGGCCCTCGAGCAGCTCGGCGTGCCCGCATTTGTGAAGCCGGCGCGTGCCGGGTCGAGCGTCGGCGTCAGTCGTGTCTCGACGCCGGATCAGCTGGCCGAGGCCATGGCAGTCGGACTCGCCGAAGACAGCAAGGTGCTGATCGAATCCGGGCTCGTCGGCCGGGAGCTCGAGATCGCGGTGCTGCAGGGACGCCCGGGGGAGCCGACCCGCGCCTCCGTGGCCGGCGAGGTCGTCGTGACCGGACGCGACTTCTACGACTTTGCCGCGAAGTACCTGGACGCGCCGGGTGTCGCCCTGGTCTGCCCGGCGCCCCTGTCAGCGGCAGAACTGGCTGAGGTGCAACGAATGGCCATTGCCGCGTTCGAGGCGATCGGCGGCGCCGGACTGGCCCGCGTCGACTTCTTTCTGACGGCGACCGGCTGGGTGATCAACGAGATCAACACCATGCCCGGGTTCACGAGCATTTCGATGTTCCCGAGCTGCTGGCTGGCAAGCGGCTACACCTATCCCGAGCTCATCGACGAGCTCATCGCCGTGGCCATCGCCCACGCTGAGCACGGTTCCTGACCCGCCCGCGCTGGCGGTCTTTCGAAACATCCCCACTCGCTGGTGTCGCTGGTCGAGACCGCCACCGTATGACGCGACCCGGCTTGCTGAACGCCGCTGAGAGAGCGCCGGCAGGATACCTACGGGGCGTTTGTGGGCCCGTCGGTGGGTAGTTGCACGTCTTCGGCTCCGACACACGCACCGGTCGCCGGCACGTAGCCAACCGCGTTGGCAACGTCGATGAGCGCCGTCGAGCCGCTCACCGCTTCGGAGTCGATGACGATCTCGATGGCCGGGTCTCGACCGTAGGTCGTGTACCGGTACATCGGGGCGTCGGAGTCGTCTTCGATCCAGTCGATCCCGTTGATATTCAGGCACGGCAGTGTCGTGGGCGTCGGCACCGTCACGCCACAGTGCAATAACACGGCGGCCGGGTCGCCCCAGGCGCCGGTGGACTGGGCGTTCGTCTCCCGTGACGCCTGGTCGGCGACGGTGGAGGGCAGGTGCACGATGACGTCAGCGCAGGCCACGTTGGTGGCATCGGCGGCCGGGCTCAGCGGCACGGCGGCGGCGCAGCCGGCCAGCACCAGTGAACTCGCGAGCACGGTGACGACGGCGACGGAGCGAAGAGGAGCTGAACGCAGGAGCAGGAATGGGTGAGACATCGTATTCAGGCTACCGTTTATTACATGACCACTGCTGCGGATTCCCCGCGCCCAGCCCCGCTCACAGCCGCCACGCCGCCATCCACGGCTACCGAAACTCTCGCCGATCTGAGCGAAGGGGCCGTTCTCGAGCGAATCTTTCCCCGACTGCCCACGGCTGCGGCCGAACTCCTCGGCCCCGGCGACGATGCCGCGGTCATTTCAGCGCCCGACGGACGCTTCGTGGTAACGACCGACATGATGATTCAGGGGCCGGACTTTCGCCTCGCCTGGTCGACACCGCACGACCTCGGCTGGAAGGCCGCGGCAACCAATCTTTCCGACGTTGCCGCGATGGGCGCTCGTCCCACGGCCCTCGTCGTGGCGATCGCCGCACCGCCGTCGAC
Organism: Cryobacterium sp. CAN_C2; assembly: GCF_015751745.1. Taxonomy (NCBI): domain Bacteria; kingdom Bacillati; phylum Actinomycetota; class Actinomycetes; order Micrococcales; family Microbacteriaceae; genus Cryobacterium; species Cryobacterium sp. CAN_C2. Next base: position 194,569 of record NZ_JADOUX010000001.1, read on the forward strand.
GCCCGTGTCGGTGCTCGAGGGCATCGCCGACGGGCTGCGTGACTGCTGCGAGGCCCTTGCCCCCGGCTGCGGGGTCGTAGGGGGCGACCTGTCGGCCTCAGACGCCCTCACGATCGCAGTGACGGCCTTCGGCGACCTGGAAGGCCGTGCGCCCGTGCTGCGCTCGGGGGCGCGCCCCGGGGACACGGTGGGGCTCTCCGGTCGGCTCGGCGACGCCGGAATCGGCCTTGAACTGCTGTTCCGCCTGGGCGTCGATGGCCACGGAGTACCCGACCTTGAGCGGGCCAGCGCGCTCAAGCTCGCGCACCCGCTCGAGGTTGCCGCCCAGCTCACTCCCGTGCCGCCAATAGCGAGCGGCCCGATCGCCGCCCTCGCCGGCGCCACCGCCATGCTCGACGTCTCCGACGGGCTCGCCATCGACGCCGGACGCATCGCGAGAGCCAGCGGTGTCGCCATCGATTTCGACTCCGCGTGCCTGGGCGCGCGCATCGAGGTTGCCCTCGGGGGAGGCGAAGACCACGGCCTGCTCGCCACCTTTTCGCCCGACACCGTGCTGCCGCCCGGCTTTCGCCGTCTCGGTACGGTTGTGGCGGCATCCGCTTGTGTTGTGGCCGGAACGATCACCGTCGATGGTGCGCCGCACGACCAGGGCGGCTGGGACCCCTACCGTGGCTGGGACGGCGCGGCCGGCTAGATCACCCGGGCCGGCCGCCGCACAACCAGGGCGGGCGGCACGGGTGGCCGGCCGAGCTACGACTCGGGCTGCCCGGCGGGCGAGGCATACCAGACGGTCGTATCGCCGTAATCCCTGCGGCGTTCGAGCACGAGCGTCTCGCCCCATTCCGGCTCGGGCGACCGTGAGCTGCGCTCCAGCACCACGAGTGCGTCGTCGGCCAGCAGCGGAGCGAGCGCACTCAAATTGTGCCCCAGCTCCACCTCGCTGAGGTCGTAGGGCGGGTCGATGAACACGACGTCGAAGCCGTCTTTGGTCGCCGCCAAGAAGGACTGAACTGCCTGCGATGACACGGCAATCTTTAGCTCGGTGCCCCTCGGGGCTGACCGCTGCACCGCCTCACCGTTCTTGCGGCACATGGCCGCAGCACCGTAACTGTTCTCGACGAGCGTCACCACCCGCGCTCCGCGGCTTGCCGCTTCGAGCCCCAACGCGCCCGATCCCGCATACAAGTCCAAAACGCGCACACCGTGCAGCGCATCCCGAGAGTCGAGAGCCGAGAAGATCGCCTCCCGAACCCGATCACTGGTCGGCCGGGTGCCCGACTTCGGAACAGCCAGGGTCAAGGAGCCGGCAAAACCAGAAATAATTCGTGTCATAACTCTTCAGAGCCTAGCTGCCTCCCTGCCGGCGCCCGTGAGTCGAGGGTTGTTCGCGCAAGTACTAATGTCCGGCGCCGGTTTACGATGGAATCATGACCGGTTCGAGCGCTGCCAGTGGCCCCGAATTCGATGGTGTTGCTCTGCCAGCGGCCCAACGTGAACCGCTCACTCTCGACACTCCCTTGAAAAAAGCTCTGAGTGCACCCCAGGCAACGGCGCTGCACAAGGCCTTCGCCATGCAGACCGTCAGCGACCTGCTGAGTCACTACCCGCGGGACTACGCCGACCGCGAGGTACTCCGGCCCCTGAATCAAATCACGCCCGGCGCCAACATCACCGTCATCGCCGACATCATTTCGGTACACGAAAAGCGCATGTCCTCCCGGCCGGGCACGATCGTCGAGGTGGTGATCTCCGACGGTGGAGGCGAATTCACCCTCACGTTTTTCGGCAAAAACAGCCAAGAATGGCGGCTGAAGCAATTGCGGCCCGGCTTGCGCGGCAGTTTCTCGGGCAAAGTACGCATGTACAGGGGCGAGAGTCAATTGGCCAACCCGGCCTACAAGACTTTTGAAAGTGAAGAAGAGGAGGCACTCGAAGACCCGACCCTGCGGCTCCGACAGAAGCCGCTCATACCGATCTACGTGGCAACGGCCGCGGAGACCAGCTGGAACCTGCAGACCATGATCGACCAGGTGCTCCGGCGCGTGGGCACTCTGCCCGAACCCGTTCCCGACGATTTGCGGGTCGAACACAGCCTGCTCGACCACACCCAGGCCATCCGCTGGATTCACAGCCCCGATGATCAAGAACAGTGGATGGCTGCCCAGGACACCCTGCGGTTCACCGAGGCCTGGGTGTTGCAGTGTGCCCTCATGCAGCGGCACAATCGTGCGCGCGAGCGCCGTACCCGGCCGCGCGTACCCGCCCCGGGCGGGTACCTCGAACGCTTTGACGCGGCGCTGCCGTTCGTGCTCACGGTCGACCAGGAGATCTGCGCGGCCGAAATTGCCACCGACATGTCCCAGTCGGGCCCGATGAATCGGCTGTTGCAGGGCGAGGTCGGATCGGGCAAGACCGTGGTCGCGCTGCGGGCCATGCTCGCTGTGGCCGACAGCGGCGGCCAAACGGCGCTGCTCGCACCGACCGAGGTGCTGGCCGGGCAACACCTGCGGTCGATCACAACCCTGCTCGGCCCCGATCTCGCGGCCGAACTCATGCCGACCCTGCTGACCGGCAAACTGCCGGTCGCGCAGAAACGCAAGGCTCTGTTGCGCACCGTGTCGGGCCAGTCGCGTATCGTGATCGGTACCCACGCGCTGCTCAGTGACACGGTGGCCTTTTTCGACCTCGGTCTGATCGTGATCGACGAGCAGCACCGGTTCGGCGTCGAGCAGCGCGAAACCCTCCGGCTCAAGGGCGCCGAACCACCGCACGTTCTCGTCATGACGGCGACACCGATACCGCGCACCATCGCCATGACCGTGTTTGGCGACCTCGACGTGAGCATCATCCGCATGTTGCCGGCCGGCCGCCAGGGCATCACCAGCATCGTTGTGCCGCTGGCCGATCACCCGAACTGGTTCCAACGGATCTGGACCAAGCTTGCCGAGGAACTCGCTCTCGGACGGCAGGGTTTTGTGGTGTGCCCGGCAATTTCCCCCCTCGACGTTGAAGAAGGGTCAGACGCCGAGACGGCACCATTGCCCGACGATCAGAAGACTCCGCTCGCCAATGTGGAGACCGTGCACGAGAGGCTGCGCGGATTTGCTCCGTTGGCCGGATACCGCATCGAGGCACTGCACGGGCGCATGACGAGCGACGAGAAAGATCGCATCATGCGCTCTTTCGCCGCCGGCGAGATCGACGTTCTCGTCGCGACGACCGTCATAGAGGTCGGTGTTGACGTGCCCAATGCCTCGGCTATGGTCGTGCTCGATGCTGACCGGTTCGGTGTCTCCCAGCTGCACCAGTTGCGCGGCCGGGTCGGGCGTGGCGGCGTGCCCGGGCTGTGCCTGCTCGTGACCAACTCCCGGGCCGGGTCGCCGGCCCGCCAGCGCATCGGCGACGTCGCCGCGACTCTCGATGGTTTCGTGCTCGCCGAACTCGACCTCGCCCTGCGGCGGGAGGGCAACGTGCTCGGCGACGTGCAATCCGGCGACGGATCAAAACTGCGCTTTCTGCGGGTGGCGGTCGACGGCGATATTATCGCCGCGGCCCGGCAAGCCGCCTTCCACCTCGTGACGGGCGATCCGGGCATCCGCACCAACCCGGCACTACGGGAGGCAATTGCGCGGCGGTTGACCGAATCCGAACGTACCTGGCTCAACAAAGGCTGACTATGACGATTCGAAGCAGATGCACCGGGCAGCGCCGGTCAGCCTCTGGCAGTATGGTGTGATCATGCGCAGGATCGCCGTTGTCCCTGGATCATTTGACCCCGTCACCCTGGGCCACTTGGACGTGATCGATCGCGCCGCCGGCCTGTTCGACGAGCTCCATGTGCTCGTGGTGCACAATCCCGACAAATCGGCCCTGTTGCCGATCAGCAAGCGCGTGTCGCTTCTGGAACAGGCGATCAAAGAAGCCGGGCTGCCGACCAACATCGTGGTCGCCAGCTGGAGCATGGGTTTGCTCGTGGACTACTGCATGGATGTGGGCGCAAGCGTGCTCGTGAAGGGTATCCGCTCGCAGGTCGATGTGGCCTATGAAACGCCGATGGCGATCGTCAACCGCAATCTGGCCGCGGTCGAGACTGTCTTTCTGCTGCCCGATCCAGCCAACGCCCACGTCTCCAGCTCGCTGGTGCGCCAGGTTGCCAGCCTCGGCGGCGACGTTTCGCCCTACGTGCCGCGAGCCGTCGCCCAATACCTGGAGCGTTCGCGGGTATGAACCTCAAACCGACTCGCTCCTCTGCGGAACTGGCGTCGGTTCCGTCGGCCGACGATGAGTCCGCCGTTGATCTGAGCGAGCTGCAAGAAGCCGGGCGCGCGATCATGCACAATGTCGAGACGGTCATAGACGGCAAACGTGAGGCCGTGAAGATCGCACTGACCGTTCTGCTGGCCGAGGGCCACCTGTTGATCGAGGATGTTCCCGGTGTCGGCAAGACCATGCTCGCCAAAGCGCTCGCCCGGTCGGTTGACTGCACCGTCGGACGAATCCAATTCACCCCCGACCTGCTGCCCTCCGACGTGACCGGGGTGTCGGTGTTCAACCAGGCTGAGCGCCGGTTCGAGTTCAAACCGGGCCCGGTCTTCGCAAACATCGTCATCGGGGACGAGATCAACCGGGCAAGCCCGAAAACCCAGTCGGCGCTGCTCGAATCGATGGAGGAACGCCAGGTCACCGTCGACGGCGTCACCTACCCGCTCGCCCTGCCCTTCACCGTGATTGCCACCCAGAACCCGATCGAGATGGAGGGCACCTACGCCCTTCCGGAAGCGCAACGGGACCGGTTCATGGCCCGCATCTCCATGGGCTATCCCGATTCCAAATCGGAGCTCGCGATGCTCGACTCGCGCGACACCGGCAGCCCGCTGGCACTGATCTCCGCCGTGGTGTCGGGGGATACCCTGCGTGACATGATGCTCACGGCCCGGGCTGTCTTCGCCTCCAGTGCGGTCAAGGAATACGCGGTCACTCTGGTTCGGGCCACCCGCGACGACCGCGACCTGCGCCTCGGCGCCAGCCCGCGGGCGACTCTGCAGCTGATTCGTGCGGCGAAGGCGCGGGCCGCGTTGGACGGTCGCGACTATGTGCTGCCCGACGACATCGACTCGCTCGCCGTGGCTGTTCTCGGCCATCGGCTGGTTCCCACCAGCCGGGCGCTGGGCCACCATCACCAAAACAGCGGCCCCCTGATCGACGACATCGTGCGCCGCATTCTGGCCGATACTCCCGTGCCGGTCGGCCTCGGGGCATCCGCTCTGCCCGTATCGATGCCGCCCGTGCGAATCATTCCCAGCCGGCCAGTTGGTTCCACCGGACAGTCGTAGCCATGGCCGCACGCGGGGTGAGAGGTTCGGGGCCACCGGTCAATTCCGACTGGTTTACGCGGTTGGCCGCCCGATTCGCCACGCGGCTCACCCTGCGCGGCGTGGTCTTTCTAGCGGCCGGGGTCGTGTTGTTCGCCAACGCGGTGCTGGTGAGCAGCCGCGACGTATTGTTCGTGGCCAGCGTGCTGATCATGGCGCCGCTCGTTGCGGCCGGGTACGTGTCGCTCCGTCCGGCCCGGGTCGAGGTTACGCGCGTCTTTCGGCCGCCCATTGTGTCGGTCGGCGGTGAGACTGTGGTCTCGCTGCACGCGCGCAACCTGTCGGCGATACCGCTCGGCGGCGCCTGGTGGGCCGACACCCCCTCTCCCGGAATTGATGCTCCGTCGGCGGCTGTCCTGCCGCTCCTGGGCCGCAACGGCGCCGCTGGCGACAGTGTGCGCCTGGAGTACTCCATCGTGCCGCGCCAACGCGGCGTCTACGATGTTGGCCCGCTGCGCGTGCTGCGCCAGGATCCGTTCGGCTTCGCTCGCAGCGAGAGAATTGCGGGAGCGCCCCACGACCTGATCGTCACGCCGCGAGTGACGCCCCTTGCCGGTCGCGGCCTCGCCCAGTCCAGTGATGACGGCGCGATCCGAGAACTGGTTCGTCAGGCAACCCCGACCTCTGACGAGCTCATCGCTCGCGAATACCGTCCGGGAGATGCCCTGCGCCGGGTGAACTGGCCGGCCACGGCCAGGCACGGTGAAATCATGGTGCGGCAGGAGGAACAGCGCAGCAATCCGCAGGCCCGCATCGTGCTGGACACAACCCTGGCCGGCGCTGCCGGACTGGGTGCCGGGCACGTTCCCCCGCACCTCGTGGCCGCATTCGAACTTGAGATTGAGCTGGCGGCATCCGTTGGTGTTCACCTGCTTGAAGCTGGATACCGCCTCGAGGTCATCGAACTTGGCGCCAGCCAGCTGATGCCGAACGGCCAACAGTCCATCGGCGGACTGCACGGCGACGTGCCCGCCACCTTTCGTGCACCCGGCGGCGACCGCGCACTTCTGGAGGCCCTCGCGAGCGTGGTTCCGGTGCCGTGGCCGAGCCGCGGTGCCCGCCTGGTCGCCTCGCGCCGAGTGCCGATGCGTGCCGCGCTGCGCAGTGCGCAGGTATCGGTGCCGACATTCGCGATGCTCGTCAGCGTGTCCGACGCGGATGTTGACGATCTGGTCGCCCTTGCGCGTCACTGCGAGCCTGCAGTCGCGTTCGTGCAGCGCACCGTCGCTGCCGCCGCCCGAGAACGCCTACAGGACGCCGGCTGGCGCACTCTGGCGCTCACGACGATCGACGACCTGGACGAGACATGGAACGACCTGAGTGGGGAGCGAGGCGCCAGTCATGACTAGCCTGTCCACCAAGCCGGCCCTGAGCATGGACACTCTCCCGTCCCAACGGGCACGCCCTCCGCGTCTGCCGCACAGCCGGCGTGGCACACGAGATGCCGCGGTGTGGCCACTCGTTGTCAGCCTGTTGCTCCTGCTGCTCATCTGTTGTGCTGCACTCGGTCCACTGCTGCGGGGAAGCGCGTGGTGGTGGGTCTGCGCTGCCGTTGCCAGCGCAGTTCTGCTCGGCTCGGCGGTGTTTCGTCGCTTGGGACTGCCTCGTCCGCTTGTTCCGGTGGCAAACATTGCGTTGCTGGTAGCAACGCTGACGCTGCTGTTCGGCGGTGGAACCGCAGTGTTCTGGTTCATTCCGACGCCGCAAACCGTCGACACGTTCGCCGGCCTGATCGACGCCGGTAGAGCCTCCGTCGCTCAACAGAGCACGCCGGCCGAAGTGACCCTCGGTATTCTCTTTCTACTGGCCGGTGGTACGGGATTGATCGCTATTGCCATGGACCTGCTCGCCGTGACCCTGCGGTGGCCGGCCCTGGCTGCCGTGGGTGCACTCGTGCCGCTCCTGGCGCCCGGCTTCATCATCGACGACGGGGCCGATATTGCCGCGCTCACGGCGGCTGCCATCGCTTTTCTGCTGCTGTTGCGGGTTGACGTGTACGTGCGCCGCGCGCAGGAGTCCGCGCAGGAGTCCGCGCGTGATCCGGCCGGAGTACGCGCGCCGCGTGTCTACCGCACGCAGCGGCCCCGTGGCACCGGGTCGATCGGGGGCGCAGTCCTGGTCGGAACCCTCACAATCGTGGGAGCCCTGATTCTGAGCACACTCACTCCGGCACTTACGACCAGCGGCCTGGTCACGGCCGGGCCGGCCGGGTTGCTGTTCGGCAGCGGAGTGAGCCCCCTGATCAATCTTGGTCAGGACCTGCGCCGGCCCAAGGCCGGACCGGCCTTCCACTACACCTCGACCGGCACGGAGCAGCCGTATTTCACCCTGTTGACCCTCGACCAGGTCATTGGGCTGACCTGGACGGCACGCATCGACGGGGCGGACACGCGCAACACCGTCGACGATATTGCGAGGCCGTTCGGGCTGGATAACAGTGTGGAGACGCTCAAAGCGTCGACCTCGGTTGTCATCGACGGCGTCAACAGCCACTGGCTGCCTGCACCGGCCCGTGCAACGAAAGTCGAGGGGCTGATCGGCCGGTGGTATTGGGACAGCCGCACCCGGGCAATCGCCAGCACCACCGGCAACACCCTCAGCCAGACGTACACCGTGTCATCCTTGGAGATCAAGCCGACGGCCGACCAACTGCGTCGATCGAGCACGGACTATCCGGCGAGTGTTCTCGGCAACCTGCAACTGCCCGTCAATCCGCCACCGATAATCGAGCAAACGGCGCGGCAAGTGACCGAGGGAACGTCGTCAGGTTATGACGCCGCGGTCGCCGTGCAGAACTACTTGCGCAGCAGTGCCTTCACGTACGACACGGAAGCTCCCGTTGAAGACGGTTACGACGGTGGCGGCGTTGACGTGATTGGAGTGTTCCTCCAGCAAAAGCGCGGCTACTGCGTGCACTTCGCCGCCACCATGGCCGCGATGGCACGCACCCTCGGTATTCCCTCCCGGGTGTCGCTCGGTTACCTGCCCGGCGTCAAATCCCAAGACTTCCAGCAGGGTCTCGGACAGTACGACGTTGACTCGCACGACCTGCACGCCTGGCCGGAACTGTACTTCGTCGGCATCGGTTGGGTGAAATTCGAACCGACGCCCGGCCGCGGCAGCGTGCCCAACTTCGAGCAGGCTGTGGATGCCGGCACGCCGACAAGCGGGCCGGGCGGAGCCGCCGCTAACAGCGCACCCGGCCTCAGCGTCGACCGGTTGGCCGACGATTCCGCCCTCGAACGTGGTGCCACAGCCCCAAGCGCGGCGTCCACTAACCTGCTCGGCATCATCGGATTCAGCGCGCTGGGACTGCTTGTGCTGCTCCTGCCAGGAATTACCAGGCGGATGCTGCGCTTGTCGCGGATGCGCCGCATCCACTCCGCCGGCGGCGCCGCCGCCCTCGCCTGGATCGAACTGCAGCACACCAGTCTCGACCACGGCATACCCGTGCCGGTCACCGAAACTCCGCGAGCATTCACCATGCGCCTGGAGCGCCTTCGAAGGCTCGACACGGAGTCGACGGAAGCGCTCGACCGGGTACTGCTGTCCCTGGAACGCTCCCGGTTCGACCGGTCGCCGAAACGGGCTGACACCCTCGCCGACGATCTGACCCTGGTACTGCGAGCGCTGCACGCCAGCGCGAGCGTCGGCATCCGTCTGCGAGCCACGTTCGCTCCTACCTCACTGTTCGCCGCGCTCGGTGCGGTACTGCTCGGAGAACGTCGCGCCCGCACGCTCGCCCCCTGAACAGCGCGAACAAGCAGAGCGCGTACAATATACGACCGTGACTAAGTTCAAGAAGACGCCGTACACGGTCGACGTGCGTGACCTCATCAACCGCCCCGGCACCATGCACGAACGCCACCTCGATATTGTGGTGCCCGACGACCTCGGCGCTGGCCTCGTGGCCGTGAAAGCCGGGTCGACCCTGTCGACCGAGCTGCGCCTCGAGGCGATGCACGAGGGAATCCTGGTGAGTATCGAGGTGTATGCGCGGGCGCTCGGCGAGTGCGGCCGGTGCCTCAAGGACATCGACCTGCCCGTCCGAGTTCAGTTTGCCGAGCTTTTCGGTTATCCTCAGAAGGAGGCCTTCGAGTTTGAGATTCTGGACGACCATGTCGATTTGGAATCTTTGATCCGGGACGCGGTAGTGTTATCACTTCCGTTCCAACCAGTATGTCGGCGGGATTGCCCTGGTCTTGACAGTGAGACCGGGCAGCCGCTTGCCGAACTACCTGAACTCGTATCCGACGATGCGCCCGATCCCCGGTGGTCAGCGCTTGCGGGGTTTGCGGCTTCCACAGACAAAGACATGGGTGTGGACACCTATGTTTCCGACAGCAGAGAAGAGAAGTAGTCATGGCAGTACCGAAGCGCAAGATGTCGCGTTCCAACACCCACTCGCGTCGCGCGCAGTGGAAGGCCACGCCTCCCACTCTCGTGAAGACCATGGAGGGCGGCAAGGTCGTCTACAGCCTGCCGCACCGCGCCAAGGTTGTCACCGACTCCGCCGGCACAGCGTTGTTCATGGAATACAAGGGCCGTAAAGTCGCCGACGTCTAAGACATCTCTTCTCAGCAGGCCGCACACTCGGTCGATGGCGCTGTGTAGATGACAAACGTGAACACCGAGCGGTCGCCCCTGCTGGCGACCCTCGGCGTACAGATTGAACCGGTGATTCTGGAGCTTGCTCTAACCCACCGGTCCTTCGCCTACGAAAATGGCGGCATTGCCACCAATGAGCGCCTGGAATTTCTCGGCGACTCAATTCTGGGCCAAGCTGTCACGGTGATGCTCTACCGCACCTACCCCGACCTCGACGAGGGCCAGCTGGCCAAGCGTCGGGCCAGCCTGGTGTCCACGGCCGCGCTCGCGCAGATCGCCCGCGGGCTGGGTCTGGGCGAGTACATTCGGCTCGGTCGCGGTGAAATCCTCACCGGCGGGCGCGATAAGGCGTCCATTCTGGCCGACACCGTCGAGGCGCTCATCGGCGCCACGTTTCTCGATGCCGGTGGCGACGTCGCCACCGCGTTCGTGCTGCGCCTGATTGAGCCGCTCGTGGCCGAACCGGGCCACTTCGGCGTGTCCATGGACCCGAAAACGAGCCTGCAAGAGCTCGCCGCAAGCTCGGGTGTCGGTGTTCCCGTTTACACCCTCGAGGGCAGCGGCCCCGACCACTCCCGGGAGTTCGTCGCGACCGTCGTCATCGGCACGATCGTGACCGCCCAGGGTGTTGGCCCGAGTAAGAAGTTCGCCGAGATGGCCGCAGCCCGCGAGGCCATCGACCGGCTCAAAGCACTCTAATCTCACGCTATGCCCGAACTCCCCGAAGTCGAGGTCGTGCGCGCCGGCCTGCAGCCGGCTGTGACCGGTGCCGTCGTCGCCGGGGTTGAGATTTTCGACGAACGATCCCTGCGCCGCCACGCGCCGGCAGCCGGGCCTTTCGCCGACCAGCTCAGCGGGCGGCGAATTCTCGCCGCCGTGCGCCGCGGCAAGTTTCTCTGGCTGCCCCTCGACAGCGGCCGGGCACTGGTCATCCACCTCGGCATGAGCGGCCAGGTGTTGTTGCGCACACCGGGCGCCGCGCTGGATCGCATGCTGCGCATCCGTTTGTCGCTGGAACACCCGACCCACGGCGAACTGTGGGTCAACTTCGTCGACCAGCGTATCTTCGGCAGTATGGCCATCGACACCATGATTCCCACCGACGACGGACTCCCGGGTGGCTATTCGGGAACGATCGAAGTGGATGCCGACTGGCAGCACCGCATTCCCACACAGGTCGCACACATTGCCCGCGACCCGATCGACCCGTCGTTTTCTTCGAACGCCTTCTTCGTAGCGCTCGCGCGCAAGAAGACCGGCATCAAGCGGGTGCTCCTCGACCAGAACCTGATCAGCGGCATCGGCAATATCTACGCGGACGAAGCGCTGTTCGCCGCGCGCATTCATTACGAGCAGCCGGCCGCCTCGCTGTCGCGGGCAAAGGCGACGGCGTTGCTCGCGGCCGTGCGCACCATTTTGCACCGCGCCCTCGCCGAGGGCGGCACCAGCTTCGACGCCCAGTACGTGAACGTAAACGGACAGTCCGGCTATTTCGCACACAGTCTGGAGGCCTACGGTCGGCAGGGCACACCCTGCTCCCGCTGCGGCACCCTGCTGGTGCGCGAGCAGTTCATGAACCGCGGCTCGCACTTCTGCCCGCGCTGCCAGCGCCCGCGTTAAACGGTTCGATGACGGTCATTCCATCGTCGGGTCGACCTGGTCGTCCGTTTTTCGGATCATAGACGGGTGATGGAGGGCATCATCTACCGGTAGGCCCACGCCGGGTACGCACCCGCCCTATCCGGGTGCTGGCCGACACGGCCTACTCGTCTCAAGCGAACCGGGCCATGCTTTTTTATCGCGACATCCTGGTCGTGATCCCCGAGCGTTCAGATCAGGTCGCGAACCGAGAAACGCCGTGGACGAAATGGTGGCCGCCCGGTCGACCTCGACCAAGAGGCCCACAAGCGTCAAAACGTCATCGAACGTTCATTCAACACGCTCAAACAGTGGCGTGGCCTCGCCACCCACTACGACAGACTCGCCCTCACCTCCCGGGGCGGAGCCGTCCTGAGCGCCATCGTCGTCTGGCCACACGAATTAGGAGACACGCCCTAGCAGCGTCTCCGAAGACCCGGACGGCGCCGTTGCGCTTACCAGCGCGGGGCGGAGGACGCGGCGATGATGCTCAGCAGGGCGTCGCGCAGGGCCTCGGCATTCTCCAGCGGCGGAAACAGGTCGGCCTCCAGGGTGCGGGTCTGCTGCCAGGCCCGGGTGCCGGCATCCGTTCGGGCCACCGCATGGCGGCGCGCGTCGCGCTCGTCGCGGGTGCGCACCACGTAGCCGCCCTGCTCCAGCCGTTCGAGCGTGCGGGACATGGTCTGGGTCTGCACCCGGGCGCGCTGCGCCAGCTCGGTCTGATTGAGCGATCCGTCTGCGAGCAGGTGCAGCACGACCATGCCGGCATGGGTGAGTCCGAGCCGGTCGAGGGCTTCGACCCACGCGTGCTCAACCAGCCGGGCGGCCGTCGAGAGCAGGCGTCCGGTTGGCCAGGAGGCCAGCGCATCCCGCTCGACCGGGAGCCCGGGATCAGGTGTGGTCATATGCCCAATCTAGTGCTAGCGTCAACTAATCAGCTAGCTGATTGTTAGGAGTCTGAGATGAATAAGAGTCGCGATCTGCTGCGTCAAACGGTGGTTCTGCTGAGCTCGATCCTGGCCATCGCCGGATCATTCATCGGGTCGGGCGCCGCCGGCGGAACCCCGATCCAGAACGCGTCGGGCGGGGCGCTCGCGGCCGATGCCACGCCGATCGCCCCGGACGGGCCGGCCTTTGGCATCTGGACCCCGATCTACCTCGGCCTCATTGCCTACGCCATCTGGCAGTTCCTGCCGGCGCAGAAAACGGATGCCCGCCAGCGCACCCTCGGCTACCCGATCGCCGCTTCGCTCCTGCTGAACGCGGCCTGGATCCTGAGCATCCAGTTCGACCTGCTCGTGCTGAGCGTGCCCGTGATCGTGCTGCTGCTGATCGTTCTCATCCGGGCGTTCCAGCTCACGCTGCGTTCCCGACCGAAGAACCTGGTTGAGACGATCGTCGCCGATGGCACGGTGGGCCTCTACCTCGGCTGGGTCAGTGTGGCGACGGCCGCGAACGTGACCGCCGTGCTCGTGGCCTCCGGCTTCGAGGGGTTTGGCTTGAGCGCCGATCTGTGGGCGGTCCTGGTGATCGCGGTCGCCGGACTGGTCGGAGTGTTGCTCGCCGTTTACGGCCGGGGTCGGCTCGCCCCTGCCGTGTCGCTGTCGTGGGGGCTGGCCTGGGTGGCCGTGGCTCGGCTGACCGGCAACCTGCTCTCCACCCCCACAGCGATCGCGGCCATCATCGCGGTGGCCGCCATTGTGATCGTCACCATCAGCCTGCGCTTGCGCACGCCCAGGTCCGCCGTAACCAGGTTGGTCTCCGCATGAGCAACCCCGTCATCCTGGCCGCCACCGGTGCCGTCTCCGCATCGGCGCGGCGGCGCTGGGCCGGTTTGGTCTTCATCAGCGTCGCGGTGGCCCTGATCATCGTCGACTCCACGATCATCAACGTGGCCATCCCCTCGATCGTCGACGACCTGGCGATCACATCCACGCAGGTGCAGTGGGTGCAGGAGAGCTATACCCTCGTCTTCGCGGCGCTGCTGCTGGTGTTCGGCACCCTCGCGGACCGCTTCGGGCGGCGGCGCATCTTGATTTTCGGCGTGATCGTCTTCGTCACGGCATCCGTGTTCGCCGCGCTGTCGCAGACGGGCGAGCTCTTGATCCTGGCGCGCCTGATCCAGGGCGTCGGCGGCGCCATGGTGCTGCCCACCACGCTCTCGATCATCAATGCCACCTTCCGCGGCCGAGACCGGGGGATCGCGTTCGCGATCTGGGGTTCGACCATCGGCGGCATGGTGGCCGTGGGCCCGCTGCTCGGAGGCTGGCTCACCACCTACTTCTCCTGGCGCTGGGCGTTCGGCATCAACGTGCCATTGGGTGTCGTCATCGTCATCGGAGTGCTCGTCTTCGTGCTCGAATCCAAGGATGCCGGCGAACCGCGTCGCATCGACGTCGTCGGCGCCGTGCTCTCGGTGATTACCAGCGCCTCGCTCGTCTTCGGGCTGATCGAGGGCCGCACCTACGGCTGGTGGATCACCAACAACCCGCCCGCGGCCGGTGACTGGACCTGGCCGTACTCGCTGTCGATCATCCCGTTCGTCTTCCTGGTCACCGTCGTGTCCGGCGTGGCCTTCGTCGCCTGGGGGCTCCACCGCCAACGCGGCGGCAGGACCACGCTGCTCGCCTTCACGCTCTTCACGATCCCGTCGTTCCGCAACGGCAACATCGCCGCCATGATCGTCTCGCTGGGCGAGTTCGGCATCATCCTGTCCCTGCCGCTCTGGCTGCAGAATGTGCTCGGCTACGACGCCCTGCAGACCGGGTTCGTGCTGCTTGCCCTCGCGCTCGGCTCCTTCGTGGCCAGCGGGGTGTCCGGCGCGTTCGGCAACAGGATCTCACCCGAGACCATCGTGCGATACGGAATCGTTGCCGAGATCATCGGCGTCGCCGGCCTCGGACTGGTCATCACTGTTGAGTCGACCTGGCTCGTCGTGGTGCCGTTCCTGTTCGTCTACGGGATTGGTGTGGGCCTGGCGACCGCCCAGCTGACCGGCGTCGTGCTCAAAGACGTGCCCGTGTCACAGAGCGGCCAGGGTTCCGGAACCTCCAGTACCGCCCGGCAGATCGGCTCGGCACTCGGCATCGCGGTGCTCGGCACGGTGCTGTTCACCTCGGTTGGGGCGTCGCTCGACGCGAAACTGGCCGAGGTCCCCGGACTGTCCATCGAGACCCAGAGCCAGGTCGTCGCCGCCGTCGTCGACAGCGCCGGCTCGGTCATCCCGTCGTTGGAGGAGCAGAGCCCCGAGCTGGCGGATGCCGCCCGCGAGGCATTCAGCGACGGCACCCCGTTACTCGGCGTACGCCGCCGCTGGGTTCCTCGTACTCGGCTTCCTGGCCACCCTGCGCCTGTCCGGCACCGCGCCGCACGCGGAGCCGCGCCCCAAGGAGGCAGCCCCCGGCGAGAGCATCCCGGCGACCGAGGCCGCGGGGGAACCCGTCTAGGGCGTGTCTCCTAATTCGTGTGGCCAGACGACGATGGCGCTCAGGACGGCTCCGCCCCGGGAGGTGAGGGCGAGTCTGTCGTAGTGGGTGGCGAGGCCACGCCACTGTTTGAGCGTGTTGAATGAACGTTCGATGACGTTTTGACGCTTGTGGGCCTCTTGGTCGAGGTCGACCGGGCGGCCACCATTTCGTCCACGGCGTTTCTCGGTTCGCGACCTGATCTGAACGCTCGGGGATCACGACCAGGATGTCGCGATAAAAAAGCATGGCCCGGTTCGCTTGAGACGAGTAGGCCGTGTCGGCCAGCACCCGGATAGGGCGGGTGCGTACCCGGCGTGGGCCTACCGGTAGGTGATGCCCTCCATCACCCGCCTATGATCCGAAAAACGGACGACCAGGTCGACCCGACGACGACGGTACCAACGGCTCGATCCGAGCCCACTCACTGTCAGACAACACGGCAGAACGAGACATGCATCGAGCCTGCCAAAAACCCCCACCAGACTTTAGGAGACACGCCCAAGTTGAGTTCGGCGGCGTCGAACCCGTCGGCCTCGACGACGTTGCGCCGTGCGGCCACCGCCTCAAAGTCGGGCCGGTCGGGCGTGGTCGTAATCGCGGGAGTCTTTGCAGCCGTGCCCGCCACACTCCGCGACAAGCGGATGTCCCGGCCACTGTCGGTGGGGCGCGGTACCGTTGAATCAGTCCGCGACCAGTACTCCCGGCCGGCCGACCGAAAGGGTGCCCGTTGTATCTGAAGAGCCTCACCCTCAAGGGGTTCAAATCGTTCGCGCAGGCGACGACGTTCGCATTCGAGCCCGGCGTCACCTGTGTCGTCGGTCCGAACGGATCGGGCAAGTCCAACGTCGTCGATGCCCTCGCCTGGGTAATGGGCGAGCAGGGAGTGAAAACCCTGCGCGGTGGCAAGATGGAGGACGTCATCTTCGCCGGCACGTCGACTCGCGGCCCGCTCGGTCGGGCCGAGGTGATCCTCACCATCGACAACTCCGACGGCGCGCTGCCGATTGAATACTCCGAAGTCACCATCGCGCGCACGCTGTTTCGCAACGGTGCGAGTGAGTACGCCATCAATGGGCGCACCTGCCGGCTGCTCGACGTGCAAGAACTGCTCAGCGACTCCGGCCTCGGCCGCGAGATGCACGTCATCGTCGGGCAGGGCCAGCTCGACGCTGTGCTGCGCGCCAGCCCGGAGGAACGCCGCGGCTTCATCGAGGAGGCCGCCGGCATTCTTAAACACCGGCGCCGCAAAGAGAAAACCCTGCGCAAACTCGATGCCATGCAGACCAACCTCACCCGGCTGAGCGACCTCGCCGGGGAGATTCGCCGCCAGCTCAAACCGCTGGGCCACCAAGCCGAAATCGCCCGCGAAGCCCAGACCATCGCTGCCATCGTGCGGGACGCCCGCGCCCGACTGCTCGCCGACGACGTCGTCACGCTGCGCACCGACCTCGACGCCCAAAACCGCACCGCGAGCGAACATCACACCGAACGGGTCGTGTTGGAGGAGCAGCTCCTGCAGAAACAGGGGCGGGTGCAGCGGCTCGAGCTCGCCCAGGTCGGCGACGCCGTTGACCTGGCCCGCCGCACCAGTTACGGCCTCGAATCGGTGCAGGAACGCCTGCGCAGCCTGTTCACCCTCGCCAACCAGCGACTGGCGTTGCTGGGCTCGCAGGCCGAGTCGACCGGCCTCGTTTCGAGTGTCACTCCCACCATGCTGGCGGAGGCCGCGGCCGAGGTCGAGCAGTTGCGTGCGAGCATCGGGGTGGCCGAAATCGCGTGGGGCAGTGCCGGAGAGCAGAGCGCGGCCGCGCGTGTGCGGCTCGACGCGGTCGACGAAGATATTGCGGCGCAGGCCGTGCTCGTTTCCAGGCACGATCTTGAAATTTCCGATCTGACCGGCCAATCCGAGACGGCGTTCTCGCGGCTGTCGGCCATGCGTGGTGAGCAATTGCGGCATCAGAACGCTCTCGACGCGGCGACCGGCCGCAGCCGGAAGGCGCAGGAGCAGCTCGACGAACTGCAAACCGCAATGCCCGCCGGTGAAATCGACTCCGGCGAGCTGTCCGAAGCCGTCGAGTTGGCGTTCGAGCTTGCGCAGACTGCGGTGCAGCGTGTCGAGGCGGAGGTGGAGCGCCTGCGCGAGGAGCTGCACCAGCACGAGCGGGAACGCGACGCCCAGGCGGCCCGGCGGGGTGCGTTTTCCCTCGCGCTCGACCAGAAAGACGGATCGTCCGCGCTGCTCGGTGCGCAACTGGCTGGTATTCGCGGCCTGGTGGCCGACCATGTGCGCGTACAGCCGGGGTTCGAGACGGCGATCGCCGCCGCGCTCGGCTCACTCGCCGACGCCGTGCTGGCCGAGAACCGCGTCGCCGCCCTCGCTGCGATCGCGCAGGCTGAGCATGACGACTTCGGTCGGGTGGAACTGATCGTGGCCGACGGCGACGGAGACGTCACGGTCGCTTCGACCTGCGATCTCAGTGCGTGGGCGGGAATCCGGTGGGCGACGTCGGTCATCGAGGGCCCGGCCGGGGTATGCGGTCTGCTCGCACAGACCGTCATCGCCGACGATCTCGTCCTGGCCCGCGCCGCACAACTGCCCGGCAGCCTCACCCTCATCACTCTCGCCGGCGAGGTATTGAGCCCCTGGGTCGTGCGTGGTGGGTCAGGCGCCAAGCAGAGCAAGCTCGAACTCGTCGCCGAACGCGATACCGCCGCCGAGAAGCTCGCGGCCGTCACCTCGCTGATCGAGCGGGTGCGGTTCGATTTCGCCGAACAGCGCACGCTGCTGCAGGCGCACAAAGAGCAGTCGGTCAGCGCGCGCGCGGCCCTGCGCGCCTTCGAAACCCAGCTCGCCACCCAGACCGAACGTCGCGGACGACTCGTGGTGCAGGCGGACGCCACCGCCGCCGACGTTGACCGGGTCGCCGCCGCGCTCCAACTGGCGAGCAGCGCCGTCGACCAAGCAGAGGCCGTCGCTGCACGGGCCGCCGACGCCCTGATGACCGCTCGGTCGCAGCCACGCCCCATCCTCGACGCGACCCTGCGCGATGCGCTCGACACCGAACGTGAGTCCGCCCGCGAGACCGAGGTTGAGACCAGGCTGCAGGTGGAAACCGCCCGCGAACGCGTGCGCGCGGGCGAGGTGCACGTGACTACTCTGACCCGTCAAGTCGAGGCCGATCGCGCGGCCGCTGCCGCCGCAGCCCGCCTGGCCGTCATTCGCCGCCGTCACGTGGATGCCGCCTCCCGCGTCGCCGAGGCACTTCCGGCCGTGCTCGCCGCCGCCGACCGCTCCGGCGCGGAGGCGCGGCTTCGCCTCGCCGGCGCCGAAGCAGAACGAGCGCGCCAGAACACGGAGCTGCAGCAGTTGCGGCGGGACGAAAACACCCTGCGTGAGCGCCTCGCTTCAATCACCGAGAACGTGCACGGCCTTGAACTCGAGATCTACCAAAAGAAACTGCACCTCTCGGCCCTGCTCGAACGCGCGGGCAGCGAACTGGGTCTGACCGAAGACGTGCTCGTCGGCGAATATGGACCAGACCAGCTCATTCCGCCCGACGGCACCGGTGCAGGAGGAGGGGAGGCCGAAGACATCAGAAGCGTCAGCGACACCGAATGGACCGACGCGACCGATACCCGCGGGGCCGACGGCATCCGCTTCGATCGGGCCGAGCAACAGAAACGGTTCGCCGCCGCCGAACGCAAACTCGGCCAGCTCGGCCGGGTCAATCCGCTCGCGCTGGAGGAATTCGCGGCGCTCGAGCAACGGCACCGCTTTCTCACCGAGCAACTGACCGACCTCACCGAGACCCGAAGCGACCTGCTCACCATCATCGCCGACATCGACGAGAAGATGCAGACCATCTTCTCGGTCGCGTTCGACGACACCCAAGCGGCCTTCGCCGAGGTGTTCCCGGTGTTGTTTCCCGGCGGCAGCGGGAGCATCTGGCTCACCGACCCCGATGATCTGCTGACAACCGGTATCGAGGTGTCGGTCAAACCGGCCGGCAAGAAGATCGAACGCCTGTCGCTGCTCTCCGGCGGCGAACGCTCGCTCGCTGCCGTCGCGCTGCTGATCGCCATCTTCAAGGCCCGCCCGAGCCCGTTCTACATCATGGACGAGGTGGAAGCGGCCCTCGACGACGCCAACCTCGGCCGACTGCTGACCATCTTCGAAGACCTGCGCGAGACCAGCCAGCTCATCGTGATCACGCACCAGAAACGCACCATGGAGATTGCGGATGCCCTCTACGGCGTCAGCATGCGGCACGACGGGGTCAGTGCCGTCGTCGGTCAGCGTGTCGGCACCCGAGCCGACCAGCGGGAGTCCGCTGCGGCGTCCTAATGCCAAAGCGCCCTACGCCCGCGTGTTCTCAACGGGCGACGTTCGCGATCTGCGGCCGGCTTCACCCACGGCGTAATGCCTGAGCGTCTGCTCACACCGGCGGCGGCAGCACGGAGATGACGGGGTGGTCTTTGGCGAGTACGCCGATCTTGGCGGCGCCGCCCGGGGATCCGAGGTCGTCGAAGAATTCGACGTTGGCCTTGTAGTAGTCGGCCCACTGTTCGGGCAGGTCGTCTTCGTAGTAGATGGCCTCGACCGGGCAGACCGGTTCGCAGGCGCCACAGTCGACGCACTCGTCGGGGTGAATGTAGAGGGAACGTTCGCCCTCATAAATGCAGTCCACCGGGCATTCGTCGATGCAGGCACGATCTTTCACATCGACGCACGGAAGAGCGATCACATACGTCACAGGCTCAGCAACGCATTCGTACGGGAGATCGCGACCTGTTCGGCCCGTGAGACGACCTTGACGCGCTCCCGGCCCGGTGTGACCAGGTCCTGGGCGCCGAGTAGCTGCTCGTGCGCGTCCAGGGTGCGCCAGCCAGCCCAGGTGGTGAACTCCACCCCGCGCTCCTCGAGCAGCGCCAGAATCGTATCCGCCGTGCCGAAGACCGTTTGTCCGACGACGAGCGCGGGCAGGTCGGACACGAGCCGCGTCACGGTCTCCAGAGCATCACCCTTGGTGTGGCCAATGAGGCCGACCGGGCCGCGCTTGATCCACCCGGTGGCGTACAGGCCCGTGATCGGCTCGCCGGCAGCGTCGAGCACCCGCCCGCCGTCGTTGGGAATGACGCCGCGAACGGCGTCGAACGGCACCTCGGTCAGGGCGCTGCCCCGGTAGCCGACCGCGCGATACACGGCCTGCACCGGGTAGTCGACGACCTGCCCGGTCGCCCGCACGCGACCGTCTCCGGTGTGTTCGGTGCGTTCAAAACGGATGCCTTCAACCCGCCCGTCGCCGTACACCTCGAGCGGTGCGTGCAGAAAGTGCAGGTGTACGCGGCGCGAGGCGGCGCTCGGAGCGCGGGTCAGCCAGTCGTTCAACGTGCGGGTCATGATCTTGACCTGGTTGTTGCTCGCTGCGAGCTGTTCGCTGTGCGAATCGGGCGTGAAATCGTCGGCGTAGACAATAACGTCCACGTCGGGAATGTCGGCGAGCTCTCGCAGCTCGATCGGCGTGAATTTCACCTGGGACGGTCCACGACGGCCGAACACGTGCACGTCGGTCACCGGCGATCCGGCGAGCCCGGCATAGACCGAGGCGGGAATGTCGGTGGTGAGCAGATCGTCGGCGTGCTTGGCGAGAATGCGGGCGACGTCGAGGGCGACATTGCCGTTACCGATCACGGCCACGTCGGTTGCGTCGAGCGGCCACTCTAGCGGCACGTCGGGATGGCCGTCGTACCAGGAGACGAAGTTCGCGGCGCCGAACGAGCCGGGCAGGTCGATGCCGGGAATGACAAGCGGTGCATCCAGGATGGCACCGGTCGCGAAGATGACCGCGTGATAGTGCTCGCGCAGGTCGGCGAGGTTCACGTCGGCGCCGTAGGTGACGTTTCCGATGAAGCGAATCGTGTCGGCGTCGAGCATCTCCTGCAACGACGTGACGATTCCCTTGATGCGCGGGTGGTCGGGGGCGACGCCGTACCGAATGAGCCCGTACGGGGCGGGCAGCGAGTCGAACAGGTCGATGGCCACGGTGTGGCCGCCCTCAAGCACGAGCCGGTTCAGAATGTTGCCGGCGTAGATGCCGGCCGGGCCGGCACCGATGATGGCAACACGCAGTGCAGAGGGATTGGGGGTCATAACAGGCCTTTCAACGAGCATTTCACAGAAGTGGATGCGCACGGTTCAGCGCAGTCCGGCAGCCATCAGTCCGCGGCGGCGCAGCAGGCGACGTTCGGTCGGAGCGAAAACGACGAGCTCTACCAGAATACCGACGAATAAAATCACCAGGATTGTCGCCAGCACGCCGGAGAGGTCGGCGAGTTCCCGGCTCTGCTGCAGCATCGAGCCGAGGCCAAAACCGATCGTACCGCCCATGGCGATGATCTCGGCGGCCATGAGCGAGCGCCAGGCGAAGGCCCAGCCCTGCTTGAGTCCGGAGAAATAGCCCGGCAGGGCGGCCGGCAGCACGACCAGGGTGGCCATCTCGACGCGGGAGGCGCCGAGCACCGTGCCGACGCGGCGTAGCTGCGGCGGAATCTGGTCGACGCCGGAGACGAGTCCGTTGGCGATCGACGGCACCGCGCCCATCAGTACGACGAAGTATACGGTGGCGTCGGTGAGGCCGAACCAGATGATCGCGGCGGGCACCCAAGCGACCGAGGGGAGCACCTGCAGGCCGGACAAGAGCGGACCGACGGCCCGTCGTATCGGACGGCATTCGGCGAGCAGCAGTCCGATCGGGGTTCCGATGGCGACGGCGATGAGAAAGCCGAGACCGCCGCGCTCGAGGCTCGTCACAACCGCGAGCTGCAGTCGGTCGTTCGACCACGCGCTGACCAGGGCTTCGAACACATCGAACGGGCCGGGAATCAGATCGGGGCGGGGCTTGGCGACCAGAATGTAGACCTGCCAGGCCGTGACGAGAGCGATGAGCAGCAGAATGGGCGGTACGACACCGTCGAGCGTCCGGCGAAAAGCGCCGCGGGGTGTTTCGGGTACGGCCTGCAACGAATCCAGGCCCTCTTCCAAGCGGCGCAGTTCGTCGTGGCGGGGGTCGTGCCTCTTCGCGGTGTCGGAATGAGTGTCACGCGGCATTGCTGCGGATCTCCTCTCGCAGCTGGTCGGTGATCTCATCGCCCAGACGGGCAACTTCGGGGGATTCGATTCGGCGTGAGCCTGTGTCGGTGATGGTCCACTCATTGACGATGCGCCCGGGGCGCGACGACATCAGCAGAATGCGTTCGCCCAGCCGGGCGGCCTCCCGCACGTTGTGCGTGACGAACACGATGGTGCGACCGGTCTGGCGCCAGACCCGTTCCAGCTCCTCGTGCAGCAGGTCGCGAGTGATGGCGTCGAGCGCGGCGAAGGGTTCGTCCATGAGCAGCACCTTGCGGTCCTGCGCGAGCGAACGGGCCAGGGCGACGCGCTGGCGCATGCCGCCCGAGAGCTCGTGCGGGCGTCTGTCGGCTGCATCGGCGAGGTTGACGAGGTCGAGCAGTTCGAGCGCGGCGGCTTTGCGCTTCGGTCGGGCCAGGCCGCCCAGCTTAAGGGCGAGCTCGACATTGCGGCCGGCGGTCAGCCAGGGAAACAGGGCGGCGTCCTGAAACATGACGGCGGCCTTGCCGCTCGCCACGGTGACGGCGCCCTCGGTCGGCTTCTCCAGGCCGGCAATGATGTTGAGCAGCGTGGACTTGCCGCATCCGCTCGCTCCGAGCAGGCAGACGAACTGGCCAGCGTCGATCGAGAGGGTGATGTCCTCGAGCACGAGCGGTCCGGTACCGTAGCGCTTGCCGAGCGCGCTAATGGTGATCGCGGATGATTCGAGCGACGAAGGGGCGACCGCTTCACTCCGGGCCGCAGCAAGAGCAACGTTCGTGGGCGAGGTCACGGCGAGACTTCCAACCCGGCACCCGAACCATCACCGGCGTGGGTGGGCTCGCCGGGGGCGGTGACGATGCCGGCGGCGAGGGTCGCGCCGTCCTGCGGGTGGATCACGAGAAACGCGCCGGATCGGCGGTTCTGCGCGTAGCGTTCTACGGGCAGATCGCGCGACAGGCGGATGCTGGCCTGCCCAGTGTCGTTCACGGCCAGGCCCGTGGCCGGCTCGACGGCGAGCGTCGTCAGGTCGAGTCGACCGGTGACCGCGCTGATCAGGGCCTGCACGACGGTCGTGCCGAACTTCACGAGCACACGGGCTCCCGGTGCGAGCGGGCGCGGGTCGAGCCAGAACAGGTCGGCTTCGAGGGTGCGGGTGACGGGTGGCAGGGTGTCGGCGGCGGCGATCACGGCGCCGCGGGCAATGTCGAGGTCGTCGGCCAGGCGCAGGGCGATCGACTGCGGTGCGAAGGCCTCGTCGAGGTCGACCCCGGCGAAGTCGATGCCGGTGACGGTGCTGGTGCCGCCACCGGGCTCGACATTCACGGTGTCGCCGATCCTGATGCTGCCGCTCGCAACCTGCCCGGCATAGGCACGGTAGTCGCGGTACGAGTCGGCGAGTTCGGGGGCGACGACAACCGCGCCCTGCGGGCGCAGTACAAGCTGCACGGGCAGGCGAAACGCCTCGGCGGCGCGCCCGGACTCGCCCCGATCGTCGATCACGGTGAGCGTTTCCAGCAGTTCGAGCAGGCTCGGCCCGGCATACCAGGGGGTTCGCTCTGAGCGGTCCACGACGTTGTCGCCAACGAGGGCCGACACGGGAATGACGTGCACGCCGCCGTTTCCGAGCAAACCGATACCGAGTTCGGCGGTGACAAGACGAACGGATGCCTCCACCTTCCGGTAGGCCGCCTCGTCGTAGCCGAGCAGGTCGATCTTGTTGACCGCGACGATCACGTGCGGCACGCGCAGCAGGGCGACGACGCTGAGGTGACGGCGCGTCTGCTCGAGCACGCCCTTGCGGGCGTCGATGAGCATGATGACGGCATCCGCTGTGGTGGCGCCGGTCACCATGTTGCGGGTGTACTGCACATGCCCGGGGCAGTCAGCCAGAATGAACGAACGGGCCGGAGTTGCGAAGTAGCGGTAGGCCACGTCGATGGTGATGCCCTGTTCGCGTTCGGCGCGCAGGCCGTCGGTCAGCAGTGCGAAGTCGATGCCGCCGCTCTCACCGCCGAAACCGCGCTCGGTGGAGGTGCGGGTGACTGCTTCGAGCTGGTCGGCGAGGATGGCCTTCGAGTCGTGCAGCAGCCGCCCCACCAGGGTGGACTTGCCGTCGTCGACTGATCCGGCCGTCGCGAAGCGAAACAGGGTACCTGTGACGGCGACTTCCGTGCCCAGGTTCTGGCTCTCAATGGCGAGTGTCATGCGCTTATTCCGTTCCCAATCCGCCGGCCGAGACCGGTGCTTCTCCGCGCTTTGCCAGGACGGCGTTGAGCAGTGCCACGTTGAACAGACCGTTCAGGTCGCCGTCCTTGCCGGTGCCGGCCTTGACCGCCTCGGCGAGCGAGACCGGAAAGGTCGCAGCCAGCGGGTCGACAGTGAATGTGACGTCGGTCAGCGCCCGGGTCAGAACAGCTCCATCGAGTGCCTTGCCGGTGTCGGCCGTCAGCTTTGCATTGATGACCGTGGCGGCGTCGGCCGGGTTCTGGGTGAGCCAGTCGACCGCGGTGACGTGCCCCTCGAGCAGGGCGCTCACGGTGTCGGGATGCTCTGTGAGAAAGTCCGTGCGCACGAGCAGCACGGTGGTGGGAAAGTCGCCGTTGTCCCACAGGTCGGCCTCGTTCACGAGAACGTGGCCGCCGGCCTGCAGCACGAGCCGGGAGACCCACGGTTCGGGCAGCCAGGCGCCGTCGATTTTGCCGCTCTGAAACAGGGCCAGGGTCTGCGCATTATCGGTCGGTGACACGGTGACAGCGCCGCCACCGGTCGTACTGGTCTCGTAGCCTTCGTCGCCGAGCCAGGAGCGCAGAGCGACGTCCTGGGTGTTGCCGAGCTGCGGGGTAGCGAGGATGGTGCCGGCGAGATCGGCCGGGCCGTCAATGCCGTCGCGCACGACGAGCGCCGCGCCGCCGCTCGAGCCACCGGCCACGATCGTGGCCGACTGGCCGCCGCTCTGCACGAACGTGTTGACGGCCGGGCCCGGGCCGATGTAGGCGGCGTCGATGGCGCCGGCGCTCAGCGCCTCCACGGCGGCCGGGCCGGCGGTGAAGATCTGGGTGCTCAGGGTCGTATCACCCAGAGCCTCTTCGAAGAAGCCGTTCTGTAGCCCAACGAGCGCAGCGGCGTGGGTGACGTTGTCGAAATAGCCGAGGCGCAGTTTCGCTGCGGGGCCCTGGTCGGTGGCGGGCTCGGTGCTGACCGTGGCGACGCATCCGCCTAAAAGAAGGGTCGTTCCGAAGATGAGGGCGCCTAAACGCAGCGAATTCTTCATTAGAAATATCCTTCCTTCTTGCGGTCTTCCATGGCTGCCTCGGAGATGCGGTCGTCGGCGCGGGTGGCGCCTCGTTCGGTGATGGTGCTCACGCCGACCTCGCGCACGACATCGGCGACGGATGCCGCATTCGAGTCGACCGCGCCGGTGCAGCTCATGTCGCCGACCGTGCGGTAGCGCACCGTGCGCAGCTCGACGGTTTCGTCGACGCGGGGCGGACTGACCGGGCTGACCGCGCGCCACATGTTGTCGCGGCGGTATACCTCACGCTCGTGCGCGTAGTAGAGCGGGGGCAGGTCGATGTTTTCGCGTTCGATATAACGCCAGACGTTGAGTTCGGTCCAGTTACTGATCGGAAAGGCGCGCACGTGCTGGCCGACGGTGTGCCGGCCGTTGTAGAGGTTCCACAGCTCGGGACGCTGGTTGCGTGGGTCCCACTGCCCGAATTCGTCGCGCAGCGAGAGGATGCGTTCCTTGGCGCGAGCCTTGTCTTCGTCGCGGCGGGCGCCGCCGAAGACGGCGTCGTGCCGGCCAGCCGCGATCGCGTCGAGCAGCGGCAGCGTTTGCAACGGGTTGCGGGTGCCGTCTGCGCGTTCAACGAGGCGGCCGTCGGCCACGTAATCCTCGACCGTGGCGACGATCAGGCGCACCCCGTGCGTGGCGACGGTTTTATCGCGAAACTCGAGCACCTCGGGAAAATTGTGACCGGTGTCGACGTGCAGCAGGGAGAACGGAATCTTGCCCGGCCAGAACGCCTTCGCGGCAAGGTGCAGCACCACAACGGAGTCTTTGCCGCCACTGAACAACAGTACGGGGCGTTCGAACTCGGCGACGACCTCGCGAATGATATGGATCGCTTCACTCTCGAGCACGTCGAGTTCAGACAGGCGGTGGGTAGTGGCCGGTGTTGAAACCAGCGCAGTGGTCACAGGTGGAGCCCGCATTCTGTCTTCTCGAGGGTGGCCCAGCGGCCGGACCGGGGATCAGCGCCCGCCGCGACGGGTTGGGTGCAGGGGGCACAGCCAATGGAGGGGTAGCCCTGGGAGAGCAGCACGTTCACCGGCACGTGATGTTCGCTGGCGTAGCCCATCAATTCGTCGTAGCTCCACGCGGCGACCGGGTTCACCTTGACCAGGCCGTTACGTTCATCCCAGGTGATCAGGGGCGTATTGGCGCGGGTGGGCGCTTCGTCCCGCCGCACACCGGTGAACCACAGTTCGTAGCCGCCGAGTGAACGCTGCAACGGTTCGACTTTGCGCATCGCGCAGCAGGCGTTGGGGTCCCGGGCAAAAAGTTCGGCGCCGTGCAGGGTATCCTGCTCCGGCACTGTTGTGAGCGGCAGCACGTCGACGACCGTTATCGGCAGGGCGGCGGCGACCGCGTCGCGGGTCGCATAGGTTTCGGCGAAGTGATAGCCAGTGTCGAGAAAGAGCACGTCGACGCCGGGCAGCTGCTGCGATACGATCGCGGGCAGAACCGCGTCGGCCATGGAGCAAGCGACAGCCACGGCATCGCCGCTGAAGTTGCGGGCGACCCAGGCGACGACCTCGGCGGCGGTCGCCTCGCGGCCAGCGGCTTCCTGGGCCGCGACGAGTTCAGCCGAGCCCTGTTCGGCGAGGGCCTGCAGCTCGCTGGCCGGCCGATGCGGCGACCGCTGGCGAGCGGGGACAGCGGATGCCGCGGCGCGGGCGCTTTGGTTGATGGCGCTCATTTGAGGTCTTCCTCGTCGGCGCGGTGCGCCCACTGGGCGAAGGTTTCTTCGTTGAGGCGGGCGGCCAGAAAACGGCGCACGAGGCGTTCGACGTAGTCGGCCAGGTCGTCGGCGGTCACCTTGAGTCCGCGCACGGTGCGGCCGAGGCCGGCCTCGTCGCGATCGACGGAGGCGAGGCCGCCGCCGAGGTGCACCTGAAAGCCGGGGGTTGAGCCGCCGCTGCCATCCGGCAGCAGCTGGCCCTTGAGCCCGATGTCGGCGGTTTGAATGCGAGCGCACGAGTTGGGGCATCCGTTCACGTGCAGCGTGATGGGGTGCGGGGCGTCGATGTCGGCGAGCCGCTTCTCGAGCTGGAGGATGGCATCCGTTGCGGACTGTTTAGTCTCGACGATGGCGAGCTTGCAGAATTCGATGCCGGTGCAGGCGACGGTGGAACGGCGGAACAGGCTCGGGCGGGCCGACAGGCCGATCTCGTCGAGGGCCGCGATGATGGGTTCCACGTGCTCGTCGGCCACGTCGAGCACGACGATCTTCTGGTGCGGGGTCGTGCGAAGCCGGGTCGAGCCGTGGGCTTCGAGCAGGTCGGCGAGCTTGATCAGGGTCTGGCCGGAGACGCGGCCGACGAAGGGGGCGACGCCGATATAGAAGCGGCCGTCCTTCTGCTTGTGCACGCCCACGTGATCGCCCTGCGTCTTCGGGCGGGGTGCGGCGGGGCCGTCGGGCAGGGTGTAGCCGAGGTATTCGTCTTCGAGAATGCGGCGAAACTTTTCTGTACCCCATTCGGCGAGCAGAAATTTCAGGCGGGCCTTGCCGCGCAGGCGGCGGTAGCCGTAGTCGCGAAAGATGGAAACGACGCCGCGCCAGACCTCGTTGACCTGGTCGGGTACCACGAAAGCGCCGAGGCGTTCGGCCAGGCGCGGGGTGGTGCTCAGCGCCCCGCCAACCCAGAGGTCGTAGCCGATACCCAACTCCGGGTGCTCGACGGCGACGAGGCCGATGTCATTGATCTCGTGCACGACGTCCTGGCTGGGATGGCCGGTGATGGCCGTCTTGAACTTGCGCGGCAGGTTGGCGAACTCGTCGGTGCCGAGAAACTTGCGGGCGAGGTCGTGGATGGCCTCGGTCGGGTCGATAAGTTCGTCGGCGGCGATGCCGGCCACGGGGGAGCCGAGGAACACGCGCGGCACGTCGCCGCAGGCCTGGGTGGTCTCGAGGCCGACGGCTTCGAGACGTCGCCAGATTTCGGGCATATCCTCGATCTGGATCCAGTGCAGCTGGATGTTCTGGCGGTCGGTGATGTCGGCAGTATCGCGGCCGAAGTCGCGGGAGACCGCACCGATCACGCGGGCCTGTTCGGTCGTGAGCTGGCCGCCGTCGATGCGCACGCGCAGCATGAAGTAGCGGTCTTCGAGTTCTTCCGGCTCCAGGGTGGCGGTCTTGCCGCCGTCGATGCCGGGCTTGCGCTGCGTGTAGAGGCCCCACCAGCGAAAACGGCCGTGCAGGTCGGTGCTGTCGATGGAGTCGAACCCCTGCCTGGAGTAGATCTCCTCGATGCGACCGCGCACGGCGAGGCCGTTGTCGACCTGCTTCCAGGCCTCGTTGCCGTTGAGCGGTTCGGTGCCGTCGATCTTCCACTGGCCGTTCGGACGCGTTGACGGCCGCGGCGGGCGGGCCGTGGCCGGCTTGGTCGCTGCTACCGGTGCGGTCGCGGCCCCTGTCGCAGTGGTGTGCACCGTCTCGGTTTCGTTCGGCACGTCGGCTCCCTCGGTTGGCGGCGCCGCCCCGGTGTTTGTGACCCGAAGCAACGACACTGACGCTACCGCGCCGCACGAATGGGGAAACTAAAGCCGGTCACGTGCTGTCACAGACTGTCACGCGGCGTCACACAGGTTGCGTGGATCGCGCTGAGCGCCGGGCGGAGCGCGGGTGATTGCTCTGCCCGGCTCGCCGGACGGCACGGGGCAACCGTGCGGGTCAGCGGCCAACGGCACTGAGCCGGGCGCAATCGGGCTGACGTTGATGAGTTGACAGGGGGTCCTGTCGTGAACGATACGAGGGATGTTACTGGGCCCCGCCCCCGTAGGCTAGGGACATGGCTGAACGCACCCCCTGGTCCCTCTCCGGCGCACTGCGCGGAATGTTCACGAAGAAGACCATCGACGCCGATACCTGGGACGACCTCGAGGATGCCCTGCTGCAGGCCGACTTCGGCCCCACCGTCACCGATGCGGTCATCACCGACCTGCGCGCCAAGGTCGCCAAATACAACACGACCGACCCGACCGACCTGCAACGGATGCTGCGAGAAGGCATCGAAGAGCGGCTGTCCATTCTCGACTCCACCCTGACGCTCTCCGAGCGGCCCGCCGTCGTGCTCGTCGTCGGCGTCAACGGCGTCGGCAAGACCACGACGATCGGCAAGTTCGCCAAGTTTCTGCACACCTACGGCCGCAGCGTCGTGATCGGCGCCGCCGACACGTTCCGTGCCGGGGCCGTCGAACAGCTGGCAACCTGGGCCGAACGCGCCGGAGCGCAGATTGTGAAGCCGCAGATGACCGGCCAGGATCCGGCATCCGTCGCCTTTCAAACCGTCGAAAAGGCGAAGAACGAGGGCATCGAAATTGTGCTCATCGACACCGCTGGGCGGCTGCAGACCAAGGGCGGTCTTATGGACGAGCTCACCAAGATTCGCCGGGTCGTCGAGAAGCAGGGGCCGATCGCCGAGGTGCTACTGGTGCTCGACGCCACAACCGGCCAGAACGGGCTCGCCCAGGCCGAGGCATTCATCGAGCACGCCGGGGTGACCGGGCTCGTACTGACCAAGCTCGACGGCTCAGCGCGCGGTGGCTTCGTGCTGGCCGTGCAGGAGAAGACCGGCATTCCGATCAAATTGGTCGGGCAGGGTGAGGGTATCAACGACCTCACCGGGTTCACCCCGCACGTGTTCGCACAAAAACTCGTCGGCTGATCGATCATCGTTACATTCAAGGGACAGTGAGGGCAGCATGAGCATCGAACACGATTTCTTCGGAATTCTCGGCGACGAAGACGAGGGCGAGGTCTACTGGTCGGAATCGGCCGAACTCGGTGACCAGAGCGTCGAAATCGACCTCAGCTCGCCCGATGAAGATTCGGTCACCGCCGAGGCGCTCGATATCGCCGCGGCCATGATCGGCTCGATCGAAGACCTCGACTCCCAGGTGCGCGAATCCCTCGTCGCCGATCTGTCGGCCGAGGTCTCGGTGACGAGCCGATACATCGCCGAGCAACTCGACGAGATGGACCAGGAGGCGATCGAAGACGCCATCATCTGGGATTCCGGCGACCAGCAGATCGACTTTCTGCGCTCTCTGCGCCTGCAACGCATCGGCTTTCACCCGCACCACAGCGGCAGCGAGGCGCACTTCGCGGTACTCGAGTACGCCATCAGCCCCGACGACTCCGACGGCCTGCTCGTCGTCACGATCGACGTGCACGGCGACACCATCCTGGTGGCCCTGGACAGTTAGCCCAGAGGAGCCACCGGGCCCCGGCCGGGCCCATGTTCTATCGTGGGCCCGCGGTCATAAGGTGGGCCCGGGTGGTGCAACGGGGCACTGCTGGCTGCCGGATAAACTAAACCCATCATGGCTACTTTTGGAAATCTCTCAGATCGTCTTGCCGAGACGTTCAAAAACCTCCGTACCAAGGGCAAACTCAGCGCAGCGGATGTCGACGGCACCGTTCGTGAGATTCGCCGCGCCCTGCTCGACGCCGACGTCGCCCTCGAGGTCGTCAAGGAGTTCACCGGCAAGGTGCGCGAACGTGCCCTCGGCGACGAGGTCAGCAAGGCGCTGAACCCGGCCCAGCAGGTTGTGCAGATCGTCAACGACGAGCTCGTCACGATTCTCGGTGGCCAGCAGCGTCGGCTGGAATTCGCCAAGAAGCCGCCGACGATCATCATGCTCGCCGGCCTGCAGGGAGCCGGTAAGACCACCCTCGCCGGCAAGCTCGCAAAGTGGCTCGCCAAAGACGGCCACACCCCGCTGCTCGTCGCTGCCGACCTACAGCGCCCCAATGCCGTCACCCAGCTCGAGGTCGTCGCCAAGCAAGCCGGCGTTTCCGTTTACGCCCCCGAGCCTGGCAACGGCGTCGGCGACCCGGTCAAGGTCGCCCGGGACGGCGTGAAGTACGCCCTGCAGAAGGTGCACGACGTGGTCATCGTCGACACCGCCGGACGCCTCGGTGTTGACGCCGAGCTCATGAAGCAGGCCGCTAACATTCGCAAGGCGATCGACCCAGACGAGGTGCTCTTCGTCATCGACGCCATGATCGGCCAGGACGCGGTAGCAACGGCGAAGGCCTTCCAGGACGGCGTCGACTTCACCGGCGTCGTGCTCACTAAGCTCGACGGCGATGCCCGCGGTGGCGCCGCACTCTCGGTCGCGAGCCTCACCGGCCGACCGATCATGTTCGCTTCGACCGGTGAGGGGCTCGACGACTTCGAGCCGTTCCATCCCGACCGAATGGCAGGCCGCATTCTCGACCTCGGTGACATCCTCACCCTGATCGAACAGGCTCAGGGAGCGTTCGACGAAGACGAAGCCCGCAAGGTCGCCGAGAAATTCGCGACCGACACCTTCACCCTCGATGACTTCCTCGGCCAGATGCAGCAGCTGCGCAACATGGGCTCGATCAAGAAGATGATGAGCATGCTCCCCGGCGCGGGCGCGATGAAGCAACAGCTCGAAAACTTCGACGAGCGCGAGATCGTGCGCACCGAGGCGATCATCCAGTCCATGACCAAGCTTGAGCGCACGACCCCGAAATTGCTGAACGGCTCTCGCCGCCTGCGCATCGCCAAGGGCTCCGGGTCGACCGTCACCGAGGTCAACCAGCTGGTGCAGCGCTTCGAGCAGGCCGCCAAGATGATGAAGACCGTCGCCAAGGGAGGCATGCCCAACATTCCCGGGATGGGCCCGATCCCCGGCGCCGGCTACGGCGGCAAGCCCAAGCAGGTGGCCAAGAAGAAGGGCTCCAAGTCGGGCAACCCGGCCAAGCGCGCCGCCGAAAACGCCGCGCTCGCCTCGGGCGTCAAGCCCGCCGGGGAGAACGCGAAAGCGGATGTCGGTGGCTCCGGTTTCGGTCTCGGCTCCAGTGCCCAGCCCGGCAAGGGAAAAGCCGGCGGCCCGACGGACGAGGAAATGGCCGCGCTGCAGAAAATGCTCGGCCGGTAGCATTCGCCTGGCATCCGCTGTGCGGGGGGCTACGCGCTGGCAATGCGCGCCTACTGCGCGCTAAATCTCTGCCCAATCCGGCGACGGGGGTCGCGGCCCGGCCCGGGGGCGGTCCTAGGCTGGGTTCATGACTTCAGCGACGAACCGTACAGTGCGCCTCGGTGTGCAGATCGCCCCGCAGCACGCCCAGTATTCCAAAATTCGTGACACGCTCGCCGAGGTCGAGGCGCTCGGCGCTGACATCGCTTTCAACTGGGACCACTTCTTTCCGCTCAGCGGTGAGCCCGACGGCCTGCACTTTGAGTCGTGGACCATCCTCGCCGCTTGGGCCGAGCAGACCACGACCCTCCAATTCGGCGCCCTCGTGAACTGCAACAGCTACCGCAACGCCGACCTGCAGGCCGACATGGCCCGCACAATCGATCACATCAGCGGTGGTCGCTTCATCTTCGGCACCGGCGCCGGCTGGTTCGAGCGCGACTATCAGGAGTACGGTTACGAGTTCGGCACGCCCGGCACCCGACTCAACGCGCTTGCTGACAGCCTGAACCGCATCGAGGCCCGCTGGGCCCGGATCAACCCGCCGCCCACCCGCGATATCCCGGTGCTCATCGGCGGTGGCGGCGAGAAGAAAACTCTGCGCATCGTCGCCCAGCACGCCGACATCTGGCACTCGTTCTCGAACCCCGAAGTGCTCGAGCACAAGCTCGGCGTGCTCAGCGCCTGGTGTGACGAGGTCGGTCGCGACCTGAGTGAGATCGAGATCTCCACCGAGCTGCGCGGTCGCACCGTCGCCGACGCCGACGCGCTCTTTGACCTCGGCACCAGCCTGTTCACGGTGGGAATCTCCGGCCCTGACTACGACCTCGGCAACGCCACCGACTGGCTGGCCTGGCGCGACAGCAAGAACGCCTGATCCGCGCACGCGAGCGGACGCCCTGCCCACTTCCGTGTGCAGCCCGGTCAGCTCCCGAGACCCTGTGCCAGCTCGTGGCTGAGCGCCGCGACGACGGCATGCAGGCTGCCGCCGCTGGAGGCGGCGACGGCGAGCTGTCGTTGGTAGCTGCCGCCGTCGTCGATGATGCGGTGCAGGCCGAGCAGCTCCGGCAAGCAGCCGAGGCGCTCGGCGACGGGGGAGAGGACCTCGATCAGGCGACGCACGTCATCGGTCACGAGGCATTCGGCGCCGCCCGCGTCCAGGATGATTTCGGCGTCCAGCCCGTAGCGGGCTGCCCGCCACTTGTTTTCGCGCACGAACCACGGTTGCATGCGCGGCACGTCTTGTCCCGCGTCGAGGCGGGTGGACATCCACTCGACCAGGCACTGGATGAACGCGGTGATCGCGCCGAGCTCCACGGTGGTGGAGACGCCGTCGCAGACGCGCACCTCGATCGTGCCCCAGCGTGGTGACGGACGAATATCCCAGCGCACCTCGGTGACGTCTTCGATGATGCCGGTCACCGCCATATCGTCGACGTAGCGCTCCCATGCCTCCCAGTCGGGCAGGTCCCACGGCAGGCCGGCGGTGGGCAGCTGCTGGAACATGAGCGAACGGTTACTCGCATAGCCGGTATCGACGCCGGCCCAGAACGGGCTCGACGCGCTCAGCGCCTGCAGGTGGGGAACGTAGGTCAGCAGGCCGTTCATGATCGGAATGACCTTGGCCTTGTCGTCGATGCCCACGTGCACGTGGATACCCCAGATCATCATGTTGCGACCCCACCACTGGGTGCGGTCGATGAGCTTGTGGTACCGCGCCTGGTCGGTAACGGTCTGGTCAAACCATTGCGCGAACGGATGCGATCCGCTACAGATCACATCAATGTCGCGGCCGGCGAGAACGCGACGCACCTCGCCGAGCTGACCGGCGACATCCTCGACCGCGTGGCCCACCGAGTCGTGCACCCCGGAAACCAGCTCGACCGTATTGAGCAGCAATTCACCGGTGATGGTGGCGTGCGCCGAGCCGTCGGGGCCGCGTAGGGCGTCAAGCACCTGGTCCGCGATCGACACCAGATCGCCGGTGTGGCGGTCGACAAGGGCGACCTCCCACTCGATGCCCACGGTGGAGCGGGCGGATCGGGCGAATTCGAGTGGCACGGGCGCTCCTTGGGTCGGCTGGTGAAAGCCGTTTTGATCGATTATCACTCAGTGAGCAATCTCTGACAGAATGGTTAGTCGCGATCCGTTGTGCCCGACCCTCTATCTCGGTGCAACGTGGTCCTATAGAGCTTATGCCGAGTGTGCCCCCACGCTCACGGCCCAAGGTTCGCCAAACACCGAATCAACACTGGAGAATTGTGGCTGTCAAAATTCGTCTGAAGCGCATGGGCAAGATCCGTGCTCCGTACTACCGCATTGTCGTTGCCGACGCGCGCACCAAGCGCGACGGTCGTGTCATCGAAGAAATCGGCATCTACCACCCCACGGAGGAGCCCTCGGTCATCGAGGTCAAGTCCGAGCGGGCGCAGTACTGGCTCAGCGTCGGCGCTCAGCCGACCGAACAGGTTGCTGCACTCCTCAAGCTCACGGGCGACTGGGGCATCTTCAAGGGAGACAAAAACGCCAGGAGCACCGTCAAGGTGAAGGAACCGAAGGCTGCTTTCGTCGCTGACGAGAAGAAGAAGCCGGTTCTCAAGCCCAAGGCCGAGAAGCCGGTCGCCAAGGTCGAAGAGGTTGCGGCCCCCGCAACCGAAGAGGCGTAACTGTTGCTTGCTCCCGCGCTCGAACACCTCGTCAAGGGGATCGTTGATCACCCGGACGACGTGCACGTTGCAGAAAAGAATTCGCCACGAGGCGAGGTGCTCGAGGTTCGTGTGAACCCCGAGGATCTCGGCCGGGTCATTGGTCGCGCTGGTCGCACCGCCAAGGCCCTGCGCACCCTCGTTGCAGCTCTGGCCGATGGTCGACGCGTTCGCGTCGACGTCGTCGACACCGATTTTTAGATCAGTGCACGACAGCGCGAAGGACCGCACCCAGCAGTTACGGGTGGGGCGCCTGACGAAGGCGCACGGCCTCAAGGGAGCAATCAAGCTCGAACTGTTCACGGATGACCCGGGACGACGTTTCGTCCCGGGCGCCGTGTTCACACTGCAGGTTCCGACCGGCTCGGCCTGGCACGGCAAGACGATTGAACTCGTCGAGCTGCGCTGGTACAACCAGCACGCGGTCGGTTTTTTCAAGGATGTTCCCGACCGCTCCACGGCAGAAACGCTCGCCAAGGCGATCCTCTGGATCGACGCGGACGTTGAAGAGCAGTCGGATGAAGAAGACGCCTGGTACGACCACCAGCTGGTCGGCCTCGCCGTCGTCCGTGACGGTGTGCGCATCGGCACCATCGGTCGCCTTGAGCACATGCCTGCCCAAGACCTGTTGATCGTGAAAACGCCGACCGGCGACGTCATGATCCCGTTCGTGAAGGCGATCGTGCCGAACGTCGACGTGAAGAACGGCGTGGTCACAATCACACCGCCGCCCGGCCTGCTCGAAGAGCTGCCCGAGGACCCCGCCGAGGCCGACCCGGCAACCTAACCGGATCCACGTTTCGCGGGACATGCGCCACTGCGCGGTAGGCGGAACTCCCGCGCACTGGCGCAACTCGCGCGTACCCGGATGCGGGGGAGGTGTGGCTGGGCTTGAACTCCCGCGCACTGGCGCAACCCCAGCACACTTTCAAGGCACGCACAGATGCGCGTGGTCCGCGCGCGCAATCCGTATATATGCGCGTAACCGCGGCGCACGGGCGCGAGCCCTGCGCACGGGCGCGAGCCCTGCGCGCGAGTTGAGAGTCGTCGTAGTGCAATCTTCAGGATCAGGCGGCCACGGTATATTCGGCTGCTCGGGCCACCAGATCTTCCGCGGCGGCATCGCCGCTGAACGCGAGACGCACGACCTTGCCGATCACCAGCACGGCAGGACTGGCTACACCGGCCACGGCGGCATCGACGAGAACGGCCGACAGCGTGCTGACGGTCGTGCGTTGGGCTGCGCTGAACCCGCGTTCGATGATGGCCACGGGCAAATCCGCGGGCACACCATGGCGTAACAGCCCCTGGGTTAGGGTCGGCAGCGTTCCGACGCCCATGAGCACGACGATGGTGCTTTCGAGCAGGGTTAGGCCTGCTAACTCATTTTCGGTGAGGGGTGCATGGCCACTGATCACGGTGAAAGAGTGGCTCATACCGCGATGGGTGAGCGGAATCCCCGCCTCCGCAGGCACGGCGATCGCACTCGTCACCCCTGAAATGACGGTGACGGCAACGCCGCTGCGGTGGCAGGCGAGCACTTCTTCGCTACCCCGGCCGAAGATGTAGGGGTCGCCTCCCTTCAATCGCACCACGCGCTGACCGGCGAGGGCGTGCTCGACCAAGAGGTCTTCAATTCCGGACTGCGAAACCGGATGGCTGCCGGCGCGTTTGCCTACATCAATAAGGGTGGCGAACGGTGCCAGTGAGGCGAGGTCCTTGTTTGGTGCGAGGCGGTCGAACAACACGACATCCGCTCGTTTAAGCGCGGCTACGGCCGCCACGGTCATCAGCTCGACGGCGCCAGGACCGCCGCCGACAAGGGTGACCGACCCGGCCGTGCGTGGAACGCCCGCGTCGGACCCGGCTGCTGCCGACCCGGCTGTGGCCGACCCGGCCACAGCGGACGCTACGGTGGCTGACCCGGCTTTAGCGGACCCGGCTGCGACACGGTTTGGGGCTGGCATCTGCACACTCCTTAGGCACGAAACGACGACTCTGCAACGATGGCGATACCACTTCGTAGAACAGTAATCGAGGAGACACGATTTGCTCCCGGCGTCGGTATGAAAAGGTCATGCATCGTAACAACCCTGCTGCAGGCCTGACATTTGCGTGTGACGGAGTGTGTCGGCAACGGATGCTGCGCCGCCGTAAACGAGGCAGACTACACGGAAGCCAGCTCAGGTGAAGCTGGCGACACAGTCAAGGTCAAGCTAACGGCAGGGCGGAGTCATTGTGAGTGAAGGTAACGGCAGTCTCACGCTTTTGGCGCGCTCGCCGGGTCGGTACCGCCGCGACGGCCCTGCCCACCACGACCCTGCCCACTACGAAATTCCCGACCACGACCCTGCTGACCATGGTTCTGCCGAACGCAACCCTGCCGACCACGACCCTGCTGACCACGACCCTGCCGAACGCAACCATGCTCCTGACGATCCCGCCCCCGTGCGAACCGCTGCCCTCGTGGCGATCTCGCACGGTACCAATTCGCCTGACGGTCGGGCGGCCATCGCCACTCTCGTTGAGGCGGTCGCGTTCGCCCGTCCCGATTTGAGCGTAACCGGCGGTTTTGTCGATGTGCAACAGCCGGATGTCGTGTCGAGCCTCGACGGGATACACTCCGGCTGCGCCGCGGTCGTGGTGCCGCTGCTGCTCTCTGCCGGGTACCACGTGCATGTCGACCTGCAACGGGAGACCCGCGCACATTCCCGTGTGACGGCTGTCTCCCCAGCGCTCGGACCCGATGACCGGCTCATCGACGTTCTCGAACATCGACTGCGTGCCGCCGGGTTCGACCAAAAGTTGCCCGGCCAGGAAGTCGTGCTCTCTGCCGCCGGTTCCAGCGATGCGCGCGCAGTCAACGACTGCCGTACGGTCGGCGCCCAGCTCGAACGTCGACTGGGCGTTCGCGTCACCGTTGGCTTTCTCTCCGCAGCCACGCCACGGCTGGCGTGTGCTGTCACTGCCGCTCGAATCCGCAGCCAGCAGGTCACCGTGAGCACCTATCTCATGGCGCCCGGCTTCTTCTTCGACCTCACCCGCGCCCAGAGCGCGGGCGCCGAACGGGTCACCGCCCCGCTGCTGCTGCCGGGCGAACCGGCCCCCGTTCCGCTGGTCGATTTGGTCATTGACCGCTACCACGAGGCGAAAGAGCACGCCGGACTCTTCTAGAATTTGACCATGCGCATCGATATCGTCACTATTTTTCCCGAATTCTTCGATGTGCTCGATCTGTCGCTGCTGGGCAAAGCCCGCCAGAGCGGATTGATCGAGTTGGGCGTGCACAACCTGCGCGACCACACCCACGATCGTCACCACTCGGTTGATGACACTCCCTACGGCGGTGGCGCCGGCATGGTGATGAAGCCCGAACCGTGGGGTGACGCCCTCGACGCCATCCTCGGCGACGCCGTGACTGTGAAGAACGCTGGCACGCACGACGACGGTCCCATCCTCCTTTTTCCTTCGCCGGCCGGCGACCAGTTCAATCAAGCGATGGCACGCGAACTGTCGCTCGAGCAGCACCTCGTCTTCGGGTGCGGCCGCTACGAGGGCATCGATCAACGCGTCGTCGACCACTACGAATCCCGCAGCCGGGTGCGCCTGGTCAGCCTCGGCGACTACGTACTCAACGGGGGAGAGGTCGCCGTTATGGCCATGATCGAGGCGATCGGCCGGCTCATTCCCGGAGTTGTCGGCAACCCCGAGAGCCTTGTCGAGGAATCCCACGAAGACGGCCTGCTCGAATACCCGAGCTATACCAAGCCGGCCAGCTGGCGCGGCCTCGACGTGCCGCCGGTGTTGCTGAGCGGAAACCACGGCGCCATCAGCGCCTGGCGCCGCCAGCAGCAGATCGAACGCACCGAACGGGTGCGCCCCGACCTTCTGACACCAGAGCTTCAGCCTCCAGCGAACGCCAAGGCCAGTACCAGCCCCCGTCGATAAACTAACCGCGTGATCATCCGCCGCGCCTTCTACCACTGGCAATTCATTGCCGCCGGAGTCCTGCCGCTCTGGCTCCTCGTCGGGTCCTCGATCTTCGGATCGGGCGGCTGGGCGGTGCTGGGCATTTTCTTCGGCGCCGTACTCATCGGCCTCGGTCTGCTTCTGGTGGCACTGGTTATTTATGCCCGCAAAGAGGTGCGCGCCACCCGGTCGGTTTCATATACCGACGTTGGCGTCCTCGCATTCTGGCACGCGCTCATCATTGCCATTCCTTTTTCAACGGATGCCGCCGGCTGGCTTAGCGTACTCGTTATCATTGGCGGGCTATTCGTGTTCTGGTTTGCCATCTGGGAGCTGTTCGATGCCGCCCGGCGTCGGATGCGCGAAATGGTCGACCTAGTGGAGCAGACCGCTCGCGGCCAGTCTGCGCCAGCCGGCCCGCAGCATCCGCTGCCCCATCAAACACCGCACCAGCAGACACGGCCGCAGCAGACACGGCCAGCACCGAACTCGGGCCGAAACGGCACCCCCGAGATTATCGTCATCGAAGAAAAACGCGACCGCTCCTAGGCCGCTGACGGCGCAAACAGAAGGGCGGAGCCAAAGCCGTCATCGGCTGATCGCGATGACGCCGCCGATGAGCGCATTGAACCTGGCAGGATCGTTCTGCAGGTGTCGGTGAAGGTGTCCACGAGCACGCCAGCTTGCTTAATGGCCCGGCCGACGAGTCGGTCCTCGTAAACCAAGAAGGTCAAAAACCGTGCACGCCCGAGCTGCCCACCGTCGCGAAGCCCTCCTGTGCGGCCGGGCGCAACGTGGCAGTAGTTCCGGAGACAGTTCTTAGCACGCGGGTCTCTAACGTTATGGCGCGGCATCAGGAACCCTGCGCAACCCGACGTGATCCTGTTCGAGCTGGGGGTGCCCCTATGTTTTTGTCAAGCGGCGAGGGCGTGCTTTTTGGGTTCGTTTTCGTAGAGGGTGCCGTCGCGCAGCATGGCGTAGAGGACGTTGCAGCGTGGCCTGGCGAGGGCGAGCAGGGCCTGGTTGTGATGCTTGCCCTCGGCGATCTTCCGGTCGTAGTAGGTCCGTGATGCTTGATCGTGGAGGGCAGCGAGGGCGGAGAGGAACAGCGCTCGTTTGAGGGCTTTGTTGCCTCGTCGGGAGCTGTGTTCGCCGCGGATCGACGAGCCGGAACGGCGGGTCACGGGGGCGAGGCCGGCGTCGGAGGCGAGGTGTCCGGCGTTGGCGAACTCCTTCCCGGAGACTTCGGTGAGGAGTCTGGCGGCGGTCCTGGCCCCGACTCCGGGCATGCTGATCAGGACGGGCTGAAGAGGGTGGGCATCGATGAGTCTCTCCACTTCGACCGCGATCTCGTCACGCTGTCGGCGCAGGGCGGAGAGTTGTTCGGCGAGGCGGGGAAGCACCGTGTTGGCCGCGTTCGTGCCCACGGCGACGACGGTTTGCTCGCCGAGGGCCTGCGTGATCTGGGCGGCGAGGCGACGCCCCATGCGCGGCGCCCGCTTGATCAGTCGGTTCCCAAGTCGGACCGTGCCGGCGGCTTTCATCGATGCTGGCGACGGGTGTTTCTGCAGCAGGTCCAGCACTGCGGGGTGGTCGAGGTGCGGGCCCAGGACCCGCTCCAATGCTGGGTGGATCTGGGTGAGGAGGCCGCGGATTCGGTTGCTGGTCGCGACAATCTGTCCGAGGACGTCGTCGTCGAAACCGCACAGCATTGACAGTTCCGCGACCTGTTCATCGGCCAGTTGAATGGACCGCAACGCGTGGGGAAGAGTGTGGGCGGCTTGGGCGATGATGGCCGCATCACGGGCATCCGTCTTCGCCTCGCCCGGGTGGAGGTCCGCGATGCGGCGCATGGCCAAGCCCGGCAGATACCCGACGAGGACGTTCTCCGCTTGAGCGACCGCGACGGGCAGGGCACCGATCGTGGCGGGTTGATCGACGACGAAGAGGACTTGACCGTGCTTTTTTAGCTTTCCGATGACCTCGCGAAGTTTGGCCGCGTCGTTGGGCAGGGCCTTGTCGTTGGGCAGGGCCTTGTCGAAGAGCACTTTCCCAGCGCGGTCGTAGGCGACCGCGTGATGCTCTCCTTTCCCCACGTCGACGCCGACGAACACGTCCACGGAGTCGTAGTGCTCAATCATGATTACTCCCGTCTCTGAACCGTTATGTTGGTCAGCGCCGCGGTATCGAGTCTCACATCCACGTTACGAATGGCCTGGGTTTCAGTACGGCCCCTATTAGCGATCACCTGACACCAGTCAAATCCGGTGACAACACCCCCCCGGATCATCAACGACTGGGGGCAATAATCAGGCCGGACCCGACGGGCCAACATCCCCGATAATCACACCATCCGGGGACATGAACAAGGTAACGGGGTCATTCGCCAACGAGGGCTGGGACGGAATTCTGGGCTGGTGGACCATTCGGTGCGAAGTGGCGACCAATCTGTCGGCCGAGTTGTTCCAGCAGTCGCCCCGCCTGGGTCATGCTGACCGCGAGATCCGGCTCCAGGGCAGTGAGCGGGTAGATTCGCTGAAATCCAGCCAGGTGCACTTCGCGGGGCTCCAGAGTGGTTCGACCGCACACAGCTATGACCGGGATTCCTGCTCGGGTGGCGGCCCGCGCGACGCCGACAGGGGTCTTGCCTGCGAGGCTTTGATGGTCGAGGCTACCTTCGCCCGTGATCACCAAATCCGCTCCAGCTAGGCGCCTGTTCAGCTCGGTGAACTCCAGGACGATGTCGATGCCTGGGCGTCGAGTGGCACCAAGCACCGTGAGGGCCGCGTAGCCCACTCCGCCCGCGGCGCCCGCACCAGCCGCGTTCGCGGCGTCCTTGGCCTGCGCGCCGAAGATCTCGCCGAGAACCGTGACGAAGTGCGCGAGCCCAGCTTCGAGGTCAAGAATGTCGGCGGGGGAGGCACCCTTTTGCGGGCCGAAGACTGCGGCGGCGCCGCGCGCGCCGAGGAGCGGATTGTCGACATCTGTGGCGAGCACGATGCTCGTCTCCCGCAGACGGTCATCCAGGCCTGACAGGTCGATGCGATCCAATCCGGCGAGAAAGCCGCCACCGCCCGGGATCTCGGCCCCGTCGGCGTGGAGGAACCGCGAGTCGAGGAAGCGGGCTCCGAGTCCGCGGAGCACCCCGGATCCGCCGTCGGTGCTTGCGCTGCCGCCGATGGCCAGGACGATGTGCCGGCATCCAGCGTCCAGCGCGGCGCGGATGAGTTCGCCGGTTCCTCGGCTGGTTGCGCTGAGCGGGGCCGGGATGCCGTCCGGGAGGACGCCGAGTCCGGAGGCGGCGGCCATTTCGATGACGGCTTCCGAACCGCGTACGGCGAATGCTGCCTGAATCAATCGTCCGGTCGGCCCGGTGACAGTCGCGGTGCGACGTTGAAAGCCTGCGCCGACGGCGGCATCGACGGTGCCTTCACCACCGTCGGCCACGGGAATAGAGAGTACGTCGATCGGGTAGCCGAGACTTGCGGCAGAAGTTCGAAGTCCCACAGCCAGATGCTGTGCGACCTCAGGCGCGGAGAGCGAACCCTTGAACTTGTCGGGGGCGATGACGACGCGCATGATGACGTCTAAACCCGAACCCTGAGGTTCGCGGTCGGCGCGTCTTCTTCGGTCACGGCGAGCTCTTCAAATTCGTTGACCGAGTCGATCTCGGCGGCGGCCATGGAGATATTGGTGATGCGTTCCAGAATCACTTCGACCACAATCGGCACCCGGTGCTCCTCCATCAGCGCGTGGGCCGCTTCAAAAGCCTGTCCGAGCAGGTTCGGGTCTTGCACACGGATGGCCTTGCAACCGAGTCCCTCGGCGACGGCAATGTGATCAACGCCGTATCCGTTGGTTTCGGGGGAGTTTATGTTCTCAAAAGCGAGGGAGACGTGGTGATCCATGTCGAAGCCGCGTTGCGCCTGGCGGATGAGTCCCAGGTAAGAGTTGTTCACAACGACATGGATGTAAGGCAGATTGAACTGGGCACCGACGGCGAGTTCTTCGATCATGAACTGAAAGTCGTAGTCGCCGGAGATCGCGACGACGGTGCCGTTGGGGTTGGCGCGGACTACGCCGAGGGCTGCGGGGAGGGTCCACCCGAGGGGTCCGGCCTGGGCCGCGTTGATCCACTTGCGAGGACCAAAGACATGCAAAAATTGGGCGGCGGCAATCTGCGACAGCCCGATGGTGCTCACGTAGACAGTGTCCTTGTCAAATGCCTTGTTCATCTCTTCGTATACCCGCTGGGGCTTAATCGGCATATTGTCGAAATGGG
Organism: Cryobacterium sp. CAN_C2; assembly: GCF_015751745.1. Classification (NCBI taxonomy): domain Bacteria; kingdom Bacillati; phylum Actinomycetota; class Actinomycetes; order Micrococcales; family Microbacteriaceae; genus Cryobacterium; species Cryobacterium sp. CAN_C2. Next base: position 237,958 of record NZ_JADOUX010000001.1, read on the forward strand.
TCTTGCGGTGAAGCGTCGCGGTGCGCTCGGCGCACTCCGCTGCCCAGTCGGAGTAGTTCGGCAGGTTGCCGGCAGTGCTGCGTTCCCGGGCGAGCTCGAGCAGCCCGTCCAGCGCCGCACCGGCATCGGAGGTGATCCCGAGATGAGGCGCGAACACACGTCCGATCTGGGTCGGTTCGATGTCGATGTGCACGAAGGTGCGACCGGCAGTGTAGGTGTCCAGACCTCCCGTGTGGCGGTTCGCCCACCTGTTGCCGATCCCGATGACGAAGTCCGATGCCAGCAGGCTCGCGTTCCCGTAGCGGTGGGATGTCTGCAGGCCGACCAGTCCCGCCATGAGCGGGTGGTCGTCGGGAATCGCTCCCCAGCCCATGAGGGTAGGCACGACTGGAACGCCGAGGGTCTCGGCGAGTTCGACCAGCTGCGCGGACGCGTTCGCGTTGATGACGCCGCCACCGGCGATGATGAGAGGCCGTTCGGAGGCCGTGAGGAGGTTGAGGGCCTTCTGCAGCTGGGTGCGGTTGGCCCTGGGCTTTTCGACGGGCAGGGGCTCGTAGGCGTCGATGTCGAATTCGATCTGGGCAAGCTGCACGTCGATTGGAAGATCAAGGAGCACTGGTCCGGGTCGTCCCGAGCGCATGAGCTGGAACGCCTTTTGGAAAGCGCCGGGGATCTGGCCGGGTTCGCGGACAGTCATGGCGAGCTTGGTGACGGGCTTGGCGATGGACTCGATGTCCACAGCCTGGAAGTCCTCCTTGTGCAGCTTCGCGACGGGGGCTTGCCCGGTGATGCACAGGATTGGAATGGAGTCGGCCCAGGCGGCGTAGAGGCCGGTGATCATGTCGGTGCCGGCGGGGCCGGATGTACCGATGCAGATGCCGATATTGCCTGCGACCGCTCGGGAGAACCCGTCGGCCATGTGGGAAGCGCCCTCCATGTGGCGGGCGAGCGTGTGGCGGATACCGCCGTGGGCTTTCATCGCTGAGTAGAACGGGTTGATGGCCGCACCTGGAAGGCCGAATGCCTCGGTGGCCCTTTCCTTTTCCAGGATCAGAACGGCGGCGTCTACAGTGCGCATTTTAGTCATGAGGTGGTACTCCTTCGAAGAGATTCTGCGGTTTCCATCAGGGCCGGATGCCGTCGATTAGGGGAGGGTGCCCCTATGTTTTTGTCAAGTGGCGAGAGCGTGCTTTTTCGGTTCGTTCTCGTAGAGGGTGCCGGCGCGCGGCTAGCTGCGGCCGGAGAGATGGAGGACCTGCTTGAACAGTCCCGAGTGGTCGAGTGCGCCATCGCCCTGGTTGACGGTGGCGGCGACCAGCTGTGCGACGACGGCACCGAGGGGGATGATGACGCCCGCTTCGCGGGAAGCGGCCGTAACGATGCCCAGGTCCTTGTGATGAAGGGCGAGGCGGAAACCAGGCTCGAAGTCGCGCTTGACCATCTTCGTGCCCTTCTGCTCAAGAACCTTGGACCCCGCCAGGCCTCCGCCGAGGACGGTCAGCGCGGCGTCGAGGTCGACCCCGTGTGCTTCGAGGAAGGCGATCGCTTCGGCGAGAACCTCGATGTTGGCGGCGACGATGAGCTGATTGGCTGCCTTGACTGTTTGTCCGGAGCCTGATGGTCCGACGTGGACGATGGTCTTCCCGACCGCGCCGAGGACATCCTGGGCGGCATCGAAGTCGGCGGAATCTCCGCCGACCATGATCGACAGCACCCCGTCGATGGCTCCCTGCTCACCGCCGGAGACGGGCGCATCGAGCGGCCGCAACCCGGCAGTCGCAGCGTTCTCGGCGAGCCGCTTCGCGACGTCGGGACGGATGGTGCTGGCGTCGATCCAGAGCGTGCCGGGGGCTGCGGTGGCGAAGACGCCGTCCGAACCGCTGACGACGCCTTCGACGTCGGGGGAGTCGGGCACCATAGTGATGACGACATCTGCGCCCCGGGCTGCCTCGGCGACACTCGTTGCGCCGTGTCCGCCGGCCGTGATGAGGGCGTCAAGGCGTGCTGGGCTGCGGTTGAAACCCGTGACGGTGTGTCCAGCCTTGACGAGGTTGATGGCCATGGGCAGGCCCATGATGCCGAGCCCGATGACAGAGACGTTGCTCATTGCTCTTCCTTTTCTCGCGTTAGAGGGGTGCGCGCTGCGCGCGGGATCCAGTCGAAGGCGGTATCCGTCAACTGTTTGTACTCCAGGCCGATGAACCCCTCGTAGCCAAGTTCGCGGCTGCGAGCGATCCATGCGTCGAGGTGGAGTTCGCCGGTACCGGGAGCACCGCGACCGGGGTTGTCGGCGATCTGGATGTGGCCGAACTCCGCGGCGTGCTCTTCGATGACCGCGGCAACGTCGTCGCCGTTGACGGCGAGGTGGTAGAAGTCGGCCAGCAGCTTTACGTTCTCCGCGGCGGAGGCCGCTGCGACCCGACCGATCACCCGGAGCGCGTCATCGGCGGTCAGCAGGGGGTAATTGGGGGCGCCACTGACCGGCTCCAGCAGCACTGTTCCGCCGATCCGGGCGACGGCCGCTGCGGCGATCGAGAGGTTCTCGACGGCGGTCTCGTCTTGAGCCTCCGGCGCCTCCTCGGCGATACGGTTGCCGTAGAGGGCATTGAAGGAGCGGCAACCGAGCTTCTCACCGATCGCGACGACCACGTCGATGTTGTCGCGGAACTCGGATGAGCGCGCGGGCCAGGAGACAAGCCCGCGGTCGCCGCCGGGCATGTCTCCGGCGAAGAAGTTGAGACCGGTGAGCTGCACCCCCGCGTCAGTGATCGCGCTCTCGAATCGAGCGATGTCGGCGTCATCCGGCACAGCGGTGCTGAATGGCCACCAGAACTCCACCGCTGGGAATCCCGCCTGCTGCGCGCGCGCGGGGCGCTCGAGCAGGGGGAACTCCGTGAGGAGCGTAGAGCAGTTCACCGTGTATGACATTGGACATCCCTTCGTCAGCGACTTTCACTATTGGAAGATTCCGAATCGTGGAAGTTACTTCTTGCCTGGTGGAAATTCTAAGTGAAGAGCACTCAAGGCGTCAACCTCTGTCCGCGCATTGCTTCCGCAATGCGGATAGAATATGTCACAAGTAGAGAATCGGAGTTTAGGCATGGCGGAAAAGGCGAGCGGTCGTGTGCAGTCGGTCGAGCGAGTGTTCGAGCTGTTGGAGCTGATCACGAGCGCACGTGAAGAGGTGTCCCTCTCGCAGCTCGCTGAGGCTGCCGAACTGCCGCTGCCCACCATCCACCGGCTCCTGCGCACCCTGATGCCTCTGGGCTACGTGCGCCAGCTCCCGAACCGGCGCTATGGACTTGGGCCGCGACTCATCCGAATGGGGGAGGTCGCTAGCCGACAACTTGGCGCGTGGGCGCGACCGCACCTGGCGAGTGTGGTCGAGCAACTCGGTGAGACGGCGAACATGGCGATCTTGGACGGCGACATGGCCACCTACGTTGCCCAGGTGCCGTCCGCGCACTCCATGCGCATGTTCACCGAAGTGGGCCGCCGAGTCCATACGCACGCTTCGGGCGTCGGCAAAGCAATACTGGCTCAGTTGGACGACGCGCAGGTGCGAGGGATCGTCGCTCGTGCAGGAATGCCAACGCCGACCATGCACAGCATCGCCGACATCGACCGCCTGCTTGAGGACCTTTCCCGAATTCGAACGCGCGGCTACTCCATCGACGACAACGAGCAGGAACTCGGCGTGCGATGCTTCGCGGTAGCGGTACCCGGAATGCCGAGCCTGACCGCGATTTCGGTCTCAGGCCCGCTCACCCGCGTCGATGAGCATTTCGCCGAGCGTGCCATCCCCATCCTCACACACACCGCTGAGTTGATCGCTTCCGACGTCGAGAATGCCTATAGAGGCTCCTGACAGCGCCCTCGGCCCGCGACGGGACGAAAGAAATCACGAGATTGTGACGCGCCGCGGACCCTAGCTATTCCGTTATGTGGAATTTCGGTTTCAAAATTCTCTGTTTGCTGAGATACTGGCTCTGGACGCAGTCGGCCACGGAGTACCGCCCGGATGAATCGGTCGGGTGTTTTGGCTGCGACTGCCGCGGCGAGCAATCCCACGGTTTTCTTACCCACGGGTTCACCCCGACGGCGTTGCCGCCGGGGTTGTGACCCACGACGCCAAGGAGTCCACCAGTGAGCACACCCCTGTCAACGCAGACGACCGATTTGAGTGGGCGGGTTCGTCGAGCGGATCTGGACATCGCGACCGCGTTCGTTGAATTCGTCGAGAACGAGGCCCTCGAGGGGACCGGCATTCGAGCCGACGCCTTCTGGCAGGGGCTCAGTGTGCTGATCCGTGACCTCACACCGAGAAACCGCGAACTTCTGCGTCGGAGGGAGGAGTTGCAGGCCCGGCTCGATGCCTTCCACCAGACCAACCCTGGTCAGCCGGATCCCGCCTCATATCGGGCGTTCCTGACGGAAATTGGGTACCTTGTCGACGAACCGTCTGATTTCAGCATCACCACCTCGAACGTCGATGTGGAAATCGCCTCACAGGCAGGTCCGCAACTCGTCGTACCACTTCTCAACGCGCGGTTCGCCGTTAACGCTGCCAATGCGCGGTGGGGTTCGCTCTACGACGCGCTCTACGGGACCGACGCGATCGCCATAGACGGCGAAACCGCCCGCGGGAGCACTTATAACCACGCGCGCGGTCAGCAGGTAATCGCCCGTGGGCGCGCCCTGCTCGACCAAGCCGTCCCGCTCCAAGCAGGCTCACACGGCGACGCCGTGGAGTATCGTATCGGCGACGGTACCCTCGTAGTCACCTTGATGGACGGCTCGCGCACTGCTCTCGCGGAGCTGTCAGCACTCATCGGCTACACCGGGGATTCTTCAGCGCCGGCATCGGTCCTCTTCCGTCACCACGGCCTGCATCTCGACGTGATCATCGACCGGGACGGGGCGATCGGCAGCACCGACCCTGCCGGGATTCAAGACATTGTGCTCGAGTCCGCAGTGACGACAATCATGGATCTCGAGGACTCGGTCGCCGCGGTCGATGCCGAAGATAAGGTTCTCGGATACCGAAACTGGCGGGAGCTCATGCGTGGCACGCTTAGCGAAACCGTCAGCAAGAGCGGCGGCACATTCATGCGAACGATGAACGGCGACCGGGTTTATACCGCGCCGGACGGTGGCGCCGTGACGTTGCACGGTAGGGCTCTTCTTTTGGTGCGCACCGTCGGCCACCTGATGACCACCGACACGGTGCGCGATGCCGCCGGCGACGAGGTGTTCGAAGGCATCCTTGATGCGGTGGTAACCACACTCGGTTCGTTCCCCGATCTTGCCGGAGAAGCCCGCGGCGGCAACTCGCGTGCCGGCTCGATGTACATCGTCAAACCAAAAATGCACGGTCCCGATGAAGTCGCGTTCACCGTCGATCTCTTTGGGCGGGTTGAGCAGCTCCTCGGCCTGCCATCACGCACGCTGAAGGTGGGCATCATGGACGAAGAGCGGCGCACCACGGTCAATTTGCGCGCCTGCATCGACGCAGCGTCCGATCGAATCGTCTTCATCAACACCGGATTCCTTGATCGCACCGGCGACGAGATCCACACGTCCATGCACGCAGGCGCAGTGGTCGCCAAGGGGGCGATGCGCTCTCAGCCCTTCATGGCCGCATACGAGAACGCGAACGTGGACGCTGGACTCTCGGCGGGATTCCCCGGGCGGGCCCAGATCGGTAAGGGCATGTGGGCTATGCCCGATCTCATGCACGACATGCTTGAGCAGAAGGTCGTGCATCCCCGGTCCGGTGCGACCACAGCGTGGGTGCCGTCTCCGACGGCCGCCACGCTGCACGCTATCCACTATCACGAAGTTGACGTGGCCGAACGTCAGCGGGAAGTCGGCAAGCGGGTGCGCCAGGCGCTCGACCCGATCCTCGTTATCCCGCTCGCCGAACAGAAACCCGGTGACGAACGCCTGACTGAGCTCGACAACAACGTTCAGTCGATCCTCGGCTATGTCGTCCGATGGGTCGACCAGGGAGTCGGGTGTTCCAAGGTCCCGGACATCCATGGTGTTGGGCTCATGGAAGACCGAGCGACACTGCGCATCTCCAGTCAACTCCTGGCGAATTGGCTAGCCCACGACGTCATCACCGAGTCGGAGGTGGACGCGAGCCTCGTGCGGCTCGCGGCCGTTGTCGATAGGCAAAACGCGGACGTCCCCTTCTATGAAACCCTAATCGGTCCGGCCGGTCCGGGCCTCGCCTTTCAGGCGGCCCGGCAGCTCATCATCGAGGGGGCGTCCTCGCCGAGCGGCTACACCGAGCCCATCCTGCACCGGATCCGGCGTGCCAAGAAGGCTCAGCAGGCGTAAGCGAGACGGCGCGCAGGAACGGAGACTGAGGAATCGGGTGTAGGCACAGGCGTGCCGTGCCGGCGAGGTGACGGTCAATGCGTCGATCGGTGGCCGTGTTGACGCGTTCCAGCTCTCTCGAATGCTGACGTGAACCTCTTCCGCTCTGCCGACGTCCTGCTTTCTTTCATCGAAGCCAGCCCGCACGATGAGCGTCGGGCACCACTTTCAGCCGGGCGCAAGTCATTCGGCTACGGCCGCGGACTCGGCCAATGTGGCTGAGGTTGGAGTCCGTTGGGTCGACGCCGTGTGTCGACGCCGTGGTTCGTCGGGGAAAGTTTACGGCGACTCCAGCCACCCGCTGATTGCGCTGCGCGGTCGGTGCCGCTCTCGACGCTCTCGAGGCCGAAGCAGTCGTCGTCCCATGCCACGCTGAGGTCGTCGTGGACTGTCTTGGGACAGTGGCAGTGACCGCACCATTTCGCACCAGGCGTCGTGATGCGCCAGGCGATGATGTGAGCTGCAGCGTGACCTGAGCCTAAAGATGCCACATCCATTGACCGTGAGCGTCGACCGCGTTTAGAATTGCGTCCACAAGACAGAAATAAAATTCCATCATACGAAACTTGGTCAGAGAGGACCTAATCGTGGACAATCTTGCTGTGCTCAGCCTTCTAGCGCTGGCACCAATTCTGGTGGTGGGTGTACTGCTCGCTGGATTTCGCTGGCCCGCCAAATATGCCATGCCGTTGGGCTATGTCATCGCCGTAATCGTGGCCCTCACAGTCTGGAAAATGGACATTCGGGGAGTTGCCGCTGCTTCCCTTGAGGGTGTCATCACTGCCGCGACCCTGCTCTACATCGTCTTCGGGGCACTCCTGCTGCTCTCGACACTCACGGTCGGAGGGGCGATGGCTACCATTCGGGCGGGCTTCAACAACATCTCACCGGACCGTCGGATCCAGGCGATCATCATCGGCTGGCTCTTCGGTAGTTTCATTGAGGGTGCCTCGGGCTTCGGCACGCCGGCAGCCGTCATTGCGCCGTTGCTGCTCGCCCTGGGGTTTCCTGCAATGGCCGCCGTCATGGTGGGCCTCATAATTCAAAGCACACCGGTGAGCTTCGGTGCGGTGGGAACGCCCATCATTGTGGGAGTCGGCGGTGGTCTCGGCGGTGACCCGGCGGTAGCGGAACGTATATCCGTACTCGGTGTCACGATGCCCGAGTTCGTGGCGTCGATTGGATTCCAGGTGGCATTTATGCATGCGATTGTGGGGATACTCATTCCGCTCATTCTGGTCTGCATGCTCACGGGATTCTTCGGACCAGAGCGCAAATTCCGAGACGGGTTGGCGATCTGGCCGTTTGCGATCTACGCCTCGCTCGCGATGACCGTGCCGTCCGTTCTCGTAGCCCGGTTTCTCGGGCCGGAATTCCCTTCGCTGTTTGGTGGCCTTTTCGGGTTGATACTCGTGATGTTCACCTCGAGCCGTGGGTTTCTCATGCCCAAGAGGATCTTCGACTTTGGCCCACGCGCCAGTTGGAGCCCGCGGTGGATGGGGACGATGGAACCCGCGAAAGCGGCGTCCGACGGAACCGAGAAACGGATGAGCATCGTGAGCGCATGGGCTCCCTACGTTCTCATGGCCGTGCTGCTTGTCGGCAGCCGGGTTATCGCTCCGGTGAAAGAGATTCTCACCGGCGTCGCGATTCCGTTCAACAACATCCTGGGCACCGACATTTCCACGGCAGTGCAGCCCTTCTACTCTCCAGCGTTTCTGTTGATCCTGGCGGCGCTCTTCGCCTACCCACTCCATCGAATGAGTGGCAAACAGATTCGCGAGACATGGAAGGTTTCCGGCAGACAGCTTGCGGGAACCGCCGTGGCGTTACTCTTTGCGGTACCTCTGGTGCGTGTGCTGATCCAATCGGGACCCGACCTCAACGCTTCGGGTCTCTCAAGCATGCCTGTGACGCTGGCCGAGGGAGCGGCGGCCATCTCCGGAAGTGCGTGGCCTTTCATTGCGCCTTTCATTGGCGCACTCGGCGCATTCGTGGCCGGTTCCAACACGGTGTCGAACCTCACGTTCTCGCAGTTCCAGTTCTCCACGGGCAATGCCATTGGAGTCAGCCCGGAGCAGGTCGTTGCCGCGCAGGCGGTGGGTGGTGCCGGCGGCAACCCGATCGCCATTCACAACATCGTCGCAGCTTCTGCGACGGTTGGCCTGCTGGGGCGCGAGGGAGATCTGTTACGCAAGACGTTCCTCGTCACCCTCTATTACTGCGTGGCTGCCGGGTCGCTGTCGCTCATATTCATCTACGGCCTCGGATTCAACCTCGGCACGATCATGCTCGCAGTGCTCGTGATCGCCTTGGCCCTCATTGTGCGCTGGATGCTGCGCCAGAAGGCGGCGGTTCTCTCACCAGAACCCAGCGCGTCTAGCGTCACCGCAGAACGGCCCTGACGCACAAGGGGGCGACAGTGGATGCGCCGCTGCCGCCCCTTCTAGTGTCGCCAGGTCAGCGCCGGCAGATCTATGCCGAGTAGTTCGAGAGCGCGCGTAGAGCGTGACGGTGTTAGGGGTCAGGTTCAGCTCGCACGTGCCGCGTGCTGAGGGTCCGGTGGGCTAGAACGCCCCCACTTGGATCTGTTGTCGAACGCCTCGACCGGCCGCCTGGGAACGCCTGCGACACATTTATTCCACAATCTGGAAAAATACTTTCATTTTAATGCTGACTGATGGTAGATTGCTTTTATTCCCGGTCAAGAAAGGACCGCTCCAGATGATTCGCAATGACGCGCAAACCCTCGACGACCTCGTGAGCTCGCTACCACCAGGAAGTGTTATTACCGACCCGGCCAGCATGGATGCGTATCGTTGGGATCGAGCCAATGATCCCAATGCTGGTATCCCTCTCGCTGTCGTCCGTGTCACTTCGACCGAAGAAGTGCAGACCGTGGTGCGGTACGCCGCTGAAACGGGAACGCCTGTCGTCCCGCGCGGTGCCGGCTCGGGTCTCTCCGGAGGGAGCACCGCTGTCCAGGGAGGAATCGTCCTCTCTCTAGATCGCATGAAGAGCATTGAGATTGATCCGGTTACACGCACGGCCGTGGCCGGGCCAGGGGCGTTCAACGCTGAGGTGAAAGCCGCTGCGGCAGCTCACGGGCTGTGGTATCCGCCGGACCCGTCCTCGTACGAGATCTGCTCGATTGGCGGAAACGTCGCTACGAACGCCGGAGGCCTGTGCTGTGTAAAGTACGGGGTCACCACCGACTATGTACTCGGAATGACCGTCGTCCTCGGCGACGGCCGGGCTGTCCGGCTTGGCGGGGCGCGACTGAAGGATGTCGCCGGACTCTCTCTGACGAAGCTTTTCGTCGGGAGCGAGGGCACGCTCGGGGTAATCACGGAGGTTCTGTTGCGGCTCATCCCGGAGCAGAGACAGCCGACCACTCTAGTCGCCACGTTCCCGACCCTGGGCAGTGCGACCGACGCCGTTCTCGCGATCACGCGCTCGATGCGTCCCTCGATGCTCGAATTTATGGACCGCGTCACGATCAACGCCGTCGAGGACACCACTCGGATGGGACTCGACCGGGACGCGGCCGCGATGCTCATCGCTCAGTCTGACGAGCCTGCCGGACACGCCGCCGTGGAGATTGGCCTCATTGAGGACATCTGCAACCAGCACGGCGCAACCGAGTGCTACTCCACCGACGACCCTGATGAGGGCGAAGCGTTCATCGTGGCCAGGCGCATGGCGATCCCGGCCGTGGAGAAGCTCGGTGCACTGCTCCTGGAAGACGTCGGCGTACCGCTACCGCGCCTCGGCGACCTCGTCAGCGGAATCGAACAGATCAGCAAGAACCGTGACGTCACCATCGCCGTCATCGCACACGCCGGCGATGGCAACACGCACCCGTTGCTCCTGCTGGACCCGACGGACGACTTGCAACGGCAGCGCGCACACATCGCCTACGGCGAAGTGATGGATCTCGCTATCCAGCTGGGCGGCACGATCACCGGCGAACACGGCGTCGGTCGGCTGAAGCTCCCCTGGCTGGCCGAATACCTCGGTGAGGATGTCCTCGAACTCAACCACCGAATCAAGAAGGCGCTAGACCCTCAAGGCATCCTCAACCCGGGAGCCGTCTTCGAACACCGCGAGGCACGCTAATGACGCACCACCTCGAGATCCCGACGATCGCCTACGAGACGGCTGCACGCGCAGTCGCTCTCGCGATTGAGGAAGGTGCCAAGGTGGGCGTACGTGTCTCTGCGACCGTCGTCGATCCGAGCCTTGCCCTGGTGGCTTACGGGCGCGCTGACGGCACGACCCCGCACAGTGTTGAGACCAGCCGGCGCAAGGCGAACACCGGCGGCTCGACGCGCCGCCCGAGTGCGCTCCTGCCTCCCGAACTTGCGGTCGCGCTCGAGCACGGCAGCGGCGGCCTGCTGACGAACGTCGCCGGGGGAGTGCCCCTCGGCTTCGACGGGCTGCACACCGGCGGTCTCGGCGTCGCAGGAGGCGCACCGCACCAAGACGCCCAAATCGCGGCCGCCGTCCTCAAGGCGCTCGGCGCTGACCCTGTTCCGGTAGACGCGTAGTTGCCGGCGGTACCCCCGCCGCTATTGCCAGCAGCACGCACACACGCGCTGGCCCCCACGACACTTCAAGGTAGCAAGAGATGGGAGGGTCCAGAATGAAGATCGTAGTTCTGGTGAAAGAGGTGCCCGACACCTATGCGGAACGCCGGCTGAACCTGGAGACCGGGCTCGCTGATCGCGAGGCCAATGACCGTGTTCTCGACGAGATCGGCGAGCGCGCGGTCGAAGTCGCCGTCTCCTACGCCGAGTCCCACCCCGACACCGAAGTCACGGTCCTGACGATTGGGCCACAAGCCGTTCCGACTTCCCTCCGAAAGGCCCTCGCCATGGGAGCCACCAGCGGGTTCCACGTACTTGATGACGCATTGCGCGGTGCCGATTTGACGCTCACGGCGGAGGCCCTCGCGAAAGCGGCCGAACGCATCGGCTTCGATCTCATCATCGCAGGCGATGTATCCACGGACGGCAACGCTGGAGTGATTCCTGCCATGCTCGCAGAGCGCCTCGGCATTGCCCACGCCACAGCTCTGAATAGCCTTGAGATTTCTGAGACGGATATTGGCGGAGAACGAGAGACTAGCGGCGGAACGATCACCCTTACCGCCTCATTGCCGGCCATCGTTTCAATCACCGAGAGGCATCCCGACGCTCGTTTCCCGGGCTTCAAGGGCATCATGGCGTCGAAGAAGAAATCGATCGTCACCGTCGACCTCGCGGACCTCAATATCGACTCGGATGCCGATCTTCCCCGATCGATAGTAGTCGCCGTCTCGGCGAGGCCCGCCCGAAGCGCGGGCCTCAAGATCGTCGACGAAGGCAACGCGGGCCAGCAGCTCGCGGAGTACCTCGTCCAGAACCGGTTGGTGTGAAATGACTGAGCTTACTATTGACCCTATTCTCGTCCTTCTCGACGTATCGTCCACGGGTGAACTCGCCACCAGCGCGGCCGAACTGCTGGGTGCCGCCGCACGAATCGGCACCCCGGTCGCGGTCATCATCACTCGCCCCGGGCACGGCCAGGATGCCGCAATGGCAGCCGGTGTGCAGGGCGCCCAGCGAGTCTTGGTTGCCGAAACACCTGAGGTGGACTCGGTGTTGGCCGCTCACATTGTCGACGGACTTGTCTTAGCGTACGAACGCGTGAACCCGTCCGCGGTTCTGATCTCCAACTCGATCGAGGGTCGCGATGTCGCCGGCCGTTTTGCAGTCCGCACCCAGAACGCGCTTGCGGTGGACGCCGTCGGTGTCGACTGTGACGACGAGGGGATCATCGTCCACCATTCTGTCTACGGCGGAGCCTACGACGTGGACTCAGCGGTCACGTTCGGCACACCGGTGGTCACGATCAGGGAAGGCGGAGTCGAGGACCGCGCCGCTGCAGCGAACCCGATAATCGAATCTCTCGAGTACGTCGGAACCGGCCGCCGAGCGGCGACGATCGTGTCTTTCGCCCCGGAGCCGGCGAAATCGTCTCGCCCATCACTTCGTGGCGCAACCCGCGTGGTTGCCGGGGGCCGCGGTGTGGGTTCCGCCGAGGATTTCGCCCTGGTCGAACAACTTGCCGATGTCCTCGGGGCTGCCGTGGGAGCCTCCCGAGTTGCCGTCGATTCCGGGTACGTGCCGCATTCGTATCAGGTCGGTCAGACCGGCGTATCCGTCTCGCCGCAGCTTTACATCGCGCTGGGGATATCGGGCGCGATTCAACACCGTGCCGGAATGCAGACCGCGAAAACGATCGTCGCGATCAACAAGGATCCTGAAGCGCTGATCTTCGAGATCGCCGACTTCGGCGTGGTTGGTGACCTCTTCACCGTTGTGCCGCAGCTGGTTTCCGCCCTGATCGCGACAAAGGACTAAGGACCGTGGCTTCCCCCCAGACAGCGCGCCTCCAACGCCGAGGGCTGCCCCGAGTCAGTGGCGGGCAACCATGGCCACCCCTCCGCGCAGACCACGCTCCGCTCGATACCGCACAGGTCTCCGCTATCGGAGCCTCGGCCGCGACCGAAGCTGTCCCTTCGGGGGCGGATTCAGCCTGGGGTGCAGTCCGTCGCGTTCGCCGCGGACTGCCACGAGTCGCCGGTGGCGATCCGTGGCCCGACCAGTACGCGCCAATGCCCATAGCAACCGGCGCTGACACCTCCTGTGTGGAGGAGGCCGAGCCGCCCACGACCGTTGCCACGACCGTTGCCTCGACAGTGCCAGCAGTCGAGAACAGCATCGTGACGAGTAGTACGGTTGCTTCTGCCCGACCACCTGTATCGCCTCGGCCTGATCACGACGACGCTGATGTAGTGCTGCAGCGTCGCGGGCTGGCCAGGACTCCCGGAGGGGATCCCTGGCCACCGCGTCGAGCCGTTCCCACGATCACCCCCGCACCGGTGGCCGACGAACCGGCACCCACCATCACGGCAGCAGAGCCGATCGTCGCGCCCGAAACGAACGCGAAACCGGGGCCGCCTAGTCGCTCGTACCGTCTCCCACCCCGGGAACCACGTCGCGAGCGGCGCCGCTTCCGCGGCCGCACTCTCCCACAGTGGGCGGGCATCGCAGTCATGGGAGGAGGCAGCCTCCTTGGGCTCGGAGCGTTAGCCGTGCTGATCGTGCGGTGGCTGCTCACCACTGATCCCCTGCAGAGCTTCCTCACCGACTATCCAGGTGAATATCATCTGCCCGAGTGGGCGCCCGTGGGCATCCCGTGGTGGCTGAGCTGGGCGCACTTCTTCAACGTGTTCCTGCTGGTGCTCGTCATCCGCTCGGGCTTCCGGATCCGCACTGAGACGCGACCGACAGTCTTCTGGACGCCCAAATGGAACCCGGAGCGAAAGATAAGCCTGACGATCTGGTTCCACCAGTCCCTTGACCTGCTGTGGCTGCTCAACGGCGCCATCTTCGTGGTGCTGCTTCTCGCCACCGGGCAATGGGTACGGATCGTGCCGACCAGCTGGGAGGTGTTCCCAAACGCACTCTCAGCCGGGCTGCAGTACGTGTCGCTTGACTGGCCCACTGAGAACGGCTGGGTCAACTACAACAGTCTGCAACAGCTGACCTACTTCGCTACAGTATTCCTCGCCGCACCCCTAGCGGCCGCGACGGGTGTTCGAATGTCGGGACTGTGGCCAAAAAACACTCCGCGGCTGAACAGGGTCTACACGATCGAGATGGCACGCGCGATCCACTTCCCGGTGATGCTCTACTTCGTGGTCTTCATCATCTTCCATGTCACCCTGGTCCTCGCCACCGGTGCGCTGCGGAACCTGAATCACATGTACGCCGGACAGGACGTCGTGAACTGGACGGGATTCTGGATTTTCGCCGCCTCGCTCCTCGTCATTGCCGGCAGCATTTTCGCCGCACGACCACTCGTCATCGCCCCCATCGCATCCTTGTTCGGTCGCGTCGGCCGCTAGAGGGCTCCTGATTAGTCTGGTGCACTCAGTCGCACCTGCGGCCGGTGTCGGGGTGGTGGTTTAGATTGGTGTCATACAGGGCCGTGAGGATGGTCAACGTCGGTTTGGGACGTCGAGTGGAGAGCGGGGCCCATGTGGCCGACTGGTTCGGCGTGCTGGTTTGCATTGGCGGGGGAGCCGTTTCTTCCGACGATCCTGACGTATTAGTGTCGCTACCTGGCGGCTGGCTCTGCGAACAGTGACGCGGCCCGCAGTATGGCCCTCTCTACCGCAAAGACGCGCATCGGCGTTCAGAAGGTCAAAGTTCTCGATGCTTCTGAACATGGCAACGCCGACCTCTCAGGTGGAGGCTGGCCCGACTTTGCGACGGCGTCGATTTCATGGCAGAATATGGGATTGTGCCGCTGCAGGACTCTGCCACAGGGGAGCCTGCACTTCGCGGCGCACATCCTCATACTGATTGCTTCGTTAGCGAAGCACCAAGCGTAGTCGACCTGTGGCGGGTACAGAGAGCGATACAATATGCACATTCTCGACGCGGTAGACGCCCCATCGCTGAAGCAGGGTCTTCCTGACTTCCGGGCCGGCGACACCGTCAAGGTTCACGTCAACATCATTGAGGGAACCCGCGCTCGTATCCAGGTCTTTCAGGGAGTCGTCATCGGCCGCTCCGGCGAAGGCGTGCGCGAAACGTTCTGCGTTCGCAAGGTCAGCTTTCAGATCGGCGTCGAGCGTACCTTCCCGGTGCACTCCCCGGTCATCGACCACATCGAGATCGTGACCCGCGGCGATGTTCGTCGAGCGAAGCTGTACTACCTGCGCGAACTGCGTGGCAAGAAGGCCAAGATCAAGGAAAAGCGCTAACTTTCGCGCCAACCAAAGATCTAACCGGATTCTTCCCTGAGCTCCTCATCACCTAAACTGATGAGGAGCTCAGGCGGTTAAATGACAGATGACGTGCTCGCCTCCAGGTCCGATCGTCGGGTGTCAGAGTCGAAGAATTCCCGCAGCAGGAAGGCGCCCAGCAAAAAGCGCAGCGTCCTGCTGTTCAGTCGTGACCTTCTGATCATTTTTGTGGTCGCACTCCTCATCTCGTTCCTGATCAAGACGTTCCTGATCCGGTCGTTCTACATCCCCTCCGGGTCCATGGAGAACACCCTGCAGATCGACGACCGCATTATCGTGAACCAGCTCGAGCCCGAGCTGATCCCGATCACCCGCGGCGACGTCATTGTGTTCAAAGATCCCGGCGGATGGCTGCTTCCGCAGGCTGACATCGTGCAAAACCCGATCGTTGCCGGAGCCGACTGGCTTCTTTCGGTTGTGGGCCTGTCCGCGCCCGACAGCAACGACCACCTCATCAAACGTGTCATCGGGCTGCCCGGCGACCACGTCGTCTGCTGTAACGTTCTCGGCCAGATGAGTGTCAACGATATTCCGCTCGACGAATCCGCCTACGTGCTCTTGCCGGCTGGCGAGACGAAGGTCTCCGGCATCGACTTTGACGTGACCATCCCGGCCGAGTCGCTCTGGATGATGGGTGACAACCGCTACAACTCCAAGGATTCCCGCTTCAATGGTGAAACCGTCGGCAAGGGCTACGTTCCCATCGAGAACGTCGTCGGGCGTGCGCTCGTCGTAAGCTGGCCGCTGGCGCACTGGGCCTGGCTCGATGACTACCCCAACGTGTTCCGCGAGGTGGAACAAGCCGACAAGGGCGCCGAATAGTGGCGGTCTGCGACCCCACCCTCGAGGTGGAGCTCGATCTGCTCCGCACCGGTGCCAGCTTCGTGATCGGCTGTGACGAGGTGGGCCGCGGTGCCCTCGCCGGGCCGGTGGCCGTGGGATTCGCCGCGGTGAACGCATCCGTCCTGACCATGCCGGCGGGATTGCGCGACTCGAAAATGCTCAGTGAACCACGCCGGGAACTACTCGCACCGCTCGCCGTGTCCTGGGCGACCCACTCGGCCGTCGGGCTTGCCTCGGCCGCGGAAGTCGATGAGCTCGGCATCATCGCCTGCCTCGGGCTCGCCGGCAAGCGGGCGCTATCCGGGCTGTACGAGCAGGGCGTCGATGTCGCCGGCAGCATCGTGCTGCTGGACGGCAGCGACGACTGGCTGAACAAGGCGCTGGCCACCCCGCTGAACGTCGTGACCCGCATCAAAGCCGACCGGGATTGCGGGTCGGTGGCGGCGGCATCCGTCATTGCGAAGGTGCACCGTGACCGCCTCATGATCGCCGCACACGAGGAAGCGCCCGGCTATGGCTGGGCGTCGAACAAGGGCTACGGCAGCGCCGCGCACATGAGCGCGATCGACCTGCTCGGGCCGAGCCCTTTACATCGCAAATCCTGGCTCAAGATCTCAGCGTAAGATGAGATCACCATGGAAGAAGACGAATTCGAGGACTACGACCGCGAGGTCGAGTTGGCCCTGTACCGGGAATATCGAGACGTGGTTGGCCAGTTCCAGTACGTCGTAGAAACCGAACGACGCTTCTACCTCGCGAACGAGGTCGAACTGGTGCGCCGTGACACGGAACACGATTTCTACTTCGAACTGACCATGAAGGACGTCTGGGTCTGGGATGTCTACCGCTCCGACCGATTCGTGAAATCGGTCCGTGTACTGACGTTCAAAGACGTCAACGTGGAAGAACTCGCGTCGAAAGACTTCGAACTTCCCAAGGAACTTGCGCTCGACGAATAAGGAATGACTCCGGGGCCTCGGGTGGCCGGACCAACCGACGAAGGTTTAGGAAGGCAACCCTGTGATCCAGGACGCTGATCGTGCCCGTGCAACGTGGAGCAACCGCGAGGCTCTCGCCGAGGCGATGATTCCCCTGATCGGGCGCCTCTACCGCGACAACACCGTCGTGACGAGCGTCTACGGTCGCGGTCTGGTCAACAAATCGGTCGTCGGCCTGCTCAAGGCGCACCGATTTGCGCGCCACATAGCGGATGTCGAACTTCCGCTCGAGGAGACCCTCCCGATTCTGCAGGCCCTCGACGGGCTCAACCTTGGTGCCGCATCGATCGACCTGGCCCGCCTGGCCCTCGGCTTTCGCGAGCAGGACGACCGGGTCACCCTCGAGGAATACCTGCGCGCCGAACTCGCCGACGTCGTCGGCCAGCGCGGGCTCGACGGTCGCACGAGCACCGACGTCGTGCTGTACGGTTTCGGTCGCATCGGCCGGCTGCTCGCACGCATCCTGATCGAGCACGCCGGCGGCGGCCAGGGCCTGCGCCTGCGTGCGATTGTCGTGCGCCGCGGTTCCGCCAACGACCTCATGAAGCGTGCCAGCCTGTTGCGTCGCGACTCGGTGCACGGCCCGTTCGAGGGTACGATCACCATCGACGAGGACAACAACACCATCCTCGCCAACGGCACGCTCATTCAGGTGATCTATTCCGGTGACCCGGCCAGCGTCGATTACACGCAGTACGGCATCCACGACGCCATCGTCGTCGATAACACGGGTAAGTGGCGCGACGAAGAAGGTCTGTCTCAGCACCTGGAGTGCCCCGGTGTTGCCCGGGTACTGTTGACGGCGCCGGGCAAGGGCGCACTGAAGAACATCGTGCACGGCATCAACCACACCGACATTCTCGCCAGCGACCGCATCATCACCGCGGCATCCTGCACCACGAACGCGATCACCCCGGTGCTCAAAGCCATCAACGATCGCTACGGCATCATCGACGGTCACGTCGAAACGGTGCACTCGTTCACCAACGACCAGAACCTCATCGACAACTTTCACTCCGGCGACCGTCGAGGCCGCTCAGCCGCGCTCAACATGGTCATCACCGAGACCGGCGCGGCCAAAGCCGTGGCCAAGGCCCTGCCCGAGCTGGCCGGCAAGCTCACCGGCAACGCGATCCGCGTTCCCACGCCCGACGTGTCGATGGCCATTCTCAACCTCAACCTCGCCAGTGCGACCGACAAGGACGAGCTCAACACGTATCTGCGTACCATGTCGTTGCATTCCTCGCTGCACCGGCAGATTGACTTCATCGACTCGCCCGAGGTGGTCTCGAGCGACTTTCTCGGCTCGCGTCGCGCCGGCATCGTCGACGGCCTCGCCACCATCGTCACCGAACAGAAGGCCGTGCTCTACGTCTGGTACGACAACGAATACGGTTACAGCTGCCAGGTCATTCGGGTGCTCGAGGAGATGTCCGGCGTGCACGCACCGATCTTTCCTGCCATCCACGCCGAAAAACTCGCGCCGGTCGCGTAGCGGTCAATCTCGGGTGTCCGCTCACGCCGGCCCCATGTTCGGACCGCAGGCCCATGATCCAACCCGGGCCCATGATCCAACCCGGGCCCGGAACGTGTTGGTGCGCTACGTCAGCGCGGTGCCGACTCCGGGCGCGGCTCGCAGATGACCACCGGAATCTCGCGCTCGGTTTTGCCCTGGTAGGCGCCATATCCGGGGTAGGCGGCGACGATGCGCGGCCACAGCTCCGCTTTTTCGGCGGATGACGCAGACCGGGCTCGATACGGCCGCGTCACCCCGCGAATGCTCAGGTGCACGTCGGGCTGCGCCACGAGGTTGAGGTACCAGAACGGATGCCGGTCGTCACCTCCCTTGGACGCCACGAGCACATACCGGCCGTTCTCGTGAACGGGCGCCGTGAGCATCGTGGACCGGCGTTGCCCGCTACTGCGGCCGATCGTGTGCAGCTCGACGGCCTGCATGGTGCCGATGGTCCAGCCGAGGCGTCCGCGGGTCGCGGTCAGCAGCATCCGGTGTACGACGTTCATCGCGCGCATGCCGAGATCGGTCACCCGGTGCCGCAGAGTTTTACCGGAGTTCATACGCCCAGCGTACGTCGTGTGGGGCGTTAGGTTGGAAGAATGACTCCAGCAACGATGCTCAGTACGATTCTCCGCGATGCCGGCTCCTCGCGCCCCTATGCCGACAGCCGCCCGCTGGCGCTCGAGCAGGTTCCGGTGCCGGCTCCGCGCGCCGGCGAGGTGCTCGTGCGCATCGAACGCTCCAGTCTCTGCCACTCCGATCTCTCGGTCATCGATGGCTCTCGCATTCGCCCCCTGCCGATGGCGCTCGGACACGAGGCCGCCGGCACCGTGACCGCGCTCGGTGGCGGCGTCGACGATCTCGCCGTCGGCGACCGAGTCGTGCTGGTTTTCGTGCCGAGCTGCGGCGACTGCCGGGCCTGCCTGGCCGGGCGCCCCGCACTCTGCCACCGCGGCGCCGAGGCCAACGGAACCGGTGACCTGCTGCACGGCCCGGCCGTGCTGGCGAGCGATTCGGGGGAGCGTATCAACCATCATCTGGGGGTCTCGGCATTCTCGCAGTACGCGGTCGTCGCCCGCGAATCGGTCGTCGCGATCGACCAGGATGTTCCCTTCGACGTCGCTGCCATGTTCGGCTGCGCGGCCCTCACCGGCATCGGAGCCGTGCTCAACACCGGCGCACTCACGCCCGGCCAGTCCGTGATCGTGTTCGGGCTCGGCGCGGTCGGCCTGATGGCCGTCATGGCGGCCGCCCAGGTCGCCGGCACGACCGTCATCGCGATCGATCCGCTGCCGGAGAAGCGGGCGCTGGCCCTGCGTTGCGGCGCCCACCACGCCGGTTCGCCCGATCAGGCTGCCGAGCTCGTGCTCGAGCACGCGGGCGACGGGGTCGACCTCGCCATTGAGGCCGTCGGCAGCGCCCGGGTGATGGAGGCGAGCCTGGCGCTGCTCACCCGGGGCGGCGCCCTCGTCTCGGTCGGCCTGCCGCACCCCGACCAGGCCATCACGACGCCGGCGCTACAGTTCGCCGGACTGGGTCGGCGGCTGCTCGGCTCCTACATGGGCGACTCCGTGCCGAGCCGCGACATTCCCCGCTACCTGCAGCTGTGGCGCGACGGCGTGCTGCCGGTCGAGCTGCTGCACACCGATACCCGCCCGCTTGCCGACCTCAACGAGAGCCTCGACGCGCTCGTGGCCGGCGACGTCGTGCGCCGTCTGTTCGTGATGCACGCCGAGTAGCCTCCTCCACAGGAGCTCGCGCCCCGCCGCTGTCCACCAATGCGGCGGCGGCCCGGCCAGCGCTTGTGCGAGCGGGCAGTCTGGTGTTCGGAGGCACTCGTGGCGCGCAAAGACGAACTCGGCAAGCTCGGCGAAGAGCAGGCCGCGCGCTTTCTGGAGAATGCCGGTTACACGATTCTGACCCGCAACTGGCGGTGCGCCGAGGGGGAGATCGACCTCGTCGTGCAGAAGGGCGCGGCCGTCGTCTTCGTCGAGGTGAAGACGCGCAGCGGCCTGAGTTTTGGGCATCCGTTTGAAGCGATCACCATGAAAAAGCTCGCCCGGATGCGCCGCCTCGCCGCCGCCTGGTGTGTGCACGCCGACCGGTGGCCGCGCCAGATCCGGCTCGACGTCATCGCGGTGATCGCCCCGGCCGGCCGCGAACCGGTCATCGAACACCTCCAGGGCGTGTTCTGATGGGCATCGCCCGCACCCACGCCGTGGCCTTGCTCGGCCTGGCCGGCGCGCTCGTCGAGGTTGAGGCCGACATCTCGGCGCAACTGCCCGGCATGATTTTGATCGGCCTGCCCGATGCGGCCCTCGCGCAGGCGACCCAGCGGGTGCGTGCCGCGGCCGCCAACAGCGGATGCCCTCTCACCATTCACCGCCTCACGATCAATCTGTCGCCGGCGGCGTTGCCCAAGCACGGCGCCGGCTTCGACCTTGCGATCGCACTGGCCTGCCTCGCCGCCGACAGCACCGTTTCGCCCGAATCGGTCGGGAAGGTTGTGCACTTCGGCGAGCTCGCTCTCGACGGCCGGCTGCGGCCGACCTCGGGTATTCTACCGGGGGTCATGACCGCCGCCCGCCTCGGTCACACGACGGTGATGGTACCGATCGGCAACGAGGCCGAAGCACGACTCGTGCCCGATATTCGGGTGATCGGTGTGGCGTCACTGCGCGAGGCGGCGATCTGGCACGGTGCCCGCCTCGCGCCCGTACCGGTCGACCCGATCATGGTGGCGGCCCCGCCGACGAGCCTGGCGGCCGAACCCGACCTGGCCGACGTGATCGGCAATGACGACGCCATTCTGGCCCTGCAGATCGCTGCGGCGGGTGGGCACCACGTGTTTCTGCTCGGCCCGCCCGGCGCCGGCAAAACGATGCTGGCCGCACGGCTGCCCGGCCTGCTGCCCGACCTCGACCCGGCCAGCTCACTCGAGGTCAGCTCCCTCCGCTCGCTCAGTGGACTCGGACTGGGCGGAGCCCTGATCACCCGGCCGCCATGGGAAGCGCCACACCACACCGCGACCGCCGCGGCCATGGTCGGCGGTGGGGGCGGACAGATTCGGCCGGGGGCTGCGTCGCAGGCCTCGCACGGCGTTCTGTTTCTCGACGAGGCCCCCGAATTCGCCTCCCCGGTGCTCGATGCTCTGCGTCAGCCTCTCGAATCCGGCTGGATCAGTATCCACCGCGCCAACGCCGTCGCTCATTTTCCGGCCCGGTTTCAGCTGGTGATGGCGGCCAATCCGTGCCCCTGCGGGCAATACGGGGCGGACGATCTCAGTTGCACGTGCCCGCCGAACGCACGCCGCCGCTACCTCGCCCGCATCTCCGGTCCGCTGCTGGACCGCATCGACATTCAGCTCAACGTCAAGCGCATCACCTCCGCCCAGCTGCGCCTCGCCGCCACCACTCGGCGGATGACGAGCGTCACCGCCCGGCAGCGGGTGGTCGCCGCCCGTGCGGCGGCGGCCGAGCGGCTGGGCAGCACGCCCTGGACCCTGAACTCCCAGGTTCCGGGCCCGTGGCTGCGCGGCGCACCCGTGCGACTGGCGCCGAGCACCACTATGGGCCTCGATCGCGCGCTCGAACGTGGCGGAATCACCATGCGCGGCTACGACCGGGTGCTGCGCATCGCGTGGACCCTCGCCGACTACGACGGCCTCACCAGTCCCGGCTCCGACCAGGTCGGCCAAGCCCTCTACCTACGCAAAGGAATGACATCATGATGCTGTTCGGTCTCGACGAGACCCGGGTGAGCGAGCTCGCCGCGGGCGTGCGCGGTGGGATACCGGCCGACGACGACCCGGCCACCGCTGGTGAGGTGTTCGCCCGCGCCGCCTGGTCGGGCATCGCCGAACCCGGTGATGGTACGGCCGGCCTGCTCGTGGCGAGCCTCGGCGCGGGTGCGGCCCTGACCGCCATTCTCGAGTCGTGGAGCCCGGTGCGGCTCGGCGCGCTCGTGCGCGATGTGCTCGGTGGCGAGCGGGGCGGGCCCGATGTCGTCTTTGCGGCCAGTCCGAGCACCGATAACGCCGAAGCGGATGCCGAAACCAGCGCCGAGCTGGAACAGGCCCTCGACCTGGGGCTGCAACGCTGGCGGCCGCGGCTCAACTCGGGCCAGGTCATCCGTTCGCTGCAGCAAGCGGCCCGCATGCAGACCCGGTTACTCCTGGCGACGGATGCTCTCTGGCCGCCCTCGCTCGACGACCTCGAGCGGCATGCGCCGCTCGCATTGTGGTGGCGCGGCGTGCCCGGCGCCCTTGCCGCGCTGACCAACTCGATCGCGCTGGTCGGTGCCCGGGCAGCCACCGGGTATGGCGAACACATTGCCATGGAGGCTTCGGCCGGGCTGGTGGACCGCGGTTTCGCCGTCGTGTCCGGTGCCGCCTATGGTATCGACGGCATGGCCCACCGGGCCGCACTCGCCAGCGACGGCATCACCGTGGCCTTTCTCGCCGGCGGAGTCGACCGGTTCTACCCGAGCGGCCACGACTCCTTACTCACGCGCATCGCGGCCTCCGGGGCCGTTGTGTCGGAGCTGCCCTGCGGGGCAGCACCCACTAAGTGGCGTTTTTTGCAGAGAAACAGGTTGATTGCCGCAGCGAGTGCGGCGACGGTCGTGCTCGAAGCCGGCTGGCGGTCGGGCTCGCTCAACACGGCCGGTCACGCGTCGGCCCTGGGCCGGCCGCTCGGCGCCGTGCCGGGGCCGATCACGAGCCCCACCTCGGCCGGCTGTCACCGTCTTATTCGCGAATTCGCCGCGGTCTGCGTGACCAACCCGACCGAGATGGCCGAGCTCGTCGGCGAGCGGTCGATTCAGGTGCCACTGGATTTTCCCGACACCGATGCTGGGCCCGGTCCGATACCACGCACGAGCGACCAGGTGCGGGTGTTCGATGCACTGAGCGGTCGTTCTCCGCGCACGGTCACTGACCTGTCGCGGCGGGCCGGAATGTCGAGTGCAGCCGTGCGCGGCGCACTCGGCGGTCTCGATCTCGACGGGGCAGCCCAGGAGCGGGAGTCTGGCTGGGTGCGCCGGCTGTAGTAGCCCGGCTGGCATGCCCCGGATGTGTTAGCCAGGCTGCGCGGCTGACCGATGGTCCCGGTGGCCATACCCGGAGCCCACACCCGGAGCCCCCACCCGGAGCCCACACCCCGGAGCCCACACCCCGGGGTCAGTTCCGATCGTCTGTCGCCCGGTGTGAAGTGGTGGTGGTGGGCGGGGTCGTGCCCGCCGGTTGGTCGGCGTCTGCATCGGCGTCGGCGTCTGTGTCGGTGTCCGCGTCGGCGTCTGCATCGGCGTCTGCGGCCGCACAGGCCCGCGCCACCGCAGCAAGGGAGAGCGCGACGTCTGCGTCATCCGTCGACCAGTTGCTCACCGAGATGCGCAGAATATCCCGGTCGTGCCAGCGCGACCCTGACATCCACGCCGAACCCTCGGCAATCAGCTTCTGCGTGACCAGCCGGGTGCGATCATCGCTGCCGAAACTCACGCATACCTGCGTGAACACGACCTGGTTCAGCACCAGGGCGCCCGGCAGCGACCGCAGGCCGTCGGCCAGGGCCCGCGCATTCGCCGCGAGACCGTCGACCAGTGCGATGGTGCCGTCGCGGCCGAGCGATCGGAGCGCGGCCCACACCGGAACACCCCGGGCCCGGCGGGACAGCTCGGGCACCTTTTCGAACGGGTCACCGGGGCCCGAGTTTCCAGAAGTTTCGTCAGCTGCCACGAGGTAGCTCGCGTGTAGGCCGAACACCCGTCGCACCACCGCGGGCCGGGACACGATCGCGACCCCACAGTCGTAGGGCACGTTGAGGGTTTTGTGCGCATCCGTCGCCCAGGAATCAGCCCGGTCCAGACCAGCCAGCTGGTCACGGGAGCGCGGGCTGGCCGCCGCCCACAGGCCGAACGCTCCGTCCACGTGCACCCACGCTCCGTGCCGGCGCGCCACGTCGATCGCCGCGCCCATCGGGTCCGACGCCCCGGAATGCACGTTGCCGGCCTGCAGGCAGACGACGGCCGGGCCGGAGCCGGCGGCCATCAGCTCGGCCAGGGCGTCGGGCCGTAACCGACCATCGTCATCGACGGCCACCACGATCGGCGCACCAAGGCCGAGATAGCGCAGGACGACATCGATGACCTCGTGGCGCTCCGCCCCGACGAAGACTTGCACGCGGGGAGCGCCGGACAGCCCGTCCCGGTCGAGGTCCCACCCGGCCTGCTCAAGCACCCACTGCCGGCCGGCGGCGAGGCCGACGAAATTGGCCATGGTCGCGCCGGTCGTGAAGCCCACGTCGGCATCCGGCGGCAGCCCGAGCAGGTCGAGCAGCCAGCCCCCGGCAGTTTCCTCCAGCACCGCTGTGGTGGGAGTTGCGAAGCGCATGGCGGCATTCTGATCCCAGGCGCTCACCAACCAGTCCGCAGCGAGGGCGGCGGGCAGGGTGCCGCCAATCACCCAGCCGAAAAACCGCCCGGAGGGCATCGCCATGAGCCCGGGCTCCGCGAACGCGGCGAGTTCATCGATGACGTCGGCCGCGGCGGTGGGCGAGAAGGAAAGAGGGCCGGCCGACAGGGCGGCCAGAGTATCGGCGTCGACGCGGGGGCCGACCGGGCGGGAAGGTAACGACGCGAGCCAGGTCTGGGCGTGCACCATTGCACGCTCCAGAGCCGCGGTGTAGGCATCCGGCTGAGCAGACATGCCGCCATGGTAGTCCCGCGCGGTCAGGTCTGCCCCTTGTCGCCGGTTGCGTTCGGGGTTACTGTGACCCCAACATCGCCACCCGCCCCGCCCCTTTTGATTGTCATTATTTTGCAGAGATGTGGATGTCATGAGCGCACAGGTACCCATCCGTCAACGAGGCCCAGGCTTCGCACTCACAGTTCTGACGGTCGCGGCGGCGGTGTTGGTTTCCGCACCGACGGCGCTCGCGGCTCCCGCGGCGAGCGCCCTGAGCCAAGCCGCCGCCAGCCCGATCGCCGCGAGCGCAGGCGCCGCCAGCCAGTTCACTGCGACCCCGGTACCGACGATCGCCGGTATACCCCAGGCCGGCCGGCGACTCACTGCCTCGCCGGGTACCTGGAAACCGGCCCCGGTGGCGCTGTCCTACCGCTGGATGGTGGGTGGTGTGACGGTTCCCGGGGCGACCGCATCCGTTTTCACTCCCTCGAACACACACGTGGGAAAGCGCGTCACCGTTACCGTTACCGGCACGAAGGCCGGATATCAGACGGTCTCGAAGGCGAGCGCTCCGACCCGGCTCGTCGCCC
The DNA here is from genome assembly GCF_015751745.1 of Cryobacterium sp. CAN_C2. Lineage (NCBI taxonomy): Bacteria > Bacillati > Actinomycetota > Actinomycetes > Micrococcales > Microbacteriaceae > Cryobacterium > Cryobacterium sp. CAN_C2. The sequence continues at coordinate 263,834 of NZ_JADOUX010000001.1, forward strand.
CGGCCACCATTGCCGTCGGTGCCAGTCCCCGCAAACTGGTGGTGACAGCCGACGGCCGCTGGGCCTATGTCGCCAACTCCGGGGCGGGCACGGTATCGGTCATCAGCGCAGCGACGGGCAGAGTTGTCGCGACCGTTCCGGTGGGCGGCAACCCGATCGGGCTGGCGGTGTCGGCCAACCAGAAGCAGCTGTTCGTGAGCAGCTGCACCGATTTAAAGGTGTACGCAGTCAACATCGCCTCGAACACCGTCGCGTACTCCTTCAAGACCGGCACGTGCGGAGACCTCGTGGCCACCCCCGACGGCAAATCCCTGTACATCGGCAACTCCCCGACGCTGACGGAGATTACCGTGGTCACGATCGCCAGCCGCTCGCTCGCTGAGCCGATCTTCGCCTTCGCCTCGGTGAGTGAACTGACGCCGAGTGCCGACCAGACGAAGGTGTACGTCAGCAATGGCGACGACTACTCCATCCTCATCGTCGACACCGCGACCAATCGGCTGCTGACCAATCGGTTCACCACCTCGCATCCGCCGGTCGCGTCGGCGCCGTCGCCCGACGGCAAGACGGTCTATGCGAGCCTTGGACGAGACCTTTTCACGGGGCCGTCCAATGCCGTCGAGGTCATTGATATCGCGACGAACCGGGTGCGGGCCAGCATCGCCATCAATGCACCGGGCGACCTCGAGGTGAGCCCCGATGGGTCCAAACTCTACGTTCTGTCCCGAGACGACAACACCATCGTGACGGTCAGCACCGCAACGAACCGGGTGCTCAGCCGCATCCCGGTCGGGCGTGCCCCGTCGAGTCTTGCCGTCACGCCGGACGGCAGAAAGGTCGGCATCGTTAATTCCGGCGACAACACGGTGTCGGTGCTCCCGGTGTTCTGAATCAGATTCTCGCGGTCTTTCGCTTCGTCGGTGCAGACAGCGGCGGAAACGGCCACGTCGACGGCGGCTGTAGTGGTGGGGGCTGTGTCCTGAGCGCGCTGTCGGTGGGGGCACGTAGTCTGAAGACCCGACGAGAGGTGAACCATGGCAGCCGTGCAGCTGGGCCAGTACGTACCCGCTGAGAAGATTCTCGTTCATCTGAGTGACACGCATTTTCTCGCGGATGGCCTGGCCCTCTACGGCGCCGTCGATACCGATCACACCGTGCACCGCGCCCTCGAGCATCTGCACCGCTCGGGCATCCGCCCTGATGCCCTCATTCTCACCGGTGACGTGACCGATCGCGGCGAAGCGGATGCCTACCGCCGCATTCGCGGCATTGTGGAGGCTGCCGCTGCCCAGTGGGAGGCGCGGATCATCTGGGTAATGGGCAACCATGACCAACGTGAATCGTTTCGTACCGTGCTCCTCCGCGAAGAACAGTCGGGTGTGCTCGATGCGCCCGTCGACCGGGTGCACGACCTCGACGGCCTGCGCATCATCGTCCTCGACACGAGCGTTCCCGGCTATCACCACGGCGAAGTTACCGACGATCAACTGCACTGGCTGACCGACGCGCTCAGACACCCCGCCCGCCACGGGTCGATTCTGGCCCTGCACCACCCACCGATTCCCACCCCGTTGCCGTTGATGAGCGTGCTTGAGCTGCAAGACCAGCCGCGACTGGCCGCCGTTCTGGCGGGCAGTGATGTGCGGGCCATTCTCGGCGGGCACCTGCACTATTCCACTCAGGGCCTGTTCGCCGGCATCCCGGTGTCAGTCGCGGCGGCCACCTGCTACACGATGGATCTGAGCGCTCCCGACCGTGAACTCACCGGGGTGAACGGCGGCCAGACGCTCAACCTCGTGCACGTCTACGCCGACCAGATCACCCACTCGCAGCTGCCGATCGGGGCGTTCGCGGCCGTCGCGCAGTTTCCAGCCGACTACGTCGATCAGCTGGCCGCCCTCTCTCCCGAGGACCGCCGGCAGGCCTTTTCGCGACAACAATGACGACGAGCGAGAGAAACTGAACCCGTGCACCTGAGCGATGACATCGACGAGTTTCTGCGTTACCTCAACGCCGAGCGCGGCTTCTCGGCGCACACCGTGCGGGCCTACCGCACCGACCTGCACCAGTTGGCCGGGTTTGCTGCCGACCGCGGCGCCACAACATCCGCTGATCTGAGCCTGGAACTCCTGCGGGAATGGCTGTGGGTCGCCACCCAGGCCGGCCTGGCCCGGGCCACCCTGGCCCGCCGGTCGGCGTCGGCGCGCAGCCTCACCGCCTGGCTCGCGCGCAGCCACGATGACAGCACCGACCCGGCGGCGCGCCTGCGCTCGCCGAAGCCGGGACGCACCCTGCCGCGCGTCATCACCCACACCCAAATGACCGACCTGCTCGACCTGCTGGCGGTCCGCGCCGCTGGGGGAGAGGCGCTCGCGCTGCGGGATCGAGCCATCGTGGAACTGCTCTACGCCTCGGCGCTACGCGTCTCCGAGCTTGTCGGCCTCGATCTCACCGACGTCGACCTTGACCGGTTGACCGTGCGGGTTACCGGCAAGGGCGCGAAGGAACGCGTGGTTCCCTTCGGGGTTCCGGCGCAGCGTGCTGTCGTTGACTACCTGCGCCAGGCCCGGCAGACACTCGCGGGTCAAGCGGCACCGTCGAGAGCCACAGCACCAAACTTGACAGCACCAAACTTGACAGCGGCGACCACTCCAGCAGGAAACACCACCGCGGTGTTCCTCGGTCGCCAGGGCCAGCGCCTCGGCGTGCGGGGGGTCTACCGCCTCGTCGCGACCCTGCTTGCCGCGATTCCCGGCACCGGTCCGGCCGGACCGCACGCCCTACGGCACACGGCTGCCACCCACCTGATCGATGGCGGGGCCGACCTGCGCGCGGTGCAAGAACTGCTGGGCCACGTCAGCCTCGGTACCACCCAGATCTACACTCACGTATCGGCGGAACGCCTCAAAGGCAGCTATGGGCTCGCCCACCCCCGCGCCTGACCCGGCCCAAGGGTGGCACAGTTCCGAGCAGAGCAGAGCAGAGCAGAGCAGAGCAGAGCAGAGCAGAGCAGGGCAGAGCAGAGCCACCGGCATCAGAGCACAGCCATCTTCACGGCACAGCCGGTAGCAAGACCGCTCGGGGTAGATTCCCGAGAAAGAGCAGCGGCGACACATACCACCCGTGCAGGCGCACCCCGAGGTGCAGGCACCCGGGCGGGCAATGACCGCCGCTTGCCACGGTGCCGATCACCTGTCCCGCGCGTACCCGATCTCCCATCGTGACGAGGGCGTCTACGGGCTCCACCGTCGTGATCACATCACCCGGCTGCATGATTGACAGCACGGGTCGATCAACAACGTGCCCCGCGAACGACACCACGCCGTCGTGCGGAGCAAAAACTTCGTCGTTCGCGAGGGCCGCCAGGTCGATCCCGCGATGACCGCTCGCATAGCGTGACTCCGGCGCTACGAACGCCCGGATCATCACGTGCGGTTCCGACAGCGGCCAACGCCAGTCATCCGCTCTGGTCGGGGCGGCACCGGGCGGTGGCCCGGCCGGCGCGGCACCCGACGCCGATCCCGCACCAAGAACCACAATCACAATAATGAGAGCGCATGCCGCCAGCGCGCGTAGGTTCTGCATGACCCCACCTTGCCGCCCGGCCTCGGCCTCGGCGGGGGATCGAGCGGATCCGTGTTCATATCCACGGTGCCGGGCCTGTGGAGGAGAGTGCAGGAAAAGAGTGCAGGAGGAGGAGGCTGCAGGAGAAGGCTGCAGGAGGAGGCTGCAGGAGGAGGCTGCCGGAGGATATACCGGACGGCCAACCGGAGATCGAGCCGGTCGCACCAGCAGCCTCGGCGGTGATACGCTATTCCAAGCAGCGCTTCGTGCGCTGACTACGCGTGCCCATTTGGCCGCCATGTCCAATCGGTCCCGCCTCACGAGAAACTTCGTGACGCAGGGCGGACGTGTGCCGGGCACCAGGAGCGATGATCGACCGATCATTGCACAAACCGATTGGTGTGGCTTTCGAGCACGCACCAGAACAGGAGCACGGCACATGGCCGTCGTAACCATCCGCCAGCTGCTTGACAGCGGCGTGCACTTCGGGCACCAGACCCGCCGTTGGAACCCGAAGATGAAGCGTTTCATCTTCACCGAGCGGTCCGGTATCTACATCATCGACCTGCAGCAGTCGCTCGGGTTCGTCGACAAGGCCTATGACTTCGTCAAGGAGACGGTTGCCCACGGCGGCACCATCCTCTTCGTCGGCACGAAGAAGCAGGCTCAGGAATCCATCTCCGAGCAGGCGCAGCGCGTGGGGCAGCCTTACGTCAACCAGCGCTGGCTCGGTGGCCTCCTCACCAACTTCCAGACCGTTTCCAAGCGTCTGGCGCGCATGAAAGAACTCGAAGAGCTCGACTTCGACGACACCGCCAAGAGTGGTTTCACGAAGAAAGAAATGCTCATCAAGAAGCGCGAGCTCGTCAAGCTGCACAAGAGCCTCGGCGGAATCCGTAACCTCACGAAGACCCCGTCTGCCCTGTGGGTTGTGGACACCAATAAGGAGCACCTCGCCATTGACGAGGCTCGCAAGCTCGGCATCCCCGTTATCGCCATCCTCGACACCAACTGCGACCCCGACGACGTGCAGTACCCGATCCCGGGCAACGACGACGCCATCCGATCCGTTGGCCTGCTGACCCGCATCATCGCGGACGCCGCAGCCGAAGGCCTCATCCAGCGCCACGCCAAGCCGGAGGCCGAAGTTGAGCCCCTCGCCGCGTGGGAAGCTGAACTGCTGCAGGCATCCGACGCCGAGACCACCCCGGCGCAGTCCTCTGCCGAGACCGAAAAGATTGCCGACGCTACTGTCGTCGCCGACGAGGCCGTCGTTGCAGAGCCCACCATCGCCGACGCTGTCGCCGACACCGACGTTGCCGCCGTCCTGGCTGCCGTCTCCCCTACTGACACCGATGACGCGGCCGTTGTTGCCGACGAGACCAAGTAAGGAACCCGGTATGGCAAACTTCACACTTGAAAACGTCAAGGCTCTTCGCGAGAACCTCGGCACGGGAATGGTCGACACCAAGAATGCCCTCGTTGAAGCTGACGGCGACATGGACAAGGCCATCGAGATCCTTCGTCTCAAGGGTGCCAAGGGCAACGCCAAGCGCGCTGACCGTTCCACTTCTGAGGGACTGGTCGCTGCCAAGGAAATAGGCACAACTGCGTACATGATCGAGCTCGCCTGCGAGACCGACTTCGTCGCGAAGGGTGACAAGTTCGTCGTCCTGGCCGACAAGGTTCTCGACGCGATCGCCGCCGCCGGCGCGACCACCGTTCTGGCCGGACTGGCCGCTCCGGCCGGAACCCAGACCGTCGCGGAGCTCATCGACGGCGAAGCCGCCATTATCGGTGAGAAGTTCGAACTTCGCCGTGTTGCCGCCGTCACCGGCGAGTTGTTCTCGATCTATCTGCACAAGACCAGCAAGGACCTGCCCCCGCAGGTCGGCGTTGTTCTCGGCTTCTCCGGAGTCGACCTGGAGACCGCTCGCAGCGTGGCCCAGCACATTTCATTCGCGAACCCCGAGTACCTGGCGGCGAGCGATGTTCCTGCTGATCTCGTGGAGACTGAGCGCAAGATCGTCACCGAGATCTCGAAGAATGAGGGAAAGCCGGAAGCGGCACTGCCCAAGATCGTTGAGGGACGAGTCAAGGCCTACCTCAAGCAGGTCGCACTGCTCGAACAGGACTACGCCAAGGACAACAAATTGTCCGTCGCGAAGGTTCTCGACGACGCAAAACTGACCGTGTCGGGCTTTGCCCGGTTCAAGGTCGGCGCCTAACAAAAAATGACGGAGGTCGGATTGCGAAAGCGATCCGGCCTCCGTTTGTGTGTGTGCCCCGGGTGGGGTGCACTCGCGCACTTGGTAGTTTGGTAGCACCCCATCTCGGAAGGCCCCGCACGACATGACTGACACGGCCAGTACGTCCATGACCCACACCACCCCGCTGAACCCCGCCGCGGTCGTCAAGAAACGCCGGGTGCTTCTCAAACTGTCCGGCGAGGCCTTCGGCGGCGGCGCCGTCGGTGTGAATCCGGATGTCGTCAGCTCGCTGGCTCGGGAGATCGCCGAGGGCGCCAAGCAGGTCGAAGTGGCCATCGTCGTCGGCGGCGGAAACTTCTTTCGGGGCGCCGAGCTCTCCCAGCGCGGCATGGACCGCGGGCGTGCCGACTATATGGGCATGCTCGGCACCGTCATGAACGCCCTCGCCCTGCAGGACTTTCTCGAACAGGCTGGTGCCGAGACCCGAGTGCAGTCAGCCATCTCGATGACCCAGGTCGCTGAGCAGTACATTCCTCGGCGAGCTGAACGTCACCTCGAGAAGGGCCGCGTCGTCATCTTCGGTGCCGGAGCCGGACTGCCCTACTTCTCGACCGATACGGTCGCTGCGCAGCGCGCCCTCGAAATCGACGCCGACGTGGTGCTCGTCGCCAAGAACGGCGTGGACGGCGTCTATTCCGACGACCCCCGCACCAACCCCGATGCTCAGAAGATTCACCACATCACCTACCTGGAAGCCCTGCAGCGCGGCCTTAAAGTGGTCGACTCCACCGCGTTCAGCCTGTGCATGGACAACCACATGCCCATGCAGGTGTTTGGCATGGTCCCCGACGGCAATGTCACCGCTGCCATTCTCGGCACCGATCTAGGCACTCGCGTCTCCAACTAGAATTATTTCACCACCAATTAAGGAGTCACCGTGATCGCGGATGTTCTTTCCGACGCCACTGCGCGCATGAACCGGGCCCTCGAAGCCGCCAAAGACGATTTTGGCACCGTGCGTACGGGCCGCGCCAACCCGCAAATGTTCGCGAAAATTCTGGTGAGCTACTACGGCACGTTGACCCCTCTGGAACAGCTGGCGTCGCTGCAAAACCAAGAAGCGCGCACGATGCTCATCGGTCCCTACGACAAGGCAGCGCTGCGCGACATTGAGATCGCCATCCGCGACACCCCGAATCTGGGCGCCAACGTCGGCAACGACGGCACTACTATTCGGGCCACCCTCCCTGAACTCACCACGGAACGCCGTAAGGAATTCGTGAAGATCGTCAAGGCCAAGGCAGAGGATGCCCGCATCTCGGTGCGCAACATTCGCCGCAAGGCCAAGGATGAGCTCGACGCGCTCAAGAGCGAGGTCGGCGACGACGAGGTCGGTCGTGCCGAGAAAGAGCTCGAGCTGATCACCAAGAGCCACGTGGACGGCATTGACGACGCCTTCAAGCGCAAGGAAGCCGAACTCCTCGAGATCTAGGGAACGATCAGATGACCGAGAAACCGGGGAACGACCAGCCGCCCAAACGCGGTCGCGGTGTCAGTCGTGCCGAGTTCCGGGCGCAGGTAAAAACCACGCGCGCTGACTTTGAACGTCAGGTGCAGACCACCAAGGCGGATTTCGAGCGCCAGGTGCAGGCCACGCGCGCCCAACTCGATGCAACAAACGAGCGCATCGAAGCGCGCACCGGGCGCAACCTCATTCTGGCCATTCTGATCGGGCTCGTGCTCGGCGGCTCCATGCTGGTCAGCCTCATCATCATCAAAGAGCTCTTCATGATCTTTGCGGTCGTGATTGTTGGATTCTGCGCCTTCGAGCTCGCCCAAGCCCTGCGGCATGCTGGGCGCAACGTGCCACGCATCCCCGTGATCATCTCCGCGGTCGCGATCGTTCCGGCCGCCTTCTACGGCGGGGCGACCGGCCAATGGCTGGTCATGCTCGGCGGCATCGTATTGGTCGGCCTGTGGCGCCTGGCCCTGCTCGTGATTCCGTCGCATCGCGCCTCGGTTCGTTCCATCGTCGGTGACGTGGGCGGCGGCATTCTGATTCAGGTTTACGTCGTCTTTCTCGCGAGCTTTGCCGTGCTGCTCGTGGCTCAGGCACACGGACAGTGGTGGACCCTCGCTTTTCTGATCCTGGTGATCTCGGCTGATACCGGTGCATACGTCAGCGGACTCAACTTCGGCAAGCACCCGATGGCCCCGTCGATCAGCCCGAAGAAAACGTGGGAGGGCTTCATCGGAGCTGGACTGATCTGCATTATCGCCGGCGTTTTGCTGTCGATTTTCATGCTCGATCAGGAGTGGTGGTTCGGATTGGTCTTCGGATCGGTCATTCTGCTCACGGCCACCTTCGGTGATCTGGCCGAATCTCTCATCAAACGTGACCTCGGCATCAAAGATATGAGCTCGTGGCTGCCCGGACATGGCGGATTTCTCGACCGAATCGACTCGATTCTGCCCTCGGCCGCTGCCGCTTACGCGCTGTATTTGGTGTTTGCGTGAGCCCGCTCGATTCTTTCCCCACGAAACCCGTACGAGACAATGAGGCTATGAGCACCATATTTCCCCGAGTGGGCAAGAAGTCGCTCGGCTATAACGTCACCCAGGTCGAAGCGTTCCTGGCAGCGGCCCGCCGCGCGTACGACCAGCCCGACCACCCCGATGCACGCCACGACGAGATCGACGGCGATACCGGTGCCGTCGAGTCGGTCGATGGGATTGCCGCCGGTGACGAGATCGACGCTGAAACGCTCGGGGCGCCGCCACGTGCAGCCGACGGCACCGAGGCCATCCACGCCTCAGTCGCGCACAAGGACGAGGGGGAAGCGACCCGCACCGGTTTAACGTTGACGGCTGAAGGCATCCGTCATACCGCCTTTTCGATGCACAAGGACGGCTACTCTCCCGAGCTCGTCGATGCGGCGTTGGAACGACTCGAAGACGCCTTTGCGGCCCGGGAACGCGATCAGGCGACCCGGGCCGGGGGAGAGCAGGCGTGGATGATTGAGGCCGAAGGCACGGCCGCCGTGCTCGTCGCTCGACTCAGCCGCGCGCCCGGGCACCGTTTCACACGCACGAGCGTGCTAGCGGTCGGCTATAGGCGAGTGGATGTCGACCGCCTCGCGAACAAATTGGTCAGGTATTTTCAAGACGGTCGGGAGCTCACCGTCGACGACGTGCGAACGGCCGTCTTTCGCCCGGAACGGGGAGGATACCGCGAAGCGCAGGTCGACCTCGTTCTGGATAGCGTCGTCGATGTCATGCTCGCGGTCCGTTGATTTGATCACTGTTACGCGGCTGGTATCAAATTTGTGGGCTAGGGTCGATTACTAATGGGTAGGCATTTGAAAGCAATCGACACCGTCCCGGCCACAGCCCGGCCGCTTGTTCGTCGCACCCGACGTCGGGTGAAGCCGGCGCACTTTTTGTTTGGCTTCTCTGCCGCTTTCGCTTTCGTGCTTGTCACCGTGGTTGATCCCTACTCGGGCGCCACGGCGTCACCGTACTTTCAAATCGCCGGCAGCACGACCGATGGCGGCCCGGCTCAGGCTGTGCTTGTGGCCGGCAGCTACACCAACACCATCACCCGAGACGGCTATGCCGTCACCGACAAGCCCAAACCGGTTCCCGTTGTCATCCCTGCCCCGAAGAAGACCCAGAGCTTCATCGCACCGTCGGCTGCCGTGCCCGATCCGGGCTCGGCACAGGCCTACGCCTACGACGCCGTGGCTGCTCGCGGTTGGGGCGAAGACCAATACAACTGCCTGGTCTCGCTCTGGCAGAAAGAGTCGGGTTGGCGCGTCAACGCCCAGAACGGTTCGAGCGGAGCCTACGGAATTCCGCAGGCCCTCCCCGGCTCCAAAATGGCGACCGCGGGCGAGGACTGGGCGACGAACGCCGGAACCCAGATTGAATGGGGCCTCGGCTATATCACCGGCCGCTACGGCACACCGTGCGGCGCGTGGGCGAAGTCCCAGGCTTCCGGTTGGTACTAGGTACGCGCTGGCTCTCAGCCGGGTGTTGGTCCACCGACCGGCACTTTAGACTGGAACCATGGCGCGCAGCAATCGACCCCGAGGCCGCAGAGCCCAGCAGCAGGGCGGCGGCGACGAGACCGTCGATCTGAATCACCTGCTCGCGGGGTGGCGGCGCAGCGAGGTACGGCGTGACGGCCTGTGGCACGTGCAGCCGGTTCCCGCCAAGCAGGCGGTCAAAACCTATCTGTGCCCCGGTTGTACCCTCGACATCGTGCCGGGAACAGCGCATATCGTCACCTGGCGCGGCGACGGGGTGCTGGGCGACGCCGCCGACCTGTCGAACCGGCGGCACTGGCATACCCACTGTTGGAAGATCAAGTGACCCGGGACAGCTGCCTCCGCGAGCACACCCCCGCAACCGAAGGAGCACCAGTGACCCCGCCGATCGAGATCCGTGGCGGCATCGAACTGCCCGCCATCACCGAGCACATCGAATTGCAGACCAGCGACGGACTCACTCTGGTGGGCGAACTGGCCACCCCGGTCGGTCGTGCGCCGATCGCGACGCTCGTGACGTTGCATCCGCTACCCACCGCCGGGGGCTTCATGGACTCGCACATACTGCGCAAGGCGGCCAACCGCCTGCCCGCCCTGGCCGATCTGGCCGTGCTGCGATTCAACACTCGAGGCACATCGTCGCCGCGCGGCACGAGCGACGGTGATTTCGGCCATGGGCTGACCGAACGCGCCGATGTCGCCGCGGCGATGGCCTTTGTCGCCGAGCGCCATCTGCCCAACCCGTGGTTGGTCGGTTGGTCGTTCGGCACCGAGCTCGCCCTCAAGTACGGTCTGGAGCATCCAATCCGCGGGGCCATCCTGCTGTCACCACCGCTGCACAGCACGTCCAACGACGAACTGGCGGCGTGGGCGGGCAATGAACGCGCCCTGGTGGCCGTGATCCCCGAGTTCGACGACTACCTGCGACCGGATGCTGCCCGTCTACGGTTCGCGAGTGTGCCCGACCTGCGACTCGTCGCGGTCGAGGGCGGCAAACACCTGTGGGTTGGCGAAAACCTCAGCCGCCGGGTGCTCACCGAGATCGTCGCCACCGTCAACCCGGGCGCGTTGCCGCTGCCGACCGAGTGGGCGACGCCGCTGCCCGTCGCTTCCTGAGCGTGAGTCGCGGCACGTGCAACGCTCAATCGACGGCTAGAGCTCGTTCTGGCGGGGGATGACGACCTGTTTGACGATCATGATGACCGAGGCGGCCACCGGGATAGCGATCAGGGCGCCGAGAATACCCAGCAGGTTGCCGCCGGCCAGGGCGGCGATCACGACGACCGCGCCCGGCACGGACACGGCGCGGTTCATGATGTTCGGGCTGAGCACGTAGGCCTCGACCTGCATGTAGATGAGATAGTAGATCGCCGCAGCGAGGGCTGTTTGCGGTGAACTGCCGATCTCAGGGATCAGGCAGGTCAGCACGATGATGACCGAGCCCGAAATCGTACCGACGAGCGGAATCAACGACAGCAGGAAGGCGATGAACGCGAGCAACGCCGGAAACGGCGCCCCGATGATCGACAGAAAGATAAAGCTCAGCACACCGTTGCACGATGCCAGCGCGGCTTGACCCACAATGTACCGACCGACCGCCGTGGTGATCTGCTCGCTGATACTGGTAAAGCGCTCACGCTTGGACGCGGGAACCAGCTGGTAGGTGGCGCGCTTCATGTTGTTCAGGGAGGCCGTGAAGTAGAGCGTGAGAATGAGAATGATGAGGCCACCGAACAGGCCGTTGACAAAGGCCAGCCCCGACTGAACGACAGTCGCCGTGATATTGGTGAGGTTTCCGCCGAGAAAGTCGGTGATCGTCTTGGTGAGCTCCGCGATATCGAGGCCGGGGAACTGCTTCTGGAGGTCGCTCAGAAAGGTGGAGGTGTTCACCGCCCGCACGAGTTCCGGAATGAGCTTGGACAGTTTGGACACCTGGTCGACAATGATCGGAACGATCGCAAAAATGACCGCCGTGAGCACTCCGAGTACGGCCGTGACCACGGTGAGAATCGCCGCCCACCGCGGAAATTTCTTCTTCTCCAGCCAGGACACGGCCGGGTCGAGGCCGAGCGCAATAAACAGCGCGGCCCCGACATAGATGATGATCGTCTGCAGGGTGATCACCGAGGTGATGATCAGTAAGCCCAGCCCAACGCCCAGGGTTCCGACGAGTCCAAACCGGAAGGCATTAAGAATTTTCACGTGTCGACTCCAGGAGTAGGGAATTACTCGGCTGCGACCCGTTCTGCCTGGGTCAAAACGCTGCGCAGGCTTTCGAAGTAACCGGCCACGGCGTCGCGTTCAATCCTAATCTGCGACAACCGGTCTTCGGCGTCTGCCACGAGGGCGCGGGAGCGTGTCGTGGCGTCGGTGACGAGGGCGGTGGCGCTGGTGTGGGCGTCGCGGAGAATGCGCGCGGACGTCTCTTCGGCGAGGTCCTTGTTGGCCTTGGCCTCGTCACGGGCTCCGGCATCAAGCTGCTCGTTGAGGGTACGCAGTTCTGCGGTGCGCGCCGTCGTCTCGGTGAGCTGCTTGGCGGCATCCACCTGGAATTTCTGCGTCTGGGCCACGGCTTCCTGGTGGCGTGAAAGATGTTCCTGTTCGGCTTCGTCGCGGCGCGCCTTCAGCTCGACGTCGAAGTCGGCTCGGGCCTGGTCGATCTCCCGGACCAAGCGGCTCGCCTCGTGCTCGCCCTTCTTGCGTGTGGCGGTGAGCTGGTTCTGCAGGTCGATTCGAGCCTGCTCGGCCTCGGCCTCGGCGTCGATTCGGGCCTGCTGGTTTTCGCGTGCCAGGTCGGCGCCAGCCTGCTCGTTCGCAAAGGCGAGGGCGGCACGGGCCTGCTCGACCTCACGGGCCAGGCCGGTGCGCTTGCGATCGAGCTCGCGAGCGAGGTCAGTCCGCGCCTGCTCGCGTTCGATCTCAGTCACCGCGTGAGCCTGTTCGATCTCGCGGGCCAGATCGATTCGACCCTGTTCGACCTCGGCGGCGAGCACGGTGCGTGCCTGGTCAGCCTCGTGGGCGCCGGTCAGCCGCGCTTGCTCGGTCTCCCGGGCCAGATCGACGCGGGCCTGCTCGGTCTCGGCGGCGAGATCGACGCGAGACTGCTCGGTCTCGCGCTGCAGGTCGGCGCGCTGCTGATCGAGTTCCAAGGCCACTTCGGCACGGGTGAGCTCGGTCTCGCGGGTCAGTCCAGCCGCGATTTCGCGGGCCTCGGTGGCCTCCCGCTGGGCGACAACGCGTACTTCAGCGGCTTCGCGATCGGCCTCCGAGCGGATGGCAGCGACCTCGCGCTTGACCGTGGCTCGCGCTTCTGCGGCCTCGGTGGCGACCGCGCCGCGAATCAGCGACGCGTCGCGAATCGCGTCCTCGGTGATCTGGGCCTGCTCGTCCTGGGCGCGGGCGCGCACGTCGTCCGCCTCGACGCGCACGTCATCGAGCACCCGACGCGCCTTGACGGTGGAATCGGACAGGGTGCGTTCGGCTTGCTCGACCGCACTCTGGCGCAGCAGCTGTACCTCGTCGTTGGTCGCGGCGCGCAGCTTCTCAGCGTCGATATCGGCCTGGGCGATGACGCGGGTGGACTGCTCCTCGGCGACGCGAAGTGTGTTCTCCAATTTGGTGCCGAGACCGGAGAATGTGGGGCTCCCGACCTCTTCGATTTCCGCGTTGAGATCGTCGATGCGGCCGTTCAGCCGTTTGACTTCGCGGCCGGACTCAGCGTTTTGGGTGTTGGCCTGAATAAGTTCGCGTCGCAGCGACTGGATGGCCTTGGTGACCTCATCCTTGTCATAGCCGCGAAATACTTGGGTGAAATCAGCTTCGTCGTCAGACACGTTTACTCCTTACAGATGGGCCCCGGCCCTCGATGGATCATGCATGACGGGGAACACCTCGATTTTAGTGTGCTGGCACCCCGCCTCCTACGCGCCAGTAGGCTGCTGGCGTCTCGGGCATTATTAGGCTGCTTTCAGGAGAACGCAGTAAAGTAGGAGGTCCGTGTCTGAGGACCTTCAGGCACGCGAGTCAGCCAAAGTGACTGAACAGTACCAACCAGCAAAAATGCTGAAGGGTGATACGTGCGTTTTGTTCTTGCCATCGTGGCCTTCGTTCTGGCTGCCGTGATGATCGTTCTTGGCATCGCACAGCGCACGATCCTGCTCGAGCCCGCTTTCACGTCCCTGAGCTCGACCGTCACCGGAGACACGAAATACACCGTGATCGATCCGAGCGCTCTGTCGGCATCATCGGGAAGCCAGACGATCAACGTGCGCGGAGACGGACTCATTTTTCTCACGTACGGGCGGTCCGATGACGTGGCCGCCTGGATCGGAGACGACGCGTACGCCACCGTTGCCCTCAGCAAGAAAACCGGTCAACTCACCTCCACGGTCACCGAGGCCGCCGTTCCCGTCACCGCCGACGCAGCGTCGGGCGAGACAGCCACACCGGATGCTGCCTCCGCCACGATCGTGAATCCGGCCGGGTCAGACCTGTGGCTCGACGAATATAGCGGCACGGACTCTGTGACGACCACGTTGACCCTGCCCGAGGGTATTTCGGTGCTCGTCGCTTCGGACGGGGTCGCACCGGCGCCCGCCAGCATCCGTCTTTCCTGGGCTTCGGATAATTCGACCCCCTGGGCCGGACCGCTGCTCGCCGGCGGGGCATTGCTGCTGTTGGCCGGCCTTGTGCTGTACCTGCTGGCGCTGCTTCACCTGCGTCGCTCTCGTCGGCCGCGCCGCAATCTTCCGCGCGGTCCACGCATGCCCCGGTTGCCGCGGGCCCCGCGTCCGAAAGCCATCAAGGCCAGTCAGATCACCGCCTCGCGGCGGGGAATCAACCGCCGGGTGGCCATTGTGCCCATGATCCTGGTCTCCGGCCTTGCGCTGAGCGGCTGTTCGGCCGATCTCTGGCCCGATTTCAGCCCGACCAACACCAGCACCAGCACCGGCACCGGCGCTGCCACTGCGACGCCGACGCCCCAGTCCACCGGTTCCGTCGAAGCGGCCGCCGAGCTGCCGCCGCCCGCTGTGACCGTCTCCCAGTTGGAAACGATCATGAGCGAAATCTCCGCGATCAGCGCGGATGCCGATACCAACCTCAATACCGAGACCATCGCGACGCGATTTACCGGGCCGGCCCTGGAACAACGCCTGGCCAACTACAAGATTCGCGCCGTCGACCCTGCCGTTGCCCCGCTCTCTGCTCTGCCGGGCGCCCCGCTCACGTTCACGCTGCCGCAGCAGACCAACTCCTGGCCGCGGGTGGTCATGACCGTCATTCAGGACGAAAACGATCCCAGCATTCCGACGATGGCGGTCATCCTGAAGCAGGAATCGCCTCGCGCCAACTATCTGGTGGACTACCTGTTCGCCCTGGAGCAGTCGGCGCACGTACCGAAGGTGGCCCCGGCCATTGTCGGCGCTCCCGCCATCGCCCCGGACAACAAGCTGCTGTTGATGCCGCCAAACCAGTTGGCTGCCGCCTACGCCGATATTTTGGTGAAGGGCGAAGCCAGCCCGTCGTACGGCCTGTTCGAGAGCGACGGGGACAACTTCCGCATCCAGGTCGCTGACCTCAATGCCGCCAAGATCGCCGCGCTGCCGTCGACCGCCTCGATCGACTTCGCCGCCGCCGCTGGCAGTGACGAGGCCGTCGCCCTGGCTACCAACGACTCCGGCAGCATCGTGGCCGTCAGCATGACGGAGACTGAAACGGTCAAGCCCGTCGATGCCGGGGCCACCGTGGGGCCGGCGGCCGATGCCCTCGCGACCAAGGCGCTCTCCGGCATCACGACCACGGCCAAGGGCTTTCAAAACACCTACCGGGACCAGCTGCTGTTCTACGTGCCCACGGCCGGTTCAAGCGACAAAATCGTGCTCCTGGGCTTCGCCCAGGGCCTCATCACATCGGCGGAACTTCCATGACAAATATGCCCCCTTACGGATCGAACCTGCGCGGAGCAGTCGATCTCTCCTCGCTCGTGAACCGGGCCCCGTCCGGCGCAGCATCGGTCGCCACTAACGGTCCACCCGTGACCGGTGCCCCCGTGGGTGGAGCTGCTGCGCCGACCGGTGCCGTCACGGTTCCGAGCGTCGTACTGGACGGCACGGATGCCAACTTCGGAGAGCTGCTCGAACTGTCCTCCCGGGTTCCGGTGATCGTCGCACTGTGGGCATCCTGGAGCGATCCCTCCACGCAACTCATGGCAGCGTTGGAGAAGCTAATCACCGGCTTCGGCGGTCGGTTCGTGCTGGCGCGCGTCGAGATCGACCCGAACCCGCAGCTCGCGCAGGCGTTCCAGGCCCAGTCGGTACCCACGGTTGCCGCCGTCATCAGCGGTCAGCCGGTGCAGCTCTTCAACGGCCCGCTCGCCGAGGAGCAGATCATCGAGGTGCTTGGTCGCGTGCTCGAGCTCGCCGCGCAGCAGGGTGTGACCGGTACAGCCGAGGCATCCAACTCCGACGCCGACGCCGAGCCGGCCGCCGTGGTCGACGAACCCCTGCCGCCTCACCACCTGGCGGCCTATACGGCGATCGAAGCCGGCGACTACGACACCGCGCAGAGTGAATACCGCACGGCGCTGGCCCAGAACCCGAACGACACGATGGCCGTAGCCGGTCTGGCCCAGGTCAGCCTGCTCGCGCGGTTGCAGGGCAAGACCATCGACCAGATTCGAAACGGGGCGGCATCCGCTCCCGACGACCTCGACGCGCAGCTCCTGGTCGCCGACCTGGACCTCTCCGGTGGCCACATCGAAGACGCCTTCGATCGCATATTGAGTCTCTTTCCGGCACAGCCCGCCGCAGGGCGCAACACGATCCGGGAGCGCATCCTTGAACTGTTCGAGGTCATCGGCACCGACGACCCCCGCGTGGCCCCGACTCGCTCGCGCCTGGCCGCCCTGCTCTACTAGTTTCCCGATCTCGCGAGAACGCACACGCGCCCGTATGACTGAGGTCAACGGGCACGTGTGCGCTGTTGGGGTAACAGTCTTTAGCCGCGCAGGCGCAACCAGAGTCCGGCCAGCGGTGGCAGGGTCAGGGTGGCGGATGCTGGTCGCCCGGCCCACGGCTCGTTGAATGCTTCGACCGCGCCCAGGTTTCCCACGCCGGACCCGCCGAAATCAGTGGCATCCGTGTTGAGGATCTCGTCCCAGTGCCCGGCGAACGGCAGGCCGACCCGGTAGTCGGTGTGCGGCTGACCGGCGAAGTTGAAGAAGCACGCGACCGGAACACCGTGGTTATCCCAGCGCAAGAAGGACACGACGTTCTGGCTCACGGCACCGCCATCGAGCAGTTCGAAGCCGCCCGGGTCGTTGTCGCGGCTCCACAGGCTCGCGTTGTCCCGATAGACCCGGTTCAGCTGGCCGACCAGGTTGAACAGCCCGCGGTGCGCCGGCTGGTCGAGCATCCACCAGTCCAGTCCGCGCTCCTCGCTCCACTCCGAGCGCTGGCCGAACTCGCTACCCATGAACAAAAGTTGCTTGCCCGGGTGGGCCCACATGAAGGCGAGATAGGCGCGCACGTTGGCCAGCTGCTGCCAGGAATCGCCGGGCATTTTCGACACCAGCGCACCCTTGCCGTGCACGACCTCGTCGTGGCTGATCGGCAGAAGAAAGTTCTCGCTGAAGGCGTAGATGAACGAGAACGTGATGTCGTTGTGGTGGTATGACCGGTACATGGGGTCGACCTGCATGTACTCGAGCGAGTCGTGCATCCAGCCCATGTTCCACTTGAAGCCGAAGCCGAGCCCGCCGCCGCTGGTCGGCGCCGTCACCCCACCCCAGTTCGTGGATTCCTCGGCGATCATGATCGTGCCCGGATTGCGCTTGTACGCGGTCGCGGTGATCTCCTGCAGCAGGCTGATCGCCTCGAGGTTCTCGTTGCCGCCGTACTGGTTTGGCTCCCACTGGCCGTCTTCGCGCGAGTAGTCGAGGTAGAGCATGGAGGCGACGGCGTCGACGCGCAGCGCATCGATGTGAAATTCTTCGAGCCAGTACAGCGCATTCGCAACGAGGAAGTTGCGCACCTGCATCTGACCGAAGTTGAAGATGTACGTGCCCCAGTCCATCTGTTCGCCGCGACGCGGGTCGGGGTGCTCGTAGAGCGCCTGACCGTCGAAACGGGCCAGAGCGAAGTCGTCCTTGGGAAAGTGGCCGGGCACCCAGTCCATGATCACGCCGATGCCGGCCTGGTGCAGCCGGTCAATTAGGTAGCGCAGGTCGTCGGGGGAGCCGAACCGGCTCGTCGGGGCGTAGTATCCGCTCACCTGGTAGCCCCAGGAACCGCCAAACGGATGCTCTGCGAGGGGCATGAATTCCACGTGGGTGAAGCTGAGCTCCTGCAGATACCCGACCAGCTCCTCGGCGAGGTCACGGTAGCCGAGGCCGGGGCGCCAGGACCCGACGTGCATCTCGTACACGCTCATGGCCTGGTTGTGCGGATCGTTGGCCCGGCGATTCGCCAGCCACGCGGCATCCGCCCACTCGTAGTGCGATTCGGTGACGACCGACGCGGTCTGCGGCGGTACTTCAGCGAGCCGGGCGAGTGGGTCGGCCTTCTCCACCCAGACACCGGACTGCGTGAGCAGCTGGAACTTGTAGTTGGTGCCGGGATCGAGGCCCGGAATGAACAGCTCCCAGACGCCGGTGCTGCCCATGTTTCGCATGGCGTGGGTGACGCCGTTCCAGCCGTTGAAGTCCCCGATCACGCGGGCAGCACGGGCGTGCGGCGCCCAGACCGCGAAGGAGGTGCCGGTCGAGGCCGCCGTGACACCCTGGTGCTGGCGGTGGTGCGCCCCCAGCACGTCCCACAGCCGCTCGTGGCGTCCTTCGCCGAGCAGGTGCAGGTCCAGTTCGCCGAGCGTGGGGACGAACCGGTACGGGTCATCACAGATCCAGGCCGGTGCGTTCTGGTAGCGCGCCTCGATCGTGTAATCGCAGAGGCCGAGGGTGCTTTCGCCCTGCCAGATGCCGTATGCGAGGTGGGAGAGCTCGACGTGCGCGCCACTGGCGAGAATAGCGAACACCTCGGTGGCCAGCGGTCGCAACGCACGGATGATGACGAGCGGGTCGGAAACGCCGGCCTTGTGGGCAAGGTGCTGGCCGAGAACCTCATGGGGGTTGAAGTGGCTGCCGGCGGCGACGGCTGCCAGAACGTGGTCGCCAATCGCGGCCGGCTCGGCGGCGGCCACGTGCTTCTTCGTCTTGGCGGACTGTGTCTTGGGGGACTGTGTCTTGGGGGACTGTCTGTTCGGGGACTGAGCCTTCTGATCGTCGATGTTCTTTCCCTGACCCTTCTTGTTCGTGGGCTTGCTCGAGTTCTTTTTCTTGTGTTTCTCTTCGCCGCCACTCATGCGCGGCCCTGGCCCGGATCGTGGGGCGTGACGTGCAGAATATGCACCGGCTCGGTGAACGCGTCAAGGCGCACGAAGTTATCGGCCGACCAGGTATAGGTTGCGCCTGACACGAGGTCGTGCACGTCGAAGCTGTCGCCGCCAACAATGCCGAACCGGGTCACATCGAGGTGCACAACCGTTTGGCGCACCGAGTGCGGGTCGACGTTGGCAACGATGATGAGGGCATCCGCTTGGCCCGTGCCGGTGAACGCCGCGTCGAGGTACTTGCTGTAAACGAGAATTGAATCGTCGTCACTGGAGTGGATGTCGAGGTTGCGCAGTTGCCCCAGCGCCGGATGCTCGGCCCGAATGCGGTTCAGCAGCGTGAGGTACGGCGCGAGCGACTTGCCCAGCTCTTCGGCCTTGCTCCAGTCGCGCGGCCGGTACTCGTACTTCTCGTTGTCGATGCTCTCTTCGGCACCCGGCCGGGCGACGTTCTCAAACAGGTCGAAACCGGCGTAGACACCCCAGCTCGGCGCCGCCGTAGCAGCAAGCGCCGCCCGAATCTTGAACGCCGCCGGGCCGCCGAATTGCAGGTATTCGGTGAGAATGTCGGGGGTGTTCACGAACAGGTTCGGGCGCAGAAAGTCAGCCGTGTCGGTGGCGAGACCGTCGAAGAACTCCTCGAGCTCGGTCTTCGTGTTACGCCAGGTGAAGTACGTGTACGACTGCTGAAAGCCGACCTGGCCGAGCGCCTGCATCACAGCCGGGCGGGTGAAGGCTTCGGCGAGAAAGACCACGTCGGGGTCGGCCTGGTTGACCTCCGCGATGAGCCATTCCCAGAAGTCGAGTGGCTTGGTGTGCGGGTTGTCCACCCGAAAGATGCGCACGCCGAGGCTGATCCAGTAGCGCAGTAGACGCAGCGCTTCCAGCCGAATGCCGACAGGATCGTTGTCGAAGTTGATCGGGTAGATGTCCTGGTATTTTTTCGGCGGGTTTTCGGCGTAGGCGATGGTGCCGTCGGGCAGGGTCGTGAACCATTCCGGGTGCTCGTGAACCCAGGGATGGTCGGGGGAAGCCTGCAGCGCGAAGTCGAGGGCGATCTCAATGCCGAGAGAGGCGGCCTTTTTCAGAAAGAACGTGAAGTCGGTCACCGTGCCGAGGTCGGGGTGGATCGCGTCGTGACCGCCGTGTTTCGAGCCAATCGCCCACGGCGAACCCGGGTCACCCGGGGCGACCTCGAGCGAATTGTTCGGGCCCTTGCGGAAGGCGTGCCCGATCGGGTGGATCGGCGGCAGATAGAGCACGTCGAAGCCCATGGCCGCCACGGCGGGCAGACGTTTCGCCGCGGTGCGGAAGGTCCCGCTCTGCCAGCTGCCGTCGGCGCGCCGCACGGCGCCCTCCGAGCGCGGAAAGAACTCGTACCACGAGCCGACCCCGGCCCGGGTGCGTTCGACGATGATGGTGCGTTCGGCCGAGAGCGATTCCAGCCCGGCGAGTGGGCGGGCCGCGATGGCCTGCCGCAGCGCGGCGTCCCCAACGGCCAGTAAACGCTCGGCTGTTGGCTTGCCGGCGTCGGCGAGCGTCGTCGCGGCGGCCTGAAACAGGCGGCGAGCGGCGAGTGGGCGCGCCTTGTCAATTCCGGCGTGGGCGAGAAGCGCACCGCCGATGGTGAACATGAGTTCCACGTCGATTCCGGCCGGAATCTTGATCAGGGCGTTGTGTTCCCAGGTGGCGAAATCGTCGGCGTAGGCGCGTACCCGAAACTGCCAGGTGCCCAGGGCGCCGAGCTGCGCCTCGGTGCCGTACCGATCGGTGCCGTCGGCCTGCAGAACCATCGGATGCCGCGATGTGCTGCCGTCCGGCGCGGTGAGCTGCAGGTCGACGCCGATGAGATCGTGTCCCTCGCGAAAAGCGGTCGCACCGAACGGGATGACCTCGCCGACGAAGGCTCGAGCCGGCCAAAGATTGTCCCTCAGTTGGGGAGAGAGATCGAAAACGGGGATACGACCAACGGATGCGGCGGCGCTTCTGCTCGCCGGGGCGCCCGTGGACACGCCCGCCCCGGCGCTGCTCGGCGCTGTCGGCACGGTCGTCTTCTTAGCTGCTGTCTTTGCCACACCACGACCGTAGCGTGAAAGCATGGCAATGGCGCCCGTCTGCTGCGCGGCTCGCCCACACGACGTGAAATTCCGTTGTTACGCGTTGGACACGTGACACCCCTAAGGTGGACTTCGTGAAGGCCATCCGCAAATTTACCGTCCGTGCCGTTCTCCCCGAGCCGCTTGCGGCACTCGAGGAGCTTGCTGGCAATCTCCGCTGGTCGTGGCATGAGCCGACCAGACAACTATTCGAGCGCATCGCCCCCGAGCTGTGGCGCGAGATCGGCACCGACCCGGTCGCCCTGCTCGGTGCCGTTGACTCGCGTCGCCTCGACGAGCTCGCGCAGGACCACGACTATGTTGCCGAGGTGAACAGCACGCGCGACGGTCTGCGCGACTACCTTGACCAGCCACGCTGGTACCAGGGGCTGGAGGGCGAGAAACCCGCCGCGATCGCGTACTTCTCACCGGAATTCGGCATCGCCGCCGCCCTGCCGCAGTACTCCGGCGGCCTGGGCATTCTGGCCGGGGACCACCTCAAGAGCGCCTCCGACCTCGGGCTGCCGCTCGTCGGCGTCGGGTTGTTCTACCGCGCCGGCTACTTCAGCCAGGCCATCTCGCCCGACGGCTGGCAGATGGAAAGCTACCCGCTGCTCGACCCCGACGGACTGCCCCTCGCCGTGCTGCGCCGGGCCGACGGTTCGGCAGTTCAGGTCTCCCTCGCGCTGCCCGATGACCGCACCCTGCATGCCCGGGTTTGGCAGGCCAAGGTGGGCCGGGTGCGCCTGCTCCTGCTCGACGCCGACATTCCCGAAAACGCCGACGACCTGCGGCTGGTCACCGACCGCCTCTACGGCGGCGGCGGCGAACACCGACTGCTGCAGGAACTGCTGCTGGGCATCGGCGGCGCCCGCGCCGTGAGACTGTGGAGCTCGCTGCACGGACTGCCCGAACCCGAGGTGTTCCACACCAACGAGGGCCACGCCGGCTTCCTCGGCCTCGAGCGCATCTCCAGCCTGATCGGCGAGGGTCTGAGTTTTCAGGAAGCCCTGCAGGTGGCCCGCGCCGGAACCGTCTTCACCACGCACACCCCGGTCGCCGCCGGCATCGATCGCTTCGAGCGGTCGCTCGTGCGTCGGTACTTCGGCACCGATCTGCTGCCCGGCGTCGACGTGGAGGACCTGCTCGCGCTCGGCGCGGAAAGTTACGCCGGCGGCTCCTCCGACGTGTTCAACATGGCCATCATGGGGTTGCGCCTCGGCCAGCATGCCAACGGCGTCTCGACCCTGCACGGCGAGGTCAGTCGCCGCATGTTCAACGGCCTGTGGCCGGGTTTTGATTCAGCGGATGTGCCGATCACGTCGATCACGAACGGTGTACACGCCCAGAGCTGGACTGACCCCGCGCTGAAGAGCCTCGCCCACAGCAGGCTCGGCACGAGTGACACGTCGACGGCCAACTGGGCCTCCAACGATGTCTCCGACCAGGATCTCTGGTCGGTGCGCGGGCAGATGCGCCTGCAATTCGTCGAGGATGCCCGTCGCCGTCTGCTCAACGCCTGGCGCGACCAAAACCCGGGCGGCATGCCCCCCGCCTGGATCGGGCGGGTGTTCGACCCGAACGTGCTGACCATCGGGTTCGCCCGCCGCGTTCCCACTTACAAGCGCCTGACCCTGATGCTGCACGACCCGGAACGTTTGCGTGCTCTCCTGCTGCACCCGGAGCATCCGATTCAGATCGTTATCGCCGGCAAGTCACACCCCGCTGACGAAGAGGGAAAACGGCTGATCCAGAAGATTGTGCAGTTCGCCGCTGATCCTGTCCTGCGCACCCGCATCGCTTTTCTGCCCGACTACAACATTGCGATGGCCCAGCTGATGTATCCGGGAACGGATGTCTGGCTCAACAATCCGCTCCGCCCGCTTGAGGCCTGCGGTACGAGCGGTATGAAAGCGGCACTCAACGGCGTGCTCAACCTGTCCATCCTCGACGGCTGGTGGCCGGAATACTACGACGGCAAGAACGGCTGGGCGATTCCGTCGGCCGATTCGGCCGGTGACTCTGCCGAACGCGATCGGCTCGAAGCCGAGGCGCTCTACGACCTGATCGAACACCAGGTAGCACCGACGTTCTACGAACGCAACGGCGATGACGTCCCCGAACGTTGGGTGTCCAACATCCGGCACACCCTGGCCACCCTGTCGCCGCAATTGTCCGCTGACCGCATGGTGCGCGAGTACGTGCAGCGACTGTACCGCCCGGCCGGGCACTATGACGCGCTGATGTCGGCGAACAACTACCGCGCGGCCCGCGAACTGGCCGCGTGGAAGGGCAAAATCGTCTCGGCCTGGCCGCAGGTCGCGGTGACCCACGTCGAATCGGGCGGGGTGTCATCGGTGCCCGAAGTGGGCGACGACCTGCACCTGCGCGCGCACGTACAGCTGGGCGGACTCTCCGCCGCGGACGTGACCGTTGAGGTCGTCTACGGTAAGAGCCTCGGCACCGACGAACTGCGTGATGTGGCCATTCAGGCGCTCGAACCGGCACCGCCAAAAGAAGCCCCAACCGGCGGGGCCACCCTGTTCACTGGCACGGTCGAACTCGACCGGGCCGGAGCCTTTGGCTACACCGTGCGCGTCGTTCCGCGGAATGACCTGCTGATCAGCCCGGCCGAAATGGGGCTGGTCGCCGTCGCGAACTAGCACGGACGGCGCCCGTCGGTTTCGAAAGCGCCGGCCGGGCCTACGTGCGTGACGTGCGGCGCGGCACGAAGGGGCCCTGCGCGCGCATAAGCTTCATCGAGGCGCCGGACACGAACAGGGGAGCCCCGGGCGCGTGCTCGATGACCGAATCGCGCACGTCGTCGTGACCGGAATCCCAGAGCAACGTGTAGGCATTCACTCCCTCGTGCGCGGGCAGGGTGACCGTTTCGTCCTGCTCCCGTGCGTTCACCACGAGCAGGATGCGGTTGAAGGCTTCGTGCTCGGGGGTGGACGCCGCCACGTACTGCAGGGTGCGCTCGGTCGGCGAATACCAGGCCTCGCCAGTGAGCGCCTCACCGGCGGTGTTGTACCAGTCCAGCTGGCTGGCGCTCGGCGTCGTCTCGCCGAATCGACCGAAGTGCACCGGCCGCAACGCCGGGTTTTCCCGGCGCAACTGCAACAGTCGGCGGGTGACCCGATGCAGGTCCTGCTGCCAGTCGTCGAAGTCCCAGTTGAGCCAGTTCAGCTCGCTGTCCTGGCAGTAGGCGTTGTTGTTGCCGCGCTGGCTTCGCCCGAACTCGTCGCCGGCGGTCAGCATGGGAATACCGGCCGACAGCAGCAGTGTGCCGAGCAGGTTGCGCATGGCCTTGCGCCGCGTGGCCAGAATGGCCACGTCGCGGGTGGGGCCCTCAACGCCGTGATTGTAGGAGTTGTTGTTGTCGGTGCCGTCGCGGTTCGACTCGCCGTTGCCCAGATTGTGCTTCGTGTCGTAGGCGGTCAGGTCGGCGAGGGTGAACCCATCGTGCGCGGTGATGAAGTTGAGCGAGGCGAGCGGGCCGCGCTGCTGAGAGAAGGTGTTCGACGAACCCGCGACACGGGTTGCGAACCGTCCGATGCCGCTGCCGGCCGAGCCGGTCAGGCGCAGGCTCTTCATGTCGGAGAGCCAGAAGTCCCGCATGCGGTCGCGGTACCGATCGTTCCACTCGGTCCATCCGGGCGGAAAGTTGCCGGTCTGCCAGCCACCCTGGCCGACATCCCACGGTTCCGCGATGAGCTTCACGCCGGCGAGTTCCGTGTCGTCGCGAATCTCGGTGAGCAGCGGATGCTCCGGGTCGTAGACCACGCCGGCGTCCCGGCCGAGCGTCGTGGCGAGATCGAATCGAAACCCGTCGATCTGCAGGTCGTTTGCCCAGTAGCGCAACGAATCGAGCACGAGTCGCCGGGGCACGTCGTGGCTGAAGTCGACCGTGTTGCCACAGCCAGTCACGTCGATGTACGCGCCGGACTCGTCCTGTCGGTAATAGGCGGCGTTGTCGATGCCGCGCAAGCTGGTGACCGGGCCGTTGCGACCCTCCTCGGCGGTGTGGTTGTACACGACGTCGAGGATGACCTCGAGGCCCGCCTCGTGCAGCAGCTTGACCATGCCCTTGAACTCGCGCAGCACGGCTTCCGGCCCGGCGGACTGGGCCGCCTGGGTGGCGTAGTCGGCGTGCGGCGAAAAGAAGTTGAGAGTGTTGTAACCCCAGTAGTTGATCAGGCCCTGTTTGATCAGGCGCTGCTCCGACACGAACGCCTGCACCGGCAACAATTCGACCGCGGTCACGCCGAGGTCTTTCAGATAGGCGATGGTCGATTCGTGTGCGAGACCGGCGTAGGTTCCGCGCAGGGCAGCCGGAACGAGCGGGTTGAGCCGGCTGATGCCGCGCACGTGCGCCTCGTACACGACGGTGTGATCGAGGGCAATACCCGGTTTCGTCGCGCCGTTCCAGTCGAAGTAGTCATCGACGACCGACGACTGCCACAAACCGGCCCCGACCCGAACCAGACCACGAGAATACGGCTCGATGAGGGTTTTCTCCGGGTGAAAGGAGTTCTTCGGGCTCGCCCGCCCAGAAACGCGGATGCCGTAGCGGCGCCCCGGAGACAGTGTGCGCGACTTGCCGGACCACACGCCGTGCACATCCTTTGTCATCGGCACGCTCTTGATGATCCAGTTCGGGTCTGTTTGATCGAACAGGCACAGGTCCATGGCGTCGGCGTGTTCGGCCCAGACGCGTAGCTCACCGCCGGCGCTGGTTAGTCGCACACCGAGATTGCGCAGGGGGTCGGTGGGACTCATGGGTTCAAGAGTAATGAGTGTCAGGGAGCGTGACGACCACCGGCATTCGAAGCCCGGCTAAAATAGTCGGATGGTTGTCTATTTGGACCATGCGGCGACCACGCCCATGCTTCCCACCGCGATCCGTTCCTACGCCGAGGCGATGGGCGTTGTCGGTAACCCCGCATCGGTGCACAGCCAGGGCCAAAATGCGAAACGGATGCTCGAAGAGTCGCGCGAAATCGTATCCGAGAGCCTCGCCTGCGATCCGATCGAGGTGGTCTTCACCGGCAGCGGCACCGAGGCGATCAACCTCGGCATCAAGGGTGTGTATTGGGCACGCGCCCCGCGCCGGCGCATTCTGGTGCCCGGCGGGGAACACCACGCGACCCTCGACACGGTCGAGTGGCTGGTGCACCACGAGAAAGCGATCGTCGAGTGGATTCCGCTCGATGTCCAGGGCCGCATCAATCTCGGCGCGCTCGAGGCCGCCATTGCCCGTGACCCCCTCGATGTTGCCCTGGTCAGCCTGCTCATGGCCAACAATGAGGTCGGCACCATCGAACCCGTCGCCGCTGTCGCGGCGCTCGCCGCAGCCCACGGCATTCCGGTGCACGTCGACGCCGTCGCGGCCTACGGCTACATTCCGGTCGACTTTCGTGCGCTTGCCGCCGCGGGGGTGTCGGCGCTGAGCGTCTCAGCGCACAAGGTCGGCGGCCCCGTTGGCATTGGCGCGCTCGTGCTCGGACGGGCGACCACCGTCGAGCCGCTCATTCACGGGGGCGGTCAGCAGCGCAAGGTGCGCAGCGGCACCCAGGATGTCGCGGCGGCGGTCTCGTTCGCGGTGGCGGCATCCGCTGTCACGGCGCAGCAGTTGGCACCGTACCCGCGCGGGGCCGCACGCGGCGTTGAAGCCGCACGCCTGGCTGCCCTTCGCGACCGGGTGATCAGCGGTGTCGCCCTGGTCGCGCCGACCGCGGTGCTCAACGGCGACCCGGAGCGCCGGCTGCCCGGCAACGCTCACTTCAGCTTTCCCGGCTGCGAGGGCGACTCGCTGTTGTTTCTGCTCGACGCGGCCGGGGTGTCGGTGTCGACCGGCTCGGCATGCCAGGCCGGGGTGCCCGAACCCTCGCACGTGTTGCGGGCCATGGGCCGCAGCGAGAGCGAATCCCGCGGCGCTCTGCGCATCACCCTCGGTCATACCTCCACCGACGCCGACGTCGACGCTCTGCTCAAGGCGTTGCCGGCCGCACACGCTCAGGCGCTCGCCGCCGGCATGGCCGATCGGGTGCCCGGGCACTGAACCGCGCTGACTCTCGGTTGGCTCTGCGTTGGCTCTGCGTTGGCTCGATCCGGCACTCCGCGTACACTCAACGGGTGAAGGTTTTAGCAGCAATGAGTGGCGGTGTAGATTCCGCCGTCGCAGCCGCGCGTGCGGTCGAAGCGGGGCACGAGGTGGTCGGCGTGCATCTGGCGCTGAGCCGAATGCCGGGAACGCTGCGCACCGGTAGCCGCGGCTGTTGCACCGTGGAAGATTCCATGGATGCCCAGCGGGCCGCCAATATCATGGGCATTCCGTACTATGTCTGGGATTTCTCCGAACGATTCAAGCTGGACGTCGTCGACGACTTCATCGCCGAGTACGCCGCCGGCCGCACCCCGAACCCGTGCATGCGCTGCAATGAGAAGATCAAGTTCGCCGCTCTGCTCGAAAAGGCCATGGCCCTCGGTTTTGACGCCGTCTGCACCGGCCACTACGCAAGCATTCTGACGGATGCCGACGGCAACAAGGAGCTGCACCGTGCGGCCGCCTGGGCCAAGGACCAGTCCTACGTGCTCGGCGTACTGACCGCCGACCAGATCAACCACTCCATGTTTCCGCTCGGCGCCACGCCGACCAAGGCCGAGGTTCGGGCCGAAGCGGCCGAACGTGGCTTCTCGGTTGCGAACAAGCCCGACTCCTATGACATTTGTTTCATTCCCGACGGCGACACCAAGGGCTGGCTCGGCGAACGCGTCGCCCCGGTCACCGGCGATATTCTCGACCGGGAGGGCAACACGCTCGGCCAGCACGACGGCGCCGTCGCGTTCACCGTCGGCCAGCGCAAGGGCCTGTCGATCGGTACCCCGGCCGCCGACGGCAAGCCGCGCTTTGTACTCGAGGTACGCCCGATCACGAACACGGTCATTGTCGGCCCGAAAGAGGCGCTCGCCATCAAGGAGATCGCCGGCAACACGTACACCTGGGCCGGGCTCGCCCCGGAACACCCCGAGGTGGAATTTGCCTGCCACGTACAGATTCGCGCCCACGCCGACCCGGTTCCAGCACGAGCCCAGGTTGTGTCGACGAGGGCCGTCACAGGCCGTGACGGCACCGTCGAACTGCGCATCATTCCGAACGAGCCGCTCGCCGGCGTCGCCCCCGGGCAGACCGCCGTCGTCTATGTCGGTACCCGCGTGCTCGGCCAGTGCACCATCGACCGCACGGTCAGCGCGGTTCCCGTGACCGCACCCTCCCTCATCCCCTCCGCGTCGGCCAGCCCCGCCACGGTCAATGCCTGAGTCCGTCGCCGACACTACCCCCGCGGGCCTGAGCGAGGCGGCCGCGGAAGCTGCCGAGATCACCACCCGCGTGCTGGCCGCCCGGGACGCCTACTACGATCGGGACACGGTCGTCATCTCCGACGCCGAGTACGACCTGCTCGTGCAGCGCCTCGGTGCACTCGAACGCCTGCACCCCGAGCTGCAGAGCCAGGACAGCCCCACCCAGACGGTCGGCGGCCGCGCCGCAACGACCCTGTTCGACCCGGTGACGCACGCCGAACGCATGCTCAGCCTCGACAACGTCTTCTCCCTCGGGGAATTCGAGACCTGGGCTCGGAAGGCCGGCGAGAACTCGGGCCGTGCAGTGCACTACCTGTGCGAGCTCAAGATCGACGGCCTCGCCATCAACCTGCGGTACGCCAACGGCGTGCTCGTCTCCGCCGCCACCCGCGGTGACGGCGTCGTCGGCGAAGACGTCACCGAGAACATTGATCTTGTCCCCGGCATCCCGTCCCGCCTGGCCGGCACCGGGCATCCACCGCTCATGGAGGTGCGCGGCGAGGTGTTCTTTCCCGTGGCCGCGTTCGACGAGCTGAATGCGGCGCAGTCCGCCGCGGGGGAACGGGTGTTCGCGAATGCCCGCAACGCGGCGGCCGGGTCGCTGCGGCAGAAAGCCGCGGGAAAGAACACCGACCAGCTGCGCCTCATGACAGCCCGCCTGAGCCGGCTGCGCATGCTGGTGCACGGCATCGGCGCCTGGGAGAACCCGCCCGTGCAGACCCAGTCCGAGGTGTACGGCCTGCTCGATGGTTGGGGCCTGCCGACCAGTACGTACTTTCGGGTGGTCACCACGGTTGCCGAGGCGGCCGAGTTCATCGAATACTACGGGGCACATCGCGGCAGCGTCGTGCACGAACTCGACGGCATCGTGATCAAGATCGACGAGCTCGCCCTGCACGCCGAGCTCGGCGCCACCAACCGGGCGCCGCGCTGGGCCATCGCCTACAAGTACCCGCCGGAGCAGGTCAACACGAAACTGCTCGACATCGTCGTGAGCGTTGGCCGCACCGGCCGAGCCACCCCCTTCGCCGTCATGCAGAAGGTGCTCGTGGCCGGCAGCGAGGTACGTCAGGCGACCCTGCACAATCAGGATGTTGTCAAGGCCAAGGGCGTGCTGATCGGCGACACGATCGTGCTGCGCAAGGCCGGCGACGTCATTCCCGAGGTGCTCGGCCCGGTCGTTGAGATGCGCGACGGCACTGAACGCGAATTCGTCATGCCCCGCAACTGCCCGGAATGCGGCACCCCGCTGGGCGCAGCCAAGGAGGGCGACATCGACCTGCGCTGCCCGAACGCGCGCAGCTGCCCCGCCCAGGTGCGCGGCCGGGTCGAACACATCGGCAGCCGCGGCGGCCTCGACATCGAGGTGCTCGGCGAGGTCGCGGCCTCCGCGCTCACCCAGCCGACCGTGCCGGTCGATCCGCCATTGCCGACCGAGGCCGGCCTGTTCGACCTCGAACTTGGCGACCTGCTGCCGATCCAGGTGATCGTGCGCGACGCCGACACCGGGCTACCGAAAGAAGACGACGACGGCACCGTTCGGCAGCGGATGCCGTTCCAGCGCAATCCAACCGCCGCCGAAAAGAAGCAGGGTCTGACGGCCCCGCAGCCGTCCTCGAGTGCGCTCAAGCTGCTCGTCGAGATCGATAAGGCCAAGACCAAGCCGCTGTGGCGAATACTGGTGAGCCTGAACATCCGTCACGTCGGTCCGGTCGCCGCCCGCGCCCTGGCCAACCACTTCGGCTCACTCGACGCCATTCGTGGCGCCACCCGCGGCCAACTCGCCGAGGTAGACGGTGTCGGCGGCATCATCGCCGATGCGGTGCTCGACTGGTTCCTGGTGGACTGGCACCTCGATATCGTGACCCAGTGGGCCGCGGCCGGAGTGCAGTTCGCCACCCCGGGGCACCCCGGACCGGGCGCCGCCGAGGCCGCCGGGGGAGTGCTGGCCGGGGTCACCGTCGTCGCCACCGGCTCGCTCGAAGGCTTCACCCGCGAGGGTGCCCAGGAGGCGATCATCGCCGCCGGCGGCAAGAGCGCGTCCAGCGTGTCGAAGAACACCGACTTCGTCGCCGCCGGGCCGGGCGCCGGCTCCAAGCTCGGTAAGGCCGAAACCCTTCGCATTCGCATTCTCGACGCCGACGAGTTTCGCCTTCTGCTCGCTGAGGGGCCAGCCGGGCTTTCGAGCGCCCCCGAGTCCTTCGCCCCGCCGCCGGACTGACCTCTTCCTTGACGTGCCGCGAAACTCCATCGGCTGTGCGTCCTCTGACCCGTTACACCTGAATGATCCGGCGTCAGCGCGGTCAACGACCACCACGATGAATGCTCCGCGGACGTCGTCCGACGGAGCATTTGTGCACCACGCAGTCAGCACAGAACCTACGCTGCCATCGCTGGCAAGCGCGACGCAATTGACCCCTCGGTGCCCGTGACGGTTGCGCTTCTGGAAATTGACTTACTCGAGAACGTCGAATTCGCCGCCTCAACGGTCGAGTCCGGGCGGTGATTGCGCCGCGGCGAATTCGTGCGGCATTGGCCTACTCGGGCTTGAGGATGACCTTGGTCCAACCGTTGGTGCGGTCGTCGAAGTTCTTGTAGGCGTCCGCGGCTTTGCTGAGTGGGATCTCATGGGAAACGATCCATGATGGCTTGGCCTTGCCCACGGCAATCAAATCGCGCAATTGCCGATTGTATTTTTTCACTGGGCACTGGCCGCTGCCCATGCTCTGGCCCTTGAGCCACTGCAGACCATAGTCAATTGCAATCTTGCCCTGCTTGGCGTTCTCGTCGAAGCCGCCGGGATCTGCCGGCAGGAAGACACCGACAACGCCGATTCCCCCGGTGAAGCGTACGGACTGAATCAGCTGATTCAGAGTCGCGGCGGGATCTTCGGTGCCCTGGGGGTCGTGGGCCTGATAGCCCACGCATTCACAACCCCGGTCCGCGCCCACACCCTGTGTCTGGTCCAGCACGAACTGAACCGGGTCCGTCTTCGAATCATCAATCGGAATGACACCGATGTGCTCGGCGAGGCGCAGCCTGTCGGGCCGTCGATCCACGATCATGACCGTACTCGCGCCCTTGATCGTGGCCGACAGGGCGGCCATGAGCCCGACCGGACCTGCACCGTAAATCACCACCGAGTCTCCGGGGAGCACGCCGGCCATCTCGGTAGCGTGGTAGCCGGTAGGAAAGATATCCGAAAGCATGACGTAGTCGTTTTGCTTTTCGATTGCGTCTTCACCCAAGCGCAGGCAATTGTTGTCGCCGTAGGGTACCCGCAGCATTTGGGCCTGTCCGCCGGGATACGGACCCATGCCAGCGAAGCCGTAGGCGGCACCCGCGGCGGCCGGGTTCGGTTGAGTGGTCAGGCAATAGCTGGTAAAACCGCGCTCACAATTCTTGCAGAACCCGCAGGAAATATTGAACGGCAGCACCACCCGATCACCGACCTTAACCGCGTCGACGCCGTTACCGACCTCGATGACCTCGCCCATGTTCTCGTGACCAAACGTGCGTCCCACCTCGAAATCGGTGCGTCCCTCGTACATGTGCAAATCTGAACCGCAAATATTTGTCGCGGTAATGCGTACAAGAACGTCAGTGGGACGTTCGATCTTGGCATCCGGAACGTCTTCAACGCTGACCGAGTTGGGGCCCTTATAAACGACTGCCTTCATTTCTCTTCACTCCCTGAATTTTATAACAGTGAACGACGGAAGATCCGTATCCACTTGCGGAGATTTACTGAGGATGAATATCCGGACAGTCTCGGGCTGTGCGGAAAATGTGAATAGTTCAGGTTTATCACGATCGAACTCGACCTGGCCAGAGGTGCCCTTCATAAAGGGCAGACGACGTCGCAGAATATCGAGCGGGTGCTTGTTGCGAGGCGCCGTCGCCACCCATTACGGCGGTGTCGATTACGGTACGGAGCGGGTCGGTGGCCCGGTCCGTTCGAACGGAAGCAATAACGAGCCCAGCGCCCAGGTATCTTGCCAGCTGTCCGCACTGAAGCCCCAACGAGGAGGCAGCCGCATGAATGAGCACCGTTTCGCCCGGCTTGAGGTCACTTCCCAGTAAATGAATGATCCGGGAAGACTCCACTCTCACTATCGGCGGCGCCACGTTTCCCTCGACCAGGGCGAAAGGGTCCCACCGCTGCCGGCTCCTGTGCTGGGTAATGGACACTGACTGCAACCGTGGCTTGAGGCGGTGGGTGCGAAGGGGGCGGCAGTCAGGCGGATCTGGTTCTCGGCGGCTGGCGAATAGGATTGAACAGTCCACCCCAATGCGTATCGGAGCACCATGTCTGAAATCACGGCCGAGCAGGTTGCCCATTTGGCATACCTCGCCCGGATCGACCTCAGCCCCCTCGAGATCACCAATCTCACCCACGACCTCGGCCAGATCGTCGATTCGATCGCCAAAGTCTCCGAGGTAGCCACCGCTGACACCCCGGCCACGAGCCACCCGATGCCGCTGACCAACGTCTTCCGTGAGGACGTCGTCGTTCCGTCGCTGACGGTCGAGCAGGCACTGTCCGGCGCGCCCGACCGCGCCGGCGACAAATTCCGGGTGCCCGCCATTTTGGACGAGGAGTGACCATGACCTATCTCACCAAACTCTCCGCCGCCGCCCTGAGCGAACTGCTGGTTGCCAAAGAGGTCAGCGCGGTCGAAGCGACCCGCGCCCACCTCGACCACATCACGGCCGTCGACACCGATCTGCACGCTTTTCTGCACGTCGCCGGCGACGCCGCCCTCCAGGCCGCCGCCCGGATCGACGCCCGCCGTGCTGCGGGCGAAACGCTCAACCCGCTCGCCGGTGTTCCGATCGCGATCAAAGACGTGCTCGCCACCCACGACATGCCCACCACCGCCGGTTCGAAAATTCTCGAAGGCTGGGTTCCGCCGTATGACGCGACCGTCGTTGCCCGCCTGCGTTCGGCCGGCCTCGTGCCGCTCGGCAAGACCAACATGGACGAATTCGCCATGGGCTCGTCGACCGAGCACTCCGCCTACGGCGTCACCCGCAACCCCTGGGACCGCGGCCGTATCCCCGGCGGCTCCGGCGGCGGCTCGGCCGCGGCCGTCGCCTCCT
The DNA here is from genome assembly GCF_015751745.1 of Cryobacterium sp. CAN_C2. Classification (NCBI taxonomy): domain Bacteria; kingdom Bacillati; phylum Actinomycetota; class Actinomycetes; order Micrococcales; family Microbacteriaceae; genus Cryobacterium; species Cryobacterium sp. CAN_C2. Next base: position 297,605 of record NZ_JADOUX010000001.1, read on the forward strand.
TTCAGGCGCCGCTCGCCCTCGGCAGTGATACCGGCGGGTCTATCCGCCAGCCCGCCGCCGTCACTGGATCGGTCGGCGTCAAGCCCACCTACGGCGGAGTCTCCCGCTACGGTGCCATCGCCCTCGCCTCGAGCCTCGATCAGGTCGGCCCGGTCTCTCGCACGGTCTACGACGCCGCTTTGCTGCACGACGTCATCGGCGGTCACGACCCGCTCGACTCCACGTCGCTGACCGACAGCTGGCCCTCGATGGCCGCCGCCGCGCAGGCCGGGCTCACCGACGGCGCCCTCAAGGGCGTGCGCGTCGGCGTCATCAAGGAACTCTCCGGCGACGGATTCCAGGCCGGCGTCACCCAACGCTTCACGGAGACCCTCGCCCTGCTCGTCGCCGCCGGCGCCGAGATCACCGAGGTCTCCGCCCCGAACTTCGAGTACGCCGTCGCGGCCTACTACCTGATTCTGCCAGCGGAAGCGTCGAGTAACCTGGCGCGCTTCGACTCGGTGCGGTTCGGCATCCGGGTGAACCCGGAGAGCGGCTCGCTCACGAGCGAGCACGTGATGAGCGCCACGCGCGAGGCCGGTTTCGGCGCCGAGGTCAAGCGCCGCATCATCCTCGGCACGTACGCCCTGAGCGCCGGCTACTACGACGCCTACTACGGCAGCGCCCAGAAGGTGCGCACACTCATTCAGCGCGACTTCGCCACCGCGTTCAGCCAGGTCGACGTACTCGTCTCACCGAGCGCACCGACCACCGCGTTCAAATTCGGTGAGAAGCTCGCCGACCCGATGGCCATGTACATCAACGACGTGACCACCATTCCGGCGAACCTCGCCGGAGTGCCCGGCATGAGCATCCCGATCGGATTGGCGCCCGAAGACGGACTGCCGGTCGGCCTGCAGATCATGGCCCCCGCCAAAGCGGATGCCCGCCTGTACACCGTCGGCGCCGCCATCGAGCAGCTGCTCGAAGCGAGGTGGGGGCACACCATGCTCAGCCAGGCCCCAGCACTGACACCGACCGAAATGTTTGCCAGCGAAGAGGGAGCCGTCTGATGGCCAGGGCCGAATTGATGGACTTCGACGAAGCACTCGAACTGTTCGAGCCGGTGCTCGGTTTCGAGGTGCACGTCGAGCTCAACACCAAAACCAAAATGTTCTGCGGCTGCGCCAACGAGTTCGGCTCCGGCGCCAACACGAACACCTGCCCGACCTGCCTTGGTCTGCCCGGCGGTCTGCCGCAGGTGAACAAGAAGGCGATCGAATCCAGCATCCGCTTGGGGCTGGCTTTGGGCTGTGAAATCGCGGAACACTCGCGATTCGCCCGCAAGAACTACTTCTACCCCGACACGGCGAAGAACTTTCAGACCAGCCAGTACGACGACCCGATCTGCCACGACGGTTCGATCACGATCGAACTCGAAAGCGGCCGTCTGGTCACCGTTGAGATTGAACGCGCCCACATGGAAGACGACGCTGGAAAGCTCACTCACATGGGTGGCGCCACCGGACGCATCCAGGGCGCCGACTACTCACTCGTCGACTACAACCGCGGCGGTGTGCCGTTGGTCGAGATCGTCACCCAGATGATCGAGGGCGCCGAACACGACGCCCCCGAGATCGGCAAGACCTACGTCGCGGCCATTCGCGAGATCGCCAAGGCGCTCGGCGTCTCCAACGCCCGCATGGAAGAGGGCAACGTGCGCTGCGACGCCAACGTCTCCCTGCGTGTGCGCGGGTCGAACGTGCTCGGCACCCGCACCGAGACCAAGAACGTGAACTCCCTGCGCTCGGTGGAGCGTGCGGTGCGCTACGAGATCCAGCGTCAGGCGGCCGTGCTGCACGCCGGTGGCACCATCACGCAGGAGACGCGGCACTGGCACGAAGACACCGGCATGACCAGTGCCGGTCGACCCAAGAGCGACGCCGACGACTACCGCTACTTTCCTGAGCCCGACCTGCTGCCCATGGCGCCGTCGCGCGAATGGGTCGACGAGCTGCGCCTGACCCTACCCGAGGCGCCCGCGGCTCGCCGCAAACGCCTGCAGGCGGTGTGGGGATTTGTGAACCTCGAGTTCCAGGACGTCGTGAATTCCGACCTGCTCGACGCCGTCGAAGCGACCGTCGCCGCCGGGGCATCCGCCCAGGCCGCGCGCAAATGGTGGACCGGCGAAATCGCCCGGCTCGCCAACGCGGCCGGCGTTGTCGCCGACTCGCTCGTGACACCGGTGCAGCTCGCCGCGCTGATCGAACTGGTCGAGGCCGGAACCCTCACCGACCGCCTGGCCCGCCAGGTGCTCGAGGGCGTCATAGCCGGCGAGGGCACCCCCGCCGAAGTCGTCGACAGCCGGGGCCTTGCCGTGGTCTCCGACGACGGCGCGCTCATCGCGGCCATTGACGCCGCGCTGCTCGGCCAGCCCGACGTGCTCGCCAAGATTCGCGACGGCAAGGTGCAAGCCGCCGGAGCCGTCATCGGCGCGGTCATGAAAGCCATGCGCGGGCAAGCGGATGCTGCGCGCGTGCGCGAACTCGTGCTCGAACGTGCCGCGACGATCGAGTAGCGCAGTGACAACTCAGGGCGCAGCATTCGGGGTGGGCGTGCAGGTGATCGTGCACCTCGACCGCACCCGTTTTCCCCAGTCGCTGATCGATGACCCGATCGGCGTGATCGTGGCGGCGGGCGAGTCGGAGGGGGCGGGGCTCTACGCGCCGACCGCGGTGCGGCAGAAGTTCTGGATCGTTCGGTTCGAGGAACCGTTTTTAGGTCTCGACGGATCCGGCCCGCACGACTCCGCCCGTATTCCGCAAAGCTTTCTGGAAGCGGCGCCGGAGGCGTGAACGCGATCACTCCGGAGCGCGACGGGCGCGCCCCGTCGACGCGCGACATCCGTCGGTGGCGGCAGTACCTGGCCGACGAACAGGCCGAAGCCGCGGTGTATCGCGATCTCGCGAATCGTCGTGCCGGTGAAGAGCGCCAGATCTTGCTCGCCCTCGCCGACGCCGAAGGCCGTCACGAAGAACACTGGCGCCAACTGCTGGGCAGCGACATCGGCGCAGCCAGACGCGGCGCCCTGCGCACCCGATTTCTTGGACTGCTCGCCCGCCGCTTCGGTTCGGTGTTCGTGCTCGCCCTCGCCCAGCGGGCTGAGGGGCGCTCGCCCTACGACGGGGATGCCGACGCGACCAACGCCATGGCCGCCGACGAAACCGTGCACGAAGAGGTCGTGCGCGGCCTCGCAGCGCGCGGCCGCAAACGCTTGTCCGGCACCTTTCGGGCCGCCGTGTTCGGTGTCAACGACGGGCTCGTGAGCAATCTCGCCCTCGTACTCGGGATCGGCGCGACCGGGGTGCCGGCCGCGACGATTCTGTTCACCGGCATCGCCGGGCTGCTGGCCGGAGCGCTCTCCATGGGCGCCGGAGAATACGTCTCGGTGCGCTCCCAGCGCGAACTACTCGAAGCCTCCACGCCAGCTGCCCCGGCCAAGAGCGTGCTCTCGCACCTCGACCTCGCCGCCAACGAATTGACCCTGGTCTATCGGGCCCGCGGCATGTCCGAAGCCGAGGCAGAGACCTACGCCCGCGGGGTACTGGCCACCGCCTACGCGGCGACCGGACCGATCTTCGCGGTCAGCAAGCAGGCTCCGGAGCCCGACGAGCACGAGGCCATCGGCACCGGAACCGGCGCCGCACTGTCGAGCTTCTGCTTCTTCGCGTCGGGCGCGCTGCTGCCGGTGCTGCCCTACCTGTTCGGTATGAGCGGCTATGCGGCCATCATCGTTGCAACCGTTCTGGTGGGTGTCGCGCTGCTCGCCACCGGTGCTGTCGTGGGCCTGCTCTCCGGAGGCCCACCGCTGAAGCGCGCCGTGCGGCAACTTGTTATCGGTCTTGGCGCGGCCGCAGTCACCTACCTGCTCGGGCTGGTCTTCGGTACCACGATCGGCTAGTCGCCCGTTGGAGACAGTCCGGCGACGACGGCGAGACCGGTCTGGCCGCACCACTGGAACGTGTGTGCCCCATTGACCAGCAGGACCGGCGTGGATGTCGCGACCTCGCTCAGGCGCTCGGACAAACCGGGCAGGCGGAGCAGCGCGCCGGTCGCGAGGTGGGTGTCGGTCGAGACGACCACCCGACCACTGGCGTTGATGATCGTCACTGGAACACCGCCGGCGCACAGGCGTGGCACGAGGCCCCGTTCGATCTCATCGACCGAGAGGTCGATTCCGACGACCCCGATCAGGTCGGTACCGTCTCGATACACCGGCAGGGTGAGCGTCAGCGTGTACTCATCGGTGCACAAGTAGTCGACGTAGGGGCCGGTAATGTGCCGGCGCCCGGTCTGTACGGGAACCCGCCACCATTCCAGAGCCGTGTAATCGCGAAAACTCTCATCGCGGGGGTCTTCGACCGTTTCCAGATGACGGATGCCGGTCGCCGGCAGCTCCGACGACGCCGGGTTCTGCCCACTCAGCCACCAGGCCAGATGCCAGCCCAGAAAGTGCGGCGCGGACACAAAACCGGCCCCGATGACCATGCCAGTGGAGTCGGCGAACTGGCGGCGCACCTCCGTTTCCACCACGGAATCGAGTTCGGCGCGGTCGGCGACGCTGTTGGGACGCGCGGCGTAGCGTTCCACCAGATCTGCGCAGCGTTCTAAACGAGTGAAGACCGGGTCGAAGACAGCGGCAATGGACAGGGCGCAGGCGTTGGTGGGGGGTATCTTCTGATCGGGAGTGATCGTCTCCGGGCTCATGCGTGCGCGCCCGTGGGTAGCGGCGCGATGATGTTCGCTGTCGTCGTGATGCCTGTCATCGTTGACATGCCCTTCTGTTCCAAAAGTGATTTCGCTTCGATGAGCCACTCGATGGACTCGGTGATCTGCGTGACGGTGAGTTGGCGAGCCCGGGCGCCGTCCTCGGCGGCCAGCGCGGCGACCGTCTCGCGCTGTACCGCCCGGCAGCGTTCCCGTCGAAGCGGTTCGCGCAGGCTGAGCCACAGCAGGGAACCGAATTCGGCCTGCAATCGCAACTCTTCGCGCACGAGTCGGGCAGACTGGCTGAGCGCGGCCACTTCGAGACGAAAGGTGCCCTGTCCGCGGCGCGCGGCAGCCGCTGTGGCGGCGTCGGTGCGGTCGAGGATGCGCTCGAGGTTATCCATGTCCGCCGCACTGGCCCGGTCGGCGGCAAGTTCGGCGGCCAGGCCGGCGATCGCGGAATAATGAACGCCCAGATCGCGCACCTGCACCCGGGACCAGGCCAACAGGCGTTCGTCCTGCAGGTCGTTCACGCCCCGGCCGGCGAAGGTGACAAAACTGCCGCCATCGCGCCCGCGCTTGGTGTGCACGAGCTTGTTACGGCGCAGAATCTCGAGGGCTTCACGCGCGGTAACGGTGGCAACGCCGAGCTGACGGGCCAGTTCGGCCTCGCTCGGCAGCCGTTCGCCATCGTGCAGCACCCCGAGCACGATCGCGTCGGTCAGGCGCTGCAATACCAGTTCGGCGCGGCCCACACCGTCGAGTGGAGCGAAAATAGCCGCGCGCGTTCCCGATCCGACGCGGATGGACTGCGGCATGGGCGGCTCTTTTCAGGTTGTGACACGACCGTAACATCTCGGCATACCTTCATGACATCTAACTCCATATGATTAGCCTGTGAGTGAGCAGGGAGCCTGTGAGTGAGCAGGGAGCCGTTGAATGAGCAGGGAGCCGTTGAATGAGCAGGGAGCCGTTGAATGAGCAGGCCAGCCCAATGAGCAGGGAGAGATTGTGACCGGTGCGCAGCCCGCCATCCGTTTGACCGGCCTGACCAAGAGTTTCGGCAACGTCAATGCCGTCGATGGCGTCGACCTCGACATTTTCGAGGGGGAGTTCTTCTCCATGCTCGGCCCGTCCGGATCGGGCAAGACCACGGTGTTGCGCCTGATCGCCGGCTTCGAGAAACCAACCAGCGGAACGATTTCGCTGCTCGGCCAGGACGTCACCGACCGGGCGCCGTTCGACCGCGACGTCAACACCGTGTTTCAGGACTACGCCCTGTTTCCGCACATGAGTGTGCTCGACAACGTTGCCTACGGGCTGCGGGTGCGCGGCGTCTCCAAACGGGCCAGGTACGAACAAGCTCGGCAAGCCCTCGACACCGTGCGCCTGGGCAGTTTCGTCGATCGCAAGCCGAGCCAGCTCTCCGGCGGTCAACGCCAGCGGGTCGCCCTGGCCCGCGCCACGGTCGTGCAACCCAAGGTATTGCTGCTCGATGAACCGCTCGGCGCCCTCGACCTCAAGCTGCGCGAACAGATGCAGGTCGAACTCAAAGAACTGCAGCGCAATCTCGGCATCACGTTCATCTTCGTCACCCACGACCAGCAGGAAGCCCTCACCCTCAGTGACCGTATCGCGGTCTTCAACGAGGGAAAGATCGAACAGCTCGGGACCCCGGCTGAAATCTACGAACGACCCTCCTCACCGTTCGTGGCCGCGTTCGTGGGCACCTCCAACATCTTCGACGACACCGTGTCGCACGCACTCCTCGGCCGGGCTGGCACCCACTCGGTACGTCCCGAAAAGGTCAGCGTCACCACCGAGAACCGGCCCCTCGCCGCTGATTGCACCGCGGCCGGCACGCTCGCCGAGGTCATCTACGTCGGCAGCAGTACCCAGCTCATCGTCGATCTGGATGCCGGAACACGCGTCGTGGTGCTCGAACAGAACGATGCGCACCGCGTGGCGACCACCGAACGCGGCGTGCGCGTCACTATCGGCTGGAACAACTCCGACATCGTCACCCTGTCCGCACCCGCACCCGCACCCGCAATCTTGGCTCCGCACCCCTGACCGATTTCACGAATGGAGAAAGTCATGAAACGTATTTCTGCACGCCCAACATCCGTCGCCCTCACCGGCGTCGCGATCGCGTCGGTTGCCCTCCTGCTCACCGCCTGCGGCACCAGCCAGGGCGGCGGCACGGCTGCACCGACGACGGCGCAGACCGAACTGGGCGATATGGAAGGCAGCGTCTCGCTGCTGGCCTGGCCCGGCTACGTCGAAGACGGCAGCAATGACCCCACCGTGGACTGGGTCAGCGCCTTCGAAGAGCAGACGGGCTGCACCGTCACCAGCAAGACCTACGGCACCTCCGACGAAGCATTCAGTCTGATGAAGACCGGTGATTACGACGTTGTCGCTGCCTCCGGCGACGCCTCGCTGCGGCTCGTCGCCGCCGGTGACGTGGCCCCGGTCAACACCGACCTCATTCCCAACTACGACGGCATCTTCGACTTTCTGAAGATGCAGTCCTGGAACAGCGTCGACGGTGTCTCCTACGGAATTCCGCACGGCTACGGTGCCAACCTGCTCATGTACAACACGGAGGTCGTCACCCCGGCACCCACGTCGTGGAATGTTGTCTTCGATAAGTCGTCCGACTACAAGGGCGCGGTGACCGCCTACGATTCGCCGATTTCGATAGCGGATGCGGCGGTGTATCTCATGGCGCACCAGCCCGAGTTGGGTATCACGAACCCGTATGCGCTCGACAAAACGCAACTGGCGGCATCCGTCGACCTGTTCAAGAACCAGCGGATCAACATCGGCGAGTACTGGTCGGACTACCTCAAGGCGGTGCAGGCCTTCGAAACCGGCGACACCGTCGTCGGCACCACCTGGCAGGTCATCCGCAACAGCCTCGCCGAGGGCACCCCGGCCGAGGTCGTCCTGCCCGACGAGGGTGCGACCGGCTGGTCGGACACCTGGATGATCGCCGCCAACGCGAAGAGCCCCAACTGCGCCTACGCCTGGCTGGACTACATCGCGAGCCCCGAGGCCAACGCCCAAGCCACCGAGTACTTCGGTGAGGCGCCCTCCAACGCCGGAGCCTGCGACTTCACGGTCAACCCTGACCACTGTGCCAGCTTCCACGCCGGCGACGCCGACTACGCGGCCCAGATCTGGTACTGGTCGACACCGATCGCGAAGTGCCTCGACGGTCGCACCGATGTCACGTGCACCGACTACTCCGACTGGACCACGGCCTGGCAGGAGATCAAGGGCTGAACCGCCTGCTCGAGTCAGGCAGAAGGATAAAACATGATGGTTGACGCGTCTGCGCCACCCACTCGCCGGGCGGTGGTGCCTCTACGGCAGGGCACCATCGCCCGGCGGGGCTCGGTTTTTCTCAGCCGGCACCCGCGCCTGCGGCTGTCGCTGCTGCTTGGCGCACCTCTGTTTTGGCTGGGCCTGGTCTATATCGCAGCCCTCGCCGCGCTGCTGATCACCGCCCTGTGGACGGTCGACTCGTTCACCGGGCAGATTTCGCAGACCTGGACCGTCGACAACATCGTGGCGGTGTTGACGGGTTCGCTCTACCAAACCGTGACGCTGCGTACGCTGGGCGTCGCGCTTCTGGTCACCATCATCGACATCGTGATTGCCCTGCCGATCGCGTTCTACATGGCGAAGGTTGCCAGCCCGCGGGCCCAGCGCATACTCGTCATCGCGATTCTGATGCCGCTCTGGGCGAGCTATCTCGTCAAGGCGTACGCCTGGCGCTCGGTGCTCTCCCAGGGCGGAATCTTTGAATGGCTCGTGTCACCGTTCGGCGGTCACAGTCCCGGCTACGGCCTGCCGGCAACGATCATCACGCTGTCATACCTGTGGTTACCGTATGTCATTCTGCCGATCTACGCGGGACTGGAGCGGGTGCCGGATTCGTTGCTGGAGGCATCCGGTGATCTTGGTGGTGGCACCTGGTCGACCCTGCGCCTGGTGGTGTTGCCGATGATCTGGCCGGCCATCATCGCCGGGTCGATCTTCAGCTTCTCGCTCTCCCTTGGCGACTACATCACCGTCAATATCGTCGGCGGGGCCAACCAGATGCTCGGCAACCTCGTTTATACCAATGTCGGGGCGGCGAACAACCTGCCACTCGCGGCCGCGATTGCGCTTGTTCCCATTCTGATCATCTTCGCCTACCTCGCCGCCGTGCGGCGCACGGGCGCGCTCAACAACCTGTAGGAGTCTGTTATGCGTTTGAGTCGCTCGGCCCGAGGCCTGCTCGCGGCGATCACGGCCGTGGTGTTGGCCCTGATCTACCTGCCGCTGCTCGTGGTGTTCGTGAACTCGTTCAGCACCAGCCAGAACCTCACCTGGCCGCCACCGGGCTTCACCCTGGGATGGTGGGCGAAGGCGTTCCAGAGCGACGGAGCCCTCGACGCGGTGCTAACCAGCCTGCAGGTGGCGCTCGCGTCGACGGCGGTGGCGCTCGTTCTCGGCACCCTCATCTCGCTCGGGCTGCAACGCTTCGAATTCTTCGGGCGGGATGCCATCAGCCTGCTGGTCATTCTGCCGATCGCGTTGCCCGGCATTGTGACCGGCATCGCCCTGAACAACGCCTTTCGCACCGGTCTCGGCGTGCAGCTGTCGATTCTGACACTCATCATCGCCCACGCGACGTTCTGCATCGTGACCGTGTTCAACAACGTGATCGCCCGGCTGCGGCGGCTCGGTACGAGTCTCGAAGATGCCTCCTCCGACCTCGGCGCCGGCATCTGGACAACGTTTCGCCTGGTGACCTTTCCGCAATTGCGGTCGGCGCTGTTCGCCGGCGGCCTGCTCGCCTTCGCCCTGAGCTTCGACGAGATCATCGTGACGACGTTCACGGCTGGGTCGAGCGTGAAGACGCTGCCGCTGTGGATTCTGGACAACCTGTTCCGGCCCAACCAGGCGCCGGTCGTCAACGTCATCGCCGTTGTGCTTGTGCTCGTCTCGATCATTCCCATCTACTTCGCGCAGCGCATCGCCGGCGCAGAAAAAGTCGTGCGCTAGCTTTTCGTAACTGCGGTAGTGCCCAGGCGTGGGATCGGGTTAGGGTTTTTCGGTGGGCAGACAGGACGGCAGCGGGCGGCAGATCTCGGCGGATGACGTCGATGACCGTTCGGCGACCGTGCTGCACGTCGACCTCGACGCATTCTTCGTGTCGGTCGAGTTGCTGTCCCACCCCGAATTCGTCGACCAGCCGGTGATCGTCGGCCACCGTGGTGGCCGTTCAGTTGTGACGGCGGCCAACTACATCGCCCGGCGCTACGGCGTGAACTCAGCCATGCCGATGGCACTCGCGCTGAGGCAGTGCCCGAACGCGATCGTGCTCGAGCCACACATGGGGCTGTATCGCGACTTTTCTGCGCGGGTCATGAGCATCTTCGACGACGTCACTCCGCTCGTCGAACGGCTCGGCATCGACGAGGCCTTCCTTGACGTGGCTGGCGCGACGCATCTGTTTGGTTCACCGGCCGTGATCGGGGAGCTCATTCGCGCACGGGTGTTCGCCGAAACCGGGCTGGTCTGCTCGGTCGGCGCGGCGTCCACCAAGTTCATCGCCAAACTTGCCTCGGGCCTGGCCAAACCCAACGGTCTGCTCGTCGTTCCGGCCGAGGAGACGATCGCGTTTCTGCATCCGCTGCCCGTGACCGCCCTCTGGGGCGTGGGAGCGGCCACCGAGCAGGCGCTGACCCGCCTGGGCTTGAAGCTCATCGGCGATATTGCGCACACCCCGCTCATGGTGTTGCAGAAGACGCTGGGGGAGGCATCCGGTCAGAAGCTGCTGGAGCTGTCGTGGGGGCGTGACCCGCGCGCGGTGACCCTCGAGCGCCAGGAGAAGAGCGTTGGCCACGAGGTGACCTTTGAACACGATGTGACCGATATCGACCAGCTGCGCAGCGAATTGTTGCGGCAATGCGACCTCGTGGCCGCGCGGCTGCGGCGGAGCGATCTCGTGGCGCGTCGCGTGGCCCTCAAACTGCGTTACACCGACTTCAGTACGGTCACCCGGTCGCGCACTCTCGCCGAACCCAGCAACGTTGGCCGCCGAATTTACGAGGAAGCGGTCGTCGCCTTCGACCTGCTGGCCGCCTCGGGCATTCGCGTGCGCCTGATCGGGGTGCGCGCCGAGCAACTCGGGACGGCGTCGGGATCGGTGGGACTGTGGGATCCGGACGAAGACTGGCGGAGTGCCGAGCTGGCGGTTGATTCCGTGACCGAACGATTCGGGGCGGGAACCGTGCGTCCGGCCTCGTTCTTCAAGCCCTGGGCGCGCTAACCTGTTGGAATGACCAGCCTCCCGGAAAAACTCGCAGAAACGTTTCGTGCCGCCGGTGTGAAATCGGCCTACGGTGACCCCGTGCAAATCGACGGCGTCACCCTCGTTCCCGTGGCGCTTGCCTACTACGGCTTCGGTGGCGGCGACGCCGGTGAAGGTGGTGCCGGTTCGGGCGGTGGCGGCGGCGGAGTGACCGTGCCGATCGGTGCGTACGTGAAGTCTGGCGGAACCGCCCGCTTCGAGCCCAACGTCATCGCGCTGCTCGCCGTCGGCGTACCGTTCCTGATCGTGGCCGGTCGCGCCCTCGCGCGAGTGATCCGAGCCCTCAAGAAGTAGCTCTTCTCTGCACCGGGCCCTTCGCTGTTTCCGGGCCCGGCCCGGAACGTGGGCCCATGAGAGAACCTGGGCCCGCCTTCCTAAGGTGGGCCCAGACGAGTACGGCGCGGCCTGCGCTCGCGCCGGATGCGCAGCGGCCAGCGCGGGCGGCGCGCGAAACGACGCCGCAACCAGTGCGGCACGCGCGGCCGCAACCAGGCCGGCCAGTGCCACGGGCCGTTCACGGGCAAGCCCTGCGCGATTCGACGGCGCCGCAGAATGAACCGGCGCATGAGCACAAGATACAGGGCCGCCAACACGAGCAAAATACCGACGCTCATAGTGTGCTCCCCATTCCGTCAGTCTAGGCGGGGCACTAGTATTGAAGCGATCACGGGAGTCCGGTATACCGGGCTGAGAGGAAGCTGCATAGGCTTCGACCGTCGAACCTGATCTGGATCATGCCAGCGCAGGGAGGCTTCTCAATCCCGTGCCCTGTATTCACCTACGGAAAGGGCACGAACAGTGCACGCTACAACCACACATCTGGGCCAGCCCACGTCTGAGCGCACGCCGCGCAACTTTCGCTGGCGCGTCGTCGACATCGTCGTCGCGAGCGTCATCGGCGTCGCGAGCGGTGTCATCTTCTGGGCCTGGGGCCTCGCCTGGTCGCCGCTCAGCGCGATCCTCGCGTTCACGCCCGGACTGGAAGGCCTGCTGGCCGGCGGCTGGCTGTTTGCCGGAGTGCTCGGCGGCCTCATCATTCGCAAGCCCGGCGCAGCGCTCTACACCGAGGTCATCGCGGCCGTTGTGTCGATGCTGATCGGCACCCAGTGGGGGTTCTCCACACTCATCTGGGGCATCGTGGAGGGTCTCGGCGCGGAGATCGTGCTGGCCCTGTTCCTGTACGCCAACTGGCGCCTGGGCGTAGCCCTGCTCGCGGGCGCCGGAGCGGGCGTGGCCGTTGGACTGCTCGACACGACCTTCACGAGCTATGCGGCGCTGGACTTTGGCTACAAGGCCGTCTATTTCGTATCCGCTGTGGTGTCGGGCACCGTTCTGGCCGGGTTGCTGTCCTGGCTCACCGTGCGCGGCCTGGCCCGCACCGGCGCACTCGGCCGGTTCGCCTCCGGGCGGGAAGGTTCGCCAGCGCCCTCCACCGCGCTCAGCTAGCGGATGCCTCCCCCCTCTTCGTTCACGCCCGCTCGCCGCCCGCAGATCCGAGCCGTGCAGATCCGCGCCCGCAACTGGGGCTGGCGCCACGCCGGGCGCCATAACCAGGCGGTATCGAGGCTCGACCTGCAGATTGAGCCCGGCGAGCGGGTACTGCTGCTCGGGGCCAGCGGTGCCGGAAAGAGCACCCTGGTACACGCGCTGGCCGGGGTGCTCGGCGACGCTGAAGACGGGGACGAGACGGGTTGTCTACTCGTTGACGGGCGACGCGCCGCCGAGGCACGTGGGCGGGTCGGTTTGGTGCTGCAAGACCCGGATTCTCAGGTTGTGCTCGCCCGGGTCGGAGACGACGTGGCGTTCGGCTGCGAGAACCTCGCCGTACCGCGTGCCGAGATCTGGCCGCGCGTGCGACGCGCCTTGGCCGAGGTGGGCCTGAACCTGCCGCTCGACCATCCCACCTCGGGCCTGAGCGGCGGCCAGAAACAGCGCCTGGCCCTCGCCGGCGTGCTCGCTATGCAGCCGGGGCTGCTGCTGCTCGACGAACCAACGGCCAACCTCGACCCGGGCGGCGTCATCGACGTGCGCGACGCCGTCGTGCGTTCCCTCGACCACTCCGGGGCAACGTTTGTGGTCATCGAGCACCGAGTCGAGGTCTGGCAAGACGTCGTGGATCGCGTCATCGTGCTCGATCCGGCTGGCGGCGTACTGGCTGACGGTGCGACCCGCGAAATCCTGTCCAGCCAGGGTGAACGCTTGGCGCAGGCCGGTGTCTGGGTGCCGGCGCTGCCGCCACGGTTTCCGACGCGCCACCCGATCAGTCATCGGCAGGCGCTGCTCTCGGCCGAGGCGCTCGCGGTCGGCCGTGTTCCGTTCGGCCGGCGCACGGCATCCGTTGTCGCCGAGGGCATCACCCTCGACGTGTGCGCCGGCACGGCCACCGTCGTGACCGGGCCAAACGGAGCCGGCAAATCCACCCTCGCTCTGACGCTGGCGGGGTTGCTCGCCCCGGCCGGGGGAACACTGCGCGCGAGCGACAGCTTTGCGGCGGGCATCAAACCCGCGCCGCACCGGTGGCGTTCGAAGCAGTTGCTCACCCGAATTGGAACCGTCTTTCAGGACCCGGAACACCAATTCCTGGCCGCTAGCGTGCGCGACGACCTGCTCATCGGCCCGCGCGCCCTCGGTCTGAGTGTCGCGGAGCAGAACATCCGCGTCGATGAGCTGATGCACCGGCTGCGACTGGATCATCTCGCCGACGCCAACCCGTTCACCCTGTCGGGTGGGGAGAAACGACGGATGTCCGTAGCCACCGTGCTCGCAACCCGCCCCCGCCTGCTCGTGCTCGACGAGCCGACCTTCGGACAGGATTCCCGCACCTGGCAGGAACTCGTGACTTTTCTGGCCGAGCTCCTCGACGAGGGAACCGCCCTCGTCGCGGTGACCCACGACGCCCAGTTCGTCAGCGCCCTCGCCGACGAGGAATACCGACTCGGCACGCCCGACCCGATCAGGCTCGAGGCGGGAGCACTGTGAGCCTCCTGACCCCGACGATCCGCCCGAGCGTCGTCGGCCGCCTCAACCCGGTGGCCAAGCTCGCCGTTGCCCTCATCGTGAGTTGCGCGCTGCTGCTCTCGATCGACTGGGTGTCGGCGGGCGTCGCCCTGCTGCTCGAGGCCGTGCTACTGCTCTGGTGCGGCCTGAGCGCCCGACAGTTCTGGCTGCGCACCGCACCGGTCTGGATCGCCGCACCGATGGCATCGATCACAACGATCCTGTACGGCGAAGACTCCGGCACCTTGCTCTGGCAATTCGGATTCATCAGTGTCACCGAAGGTTCAGTCCAGCTGGGTCTGGCTATCGGGCTGCGGGTGCTCGCCATCGGCCTGCCTGGCATCGTGCTACTTGCCACGACCGATCCGACCGACCTCGCCGACGGCCTCGCCCAGGTGCTCCGCCTGCCGAGTAGGTTCGTGCTCGGCGGCCTGGCCGGGCTGCGGCTCGTGGGCATGTTCATCGAAGACTGGCATTCGCTCACCCTCGCACGACGAGCCCGAGGGGTCGGCGATGGTGGCGGGGTGCGCGGTGCCACGCGGCGGTTCTTTGGCCCGGCCTTCTCCCTGCTCGTGATCTCGGTGCGTCGAGGCAGCAAACTCGCCACGGCCATGGAAGCGCGTGGCTTCGGCAGCGAGGAACCGCGCACCTGGGCCCGGCCGTCCCGGGTTCGAGCGGCCGATGCCGTTCTCGTCGGCATCGGATTCTTGATTGCCGGCACTGCCATCGGCGTCGCAGTGTGGGCCGAGACCTGGAGATTCATTCTTGCCTAATAGCAACCTGCAGCAGCGAGTCGTGCCGAACCCCGATGCAGGGCCAGCACCACACGTCACGGTCCTGCTGACACCCGTGCTGCAGGAGGTAGTTGCTGCCGGACCGAATGCGGTGGTACTCATCGACGGCCCGAGCGGTGCCGGCAAGAGTACGCTTGCTGACGAGCTCGTCGCCACCTGGCCGGGCCCGCAGCGCCCGACGCTGGTGCGCCTCGACGACATCTACCCGGGCTGGCAGGGGTTGGATGCCGCCATCGAGCAGGTGCACGCCCGGCTGCTGGTGCCGCGTCACGCCGGCCAACCCGGGCAGTGGCAGCGCTACGACTGGGCCCGCGGGGAGTCGGCCGAGTGGAACCGGGTCGAGCCGGAGCGTCCGCTCATCGTGGAAGGCTGCGGCGCGCTGGCTTCCGCCCATGAGGCCGTGAGTGATGTGCGCGTGTGGATCGACGCCGACGACACGCTCCGCAAACGCCGTGCCCTCGACCGGGATGGCGAAATGTATCGACCGCACTGGGACGAATGGCAGGAGCAGTGGAAGGCCTATGTCGTGCGGGAGACCCCCCGCCGATGGGCAACCATTCTCCTCACCGCGTGACCGAGCTGGACGCTATCACCTGGAGGGTCACGAAAGGTTGACGCTTTAGCACCGCAATTCATACCACACAGGGCAAAGGTCAGTGCTTTGTTAATCTTGTTCTGAACCAGTAGATCGACCACCCTGCGCCTATGACGAGTGCCAATATTCCTAGGACCAAATTCTTGCCCAAGAATCCAGCGGCGGCGACCAGTATGAACAAAGCAATACTGATAATCCAGATCCATACATTTTCCTGTTTCATTAGACGGCATTTTTTATTGACGCAGCAGCTGAAAATCTAAAATACCACCGCTAAGGCGCTACTCAAACCCACAATCAGAATCGGATTGAAAAATCTAGAGCGTCATTCTCGGCCGATTGTCGTGGTCATTGCGATCTCCGTAAGAAAGAGGGTCGCGAGTCCCACGAATGCCACTACTTCCAGAGCACGCGTCAATTGCACCAGCGCTGTCCGTAATCCCCGTGGCAGCCAAGTCTTGTTGGGGCCAACCTCCCCGTGGCTGGGTTATACCAGCGTGTCCCGGCCGAATCACTTTCGTCCGATAAACCCTAACTGGAGAGTTGCTATCCCTAATACAAACAGGATAATTCCAAATGCGCTCAGAACATTAAGATTTGTCTCGCGTCTTCGATGTCTCTGTCCAATCAAAAACATCACGGTTCCCGCAAGCATCACTACAAATCCAATACTTGAAAGTCCCAGATTCATGAGCACGTCCCATCGTAGAAGTCGAGCGCGTAGTAGTACTTCGACCCGCCCGCGAATCGTGTGCTGACCGCGTCGCCGTCGCCATCAGGCCTTTGGAGTATTATTCTTTGCCCTTCTCCGGGCCTGGACAAGTTGAACCGAATAGAGCAGAGTACTAATACCCCCGATGATCGCGATGACGTAACCGTAGCGGATGTTTCCAGCGTCCGATGATGTGATGCCGATAAATAGGCCCAAGAGTGACATGGCCGCAGACACCGCGACGGACAAGATCTTCCAAATCATCCTCATCCTCCTACAAAGTTCGGTTTAGGGCCACGCGCTATCCCCCCTACTGTCCGACGCATTCATGGGTTCGCATCTGGCGGCGGTGAGTAGGTGGTCGGTGCCGGTGGATCGGGCTTCACCGTGTGAGGAGTAGGAGATCGCGCTCATCAAATTTGCTATCAGTCCCGAATAAATTGTCACCACTTTGACGGTCGGTTTCGGATGATTATCACCGCAGCCAGTAAGACCACCGCAGCCCCGAGCACGAGTGACCAGTCGGCCCCCGGCTGCTGAAACCCGCGAATCCTGCGCAGGAGGGATGAAATGAAAACTGCAAAGACGACACCACCGAGGGCAATGAAATAGAAGAACAGTTGCCTCCGAGGCATGCTTCACCTTCTCCTGCCCCTAGGGGCATAGGTTGCTGATCAGTAGCGCAGGCGCCCCCGCGGCTAAAGCCACTACCCCTGCTGCTCCGAAGATTCCGGCCGCGAGACTGGCACCTCCCGTAAAGGCGGTAGCGACCCCTCCGGCAACGAGTCCCATACCACCCGCTACATACGCGATGTTCCCAAAGACGGCCCCGCGGCCAGAGCATTGTCAGCGCAGGCTAGCCCGGACGGATCTTTGGCGTTGATGGGGTAGCAGCCGGCGTAGGCGTAGGGGTTGGTTTCTTGTCCGGAGGGGTCGTATTGGGTGAATCGGCCGATGCTGGGGTCGTAGTAGCGGGCTCCGAGTTTGTAGAGTCCTGATCCGGTGTCGTCGTAGCCGCTGATGTAGCGGAGATGGTTGGTGGTCAGGGCGCTTCCGGTGCTGACGGCTCGGGTTTCTCCGTAGGGGCTGTCGGAGTAGCCGCCGAGATACACGCCGGTTCTGTCGAACACGCCCACGACCGAGCCGAGGCTGTCCTGGGTGTAATAGTATCGGGACCCGCCGCTGAGCCGGGTGCTGAGGGCTTGCCCATCCGGGGTGCGGGTGAAGGCCCGGCTGGGGCCACCCACGTTCTCACCAATCAGTTCCAGTGGAAAGTTCTGGAATGTGCCGGAACTGCTGCGTTGGCCCGGCATTCTTCTGAGACTCACGATGCAAGATCCCTAGCCCATAAGACTTGCAAGTACAGGCACCGTCGCGACAACCAAGCACACCAGCAAGAGCACTCGCCACCGTTCCGGTCTGCGCCCCTTTTTCTTAGGAAATTGCTTCGATAAGTCGACGCCAAGAAATACGATGAGGACGAATAGGATAAGGGGGCCGAGGCTGGCTATGATCTCCGTGACGGTCATCCGTTACCCGGCCTACAGGCCTCGGCCGCACTCGACAGTCAGCGCGACCGCAACAGCTGTGGACAAGACAAAGATCATGTTGCGTCGTTGCATCACACGCCGATCGATGGCGAGCACGGAAGAGCTCGGTGGCCCCACTATGGCGCAATAAATACCAAGAAGCCAGATCCGGTTCTGGAGTCAGTGAGACGAACGCGAGTCGGCCGAGTGGAACCGGGTCGAGCCGGAGGGTCCGCTCATCGTGGAAGGCTGCGGCGCGCTGGCTTCCGCCCATGAGGCCATGAGTGATGTGAGCGTCTGGATCGACGCCGACGACACGCTGCGTAAACGTCGTGCCCTCGACCGGGACGGCGAAATGTATCGACCGCACTGGGACGAATGGCAGGAGCAGTGGAAGGCCTATGTCGTGCGGGAGACCCCCAGACAGTGGACAACCATTCACCTGGGGGCCGATCCGGCGCTTACTTGACGACCAGCGTGACGGCCGGGCTGGTAGAGGGTTTCGAGTTGAAACCACCGGAGTATTCTGCGGTCACTCGATGTGGACCAGGGGCGAGTAGGGGTAGCAGGATAGAGGGTTTGGTACCCCCGATCACGAACGACTTGGTGCCGACCGCTCGACCATCGACCTTGAACGTGACTTCGGCCAATGGGACTTCTGGCGCAATGGGAACCGTGGTGACCACGGTGGCCGTGGCCCTGACCCGCTGGGTCGACAGCGCGACGCTGCTGCTGAGGTTCACGCGCGTCGTCGTGTTCACGCCGGTCGACGTGATCTTGACCGTCGTGCGCCACTCGGACGCGATGGTGCGCTCGGGAGTCGTTAACGAGCCTGGCGAGGTTCGGTCGGCCGACACCCGGACCAGCACATCTTCACCGTCGTAGAACAGCGCGCCGAGGTCGGTCGGAATGACGAAGCTCAGTGACGAACCGTTCGACGATACCGTCGCCGAGCCGACGAACGCGGAATCGGCGCGCAGATCGCTGCTGGTGAGACTGACGAAGGAGACAACGGTTTCTGACCCGCTCGGAACCGGCCACGTTCCCGGCGCACCGATCACACGAAAGCGCAGTCCAGCCTGCACGGTGGTCCCCGCACTTTCATCAGCATCGTAGAGACGAGTGACGGTCGCGGCCACGAGCGTCCGGTCGGCGTTGCTCACCCGAACAGTCGGGGGGGCACCGGCTGTCGCCGTGAACGACCATTCCGCACGCCCATACGTCGACTCGACCGAGCCAGAGTTGCAGACCAAGTAGTAGGGTGCCCCAGAAGACATGCTCACTGATCCGGCCGCAAACGTGAGGGAGCGTGTTCCGGATGCTGACCACTGTGCCGGTGTCCAGGTGCGTCGGGCGAGTGAGCTTCCGTCTGCACGGAAACTGCAGGTGACGTTCGCGGGGGGCATCTGTGCCACCGAGATTTCAATCTTCGTAGTCGTCGGCCCGACGGGAATCTGGCGCTGGGCCGAGTCACCGGACCTGGTGGACAGCTGCCGCACAAAACCGGTGTTGGCCGTGAAATCAGGGTTGGACGTCACAGCGCTGTGCGCGCTGCTCGGCGGAGGCGCAGCCGAGGCCACGCCAGCAGTGCCAGCGAGAGACGCGACGACGAGTGCGGCGGTGCTCGCAGCAACGACGAGCGATCGCAGCCGTGGTGGGCGAGACGCTCCTGCGGGTACTGAGAAGTGCGAGAGCATCAGTGATCTCCAATTTGTTTGCCGACATCGCGGCAGCCGGGATACTGCCCGCAGACGGAGCCATCGTGGCCCGTCAGCGCGGGTTCGTCAATGTGCCGCGGCCCTATTGCGTTCCGCACCTGCCGTGAAAAGGCGTGGGAGAGGACTAGGTTTGTTGGCATGACAAGTGCAGACCAGACCGGGGCCGACTCGGCAAACGAGACATATATTGCCGAGTTCATTGACGGACCCCTGGAGGGTCAGATCGATTCCCGGGTGCTCGTGGGCGGAAAACACGCGCCCCGCATTAGTATGGTGGCGGCCGTCGCCGGTCTGGAATCAGTCTTCTGGTACGACGAGGTAGACCAACGAGACATGAACGGGCAACGCCGCGTGCGCTACGCCTTCGACCAGGGTGAGAGCGACCCGATCGACACCGAGGTCGAGCCGCTGTAGTCGGAGTTACTGCCTGAACAGGGCTGTGATCATGACAATCGGATGCAACAGTCGCCAGCCCGGGCCAGGGTCGGCGATGCCCCCGTCAAGTTTCAGTGCGGCCGAGAGCTTCTCGCCAGTGACGGTGAGCTGCACCTGGCCGACGTTTGCGCCCTTGCGGGCCGTGGTGAAACTCTTCAGTGTCACCGTCGCGGCCTCCGGGGCGGCGGCCTGCCAACCATAACGAGTGCGCGACACTCCGACAACGGCCGTAGCCTCATCACCCCACGCTGATTTAAAGGTCGCGTAGGCATCGCCGGCAGCGAGCACCGGAAGCGGGCCGACCCCGGCCCGCGCGCTTGCCATGAGGGCGGTCAGGTCGGCCGTGAGCGCGTCGTAGGTCGGTTCACCGATAAAGGCGCCAGAGAACGTGAAGCTCGAGGCGCCGTCACTGACCTCCGCGGTGAACAGAAAACAGATACCGGCGGCATCCGTGTAACTGCGCGAAATGCCCGTGACGCCTTCCTCCGGCAGATACGAGGTGGTGTTCTCGACGCCACGACGGTCTGCCAAAGCGGATGCGGGACTGCTCAGCATCGCAGACACGACCGGGTTGGTCGCGGCGAGGCCCGCGAGGTGAGCCAGGTCCGTTGCAGTGCCGGCGCTCGCATCGTGGAGCCCGGTGGCGTCAACGACAGCGGTGCCGGTCAGCCCGTTGTCGGCCAGCCAGGCGTTGGCGGCGACAACGTAGGCGTCGACCGAGCCAAACGCCCAACGGGCCACACTGTCGGCGTGATTGTTGCTCGACCCGAGCAATAGCGCCTGCAACAGCTCCAGCTCAGTCCACTGCTCGTCGGCAAAGACCGCAACCGAGCGGGCACCGACCTTGTCATAGTCGAGATAGCTCTGAAAATCGGCCGCAGTGAGGGTGACAATCGGGCCGGTCTCGCCCGCCACAATTGGTTTCGCATCGAGGACAACGAGTGCGGTCACGACCTTGGCAATGGATGCCATCGGCAGCGCCTCGGCGGTGCCAGCCACCGCGATCGGCGCCGGAACCGCGGTGCTGGTTGAATCCGTGCTGGCTGAAGACGAGCCGGTCGTGCCGTTTGAGGTCGTGCCGGAAGCATCGCTCGTCGTGACAGCGAGTACGGCGATGGCGCTCGCGCCATGTGCCGAGAGCGCCGGGGGAGTGGGTGCGGCGGCACTCGCGGCGGGAGTGACCGTCGTGGTGGTGACGGCAGGCAGGGGCCCCAGCAATGTCGCGGGGCCGTACACGCCGATTCCGAGAATCACCACGGTTCCGACCAGGATGCCGACGAAACGGCCGGGACGGAAGGAACTCATGCTCCAAGGCTAGACCGCTCGAGGTCAGCTCCAGCCGAGTTCGTGCAGCCTGTCGTCATCAATGCCGTAGAAATGGGCGATTTCATGAACCAGGGTGATGTGAATTTCATCGTGCAGGTCGTCGAGACTAGTACAGATGGCCAGTAGCGGCTCCCGATACAGCACAATGCGATCGGGCATCTCGCCAAAGCCGTATTGACCGCGCTCGGTGAGTGCGACGCCGTCATACAGGCCCAGAATATCGAGGGTGCCGTCGTCGGGACGGTCTTCGACCACGAAGATCACATTGTCGAGCCCGTCGACCATGTCATCGGGCAGCAGATCCAGCTCGCCCACGACGAGTCGCTCAAATTCGGATGCGTCCAGGTCTAACATCGCGGCCTACTCTCGACGACCCGACGGCGGCCGGAGCCGGACACGCGGACTGTCATTGGGGTGAGTAACGGGGATTGAACCCGCGACCTCCTGGACCACAACCAGGCGCTCTGCCAACTGAGCTATACCCACCATGCATCCCCGCGTCTACAATGCGGGGCAACTTGGCAATCCTATTACACCTCGGAGGTGAATAAGTGCACGACTTCCGCGGCGTGCGACTTGGCTTCGTCGCTGGTCGGCCCGGGGTCCGCCACGAAGACGGTCTGTCGGTAGTACGCGAGCTCGCGGATCGACTCGAGAATGTCGGCCAGGGCACGGTGTCCACCGTCTTTGGCCGGAGCGTTGAAGTATACCCGTGGGTACCAGCGTCGGGCGAGCTCTTTGATCGATGACACGTCGACGTTGCGGTAGTGCAGCTGGTTGTCGAGGCGCGGCATGTAGCGGGTGAGGAAGGCACGATCGGTGCCAATGGAGTTGCCGGCGAGCGGGGCTTTCTGCTCGGCTGGAATGAACTTCAGTACGTATTCGAGAGCCTGAAACTCTGCCTCGGCGGCGCTGACGCCGTTCGGGATCTCGGTGATCAGACCCGAGGACGTGTGCATATTGCGTACGAATTCGCCCATATTCTCGAGGGCCGAGTCGTTGGGCTTAATGATGATGTCCAGGCCGGGATCGAGCACATTGAGATCGTAGTCGGTGATGACGACAGCGATCTCGACGAGCTCGTCGCGGTCCAGGTCGAGCCCGGTCATTTCGCAGTCGATCCAGACCAGGCGGTCGGGACTCTTCGACGTCGCGGAGATCGTGGGGGCGGTCGTCGGTGCTGTACCAGTCGTGCTGTTCGTCATACGTTGAGTCTACCGGTGGCCTCCCACACGGCCTGTAAACTTGAGGGAGACCATTTTCAACGCACGACCTGTGAGGCTTTGATGGAATTCACACTGTATTCTTCGGCATTCTGCGAACCGTGCATGCAGACGCGAGCGGTCCTCTCCGAGGCGAAACGGTTAGTCCCCGGCGCGACGGTGCGCGAAATCGACGTTGCCGGCGAACCCGAGCAGGCCGAGGCGCTGCTCATCCGCAACACCCCAACGGTCATCATTACCAACGGTGCCGGCACCGAAGTGTTTCGTGCGGCCGGCGTTCCCACTTTAACGCAGGTGCTCGTCGCCGCCGCCAAAGCGCTCTGAACCGGGGTTTACGACAGAGCCACGTCGTCAGCGGCACCCAGCGCAGCCCGGTTCTTCAGCGACATGATGTCGCCGTAGTACTCGATGACGAAGGACCGGGCCAACCGTCCGGCGGTTGGTCCGTCGCCCGCCGAGATCGCGCCCAGGATCTCGCGATCGTGGGCCAGAGACAGTTCCATCTTGGCCTGGGAGTTGGGCGCACGATCGAGTTCCTCGGCGACCATGTCGATGAGGGCGCCGCGGGCCGCCTCGCCGCAGATCTGAATGAGTTGATTGTGGCTGGCCTCCCACACACTCACGTGAAAGGCGACATCCGCTCGGCTAAACGCGATCGGTCCGTGCTTCACTTCAGCCTGCATCGCGTCAACGGCGGCACGCATCGTCTGCAGCTGGTCCTCGGTGCGGTGCTGCGCGGCCAGGGTGCAGGCGGCGCCCTCCAACATGATGCGAAACTCCACAAGCTCTTCCAGGGCGATGGTTTCCAGGCGCACGAGACGGTTGACGGTTTTGGTCAGGATGGCCGGCGAGGCTTGCAGAACTTCGGGTCCGCGCGGATCTCCAGGGCGCGAGCGTACCAGTCCGGTGCTCTCGAGAACGCGCAAGGCCTCACGAATGGTCGACCGGCTCACCTCGAAAGTCAGCATCAGTTCGCGCTCGCTCGGCAGACGATCGCCGGGGCGCAGTTCCCGCGTGCTGATGGCGCCTTCGATCTGCTCGACGACGCGTTCGTAGGCTTTCACGGTTTTGACGGCGGTAAATGCGGCTTTGTGGGTCATCTGCACTTCCTCGAGGTTGCGACCCAGTGTCAATATCGGGGTCGATCTTGACGATCTGAGATCTGCATGTAAAGCTGACATTGGTACAGAGTGTACTGGTCTGACCATATATTTCATCGGTGTGGACAGTACATTTCCGCAGTATTTCTCACACACTTTCTGACAGCATTTCTGGCCGATCTTCGTCGGGCCAGCCGAACCAGAGGGGCACGTTCCTATGAGGGCACGCACCCGGCGAAGAATGATCGCCAGCTTCGCCACGGTCATGGTTGCATCCATGGCCCTGGTCGGCTGTTCCACCGGGTCAACAAACGTCGAGGGAGAACCCGACACCTCGTTGACCGTGGGCCTGCTGGCTACTCCCGGCAACCTCGACTACACCACGACCGCCGGTGCCGCGATCCCGCAGGCGCTCCTCTACAACGTCTACGAGGGGCTGGTGAAACTCGACAACGACGGCACGGTCATTCCCCTGCTCGCCAAGTCGTGGACGGTCAGCGACGACGGGCTGGTCTACGACTTTCAACTCAACGCGGGCGTGACCTTCTCCGACGGGTCACCGTTCACCGCCGACAGCGTCAAGTTCAGTCTCGAACGTGTCAAGGATAACTGGACCGCCAACGGTCCCGCCTACCTCGACCCGATTGCCGCTATCGAGGCCGTCAGTGACACCGAGGCTCGCATTACCCTGTCGAAGCCGAGCAACAGCTGGCTGTTCAACATGAGCGGTCCGGTCGGCACCATGTTCACCGAATCCGGTATCGCCGACCTCGCCACCGCTGCGGTCGGTACCGGACCGTATACGGTCAGCTCCTTCAAAACCGGAGAAAGCCTCGTTCTCTCAGCCAACGCCGACTACTGGGGCGAGGCCCCGTATATGACGGATGTGACGCTGCGCTACTTCACCGATGCGACCGCGCAGACCAACGCCCTGCTCAGCGGCGATATCAACCTCATCTCGGGTATCTCGCAGTTCCAGCTTGTCGACCAGTTCAAGTCCAACGCCGACTTCCAGGTGCTGGAGGGCGCCAGCACCGGTGAGGTCACCTTGTCGATGAACAACGCCAGCGATGCGTTCAGCGACGTTCGTGTGCGGCAGGCCGTCATGTACGCGATCGACCGTCAGGCCGTGATGGACACGGCGAACAGCGGCTACGGTCTGCTGATCGGCTCCATGGTGGCGCCGACCGACCCCTGGTACGACGCCAGCCTGGCCGATCTCTACCCGCACGACCCCGACAAGGCCACCGAGCTTCTCGACGCGGCCGGCGTCAGCGACCGGACCGTGTCGTTCAAAATACCCAACCTTCCCTCCGCCGTGGCCGGCGCTCAGGTCGTCAAGGACCAGTTATCCAAGGTGGGCATCACCGCCAACGTGACGGCCCTCGAATTTCCAGCTGTCTGGCTCGATGAGGTCTTCTCCAACCACGACTACGACATGTCGCTCATCATGCACAGCGAGCCGCGCGACGTGACGGCTTTCGCCGCGCCCACCTACTACGCGGGTTACGACTCTCCCGAGGTGATGGCGACGTTCGCTGAAGCGGATGCCGCCGACCCGACCGCTTACATCGAACTGATGAAGGAGGCCACGACCACCATGGCCGATGAAGCCGCCGCCGATTGGCTCTACCTTCAGCCGGCCATCTCCCTTGCCGACGCCGACCTGCTCGGCGTTCCCAAGAACACCCCGAGCCTCGCGCTGGATCTGTCGACCATCGAACGATAGGGAAGTCGGAGCCGGCGCGCGTACGGTTGTTGTTGTTCAAGCGGTTGGCGCGCCAGTGTCGAGCGTCGTACCAACCGTAAATCAGTCAGAGGAAAGTCCCGTTATGGCGCTTGTGGTTCTACGACGCATCGGCGTGTTCGCCACCACGGTCGTCGTGGCCTCGATCGTGACATTCCTGATGCTGTCGATCCTGCCCGGCAACGCTGCACGCATCGCCCTGGGGGTTCAGGCCACTGAAGCGGATGTTGCCGAGCAGGCCACGGCCATGGGACTCGACCGACCCGCGGTCGTGCGCTATCTGGACTGGTTTGGGCACGTACTCGTCGGTGACTTCGGTACCTCCACCGTGTCGCGTCAGGCGATCGGCCCCGACATAGCGGATGCCCTCGGCATCACGGTGATTCTCGTGCTGACCAGCGTCGTGCTGGCCCTGCTCTTCGCGATCCCGTTCGGAATCCTGACCGCGGTCAGGCATCGAAAGCCCGACGGCGTGATTTTGTCGGGCATCAGCCAGATCGGTGTTGCCGTGCCCGGCTTTTTGGCCGGTATGCTGCTCGTCACCGTCTTCGCCGTGACGCTGCGCTGGCTCCCGGCGGGCGGCTGGGTCGACCCGGGTGACGACTTCAGGGGATTCCTTGAGCACCTCATCCTGCCCGCAATCGCCCTCGGCAGCGTGCAGGGCGCCGTACTCAGCCGCTACGTGCGATCGTCAGTCCTGGAAGTCATGCGGGAAGACTTCATCCGCACCGCCCGGGCCAAGGGCCTCGGCGCGGGACGGGCGCTGTTCCGGCACGGACTGCGGAACGCTGCCGTTCCGGTGATGACCGTGCTCGGTCTGCAGATCGCCACCCTCCTGGTCGGCGCCGTCGTGATCGAGCGGGTGTTCAGCATTCCCGGCCTCGGCAGCCTGCTGCTCGACAAGGTCGCCCTGCGTGACCTGCCCGCCGTGCAGGGCATCGTGCTCGTGCTCGTCGTGTTCGTGCTGGTGCTGAACTTTCTCGTCGATCTCGCCTTCACGCTGATCGATCCCCGGCTTCGGAGTGCCTCATGAGCGCTATCGATCCCCAGGCTCTCGCCGCGACCGGGCCACGGCCTCGCCGAGCGGCCAGCCGCGGGAATGGCAGGGCAACGCTGGGGGCCGGCCTCGTACTCATCGGCCTCGTCGTGCTGGCTGCCGTCGTCTCGCTGTGGTGGACGCTGTTCGACCCGGAGGGGGTCTTCTCAGATTCCATCCTGCGGCCACCCGGCTCGGAACACCTCCTGGGCACCGACAGCTTCGGGCGAGACGTGTTCAGTTCCATCCTGCGCGGTGCCCAAATCTCGCTGCTCGTGGGAACCGTCGCGGTCGGCATCGCGGCCGTGCTTGGTGTGCCCTTCGGCATCGTCGCCGGCATGAACCCGGGCCGACGGGACCAGTTCATGATGCGCGGCAACGACATATCACTCGCCTTTCCCGCCCTGCTGCTCGCGATCATCTTCGGCGCCATCTTCGGGGCCGGCACGGTCACCGCGATGGTGGCACTCGGAATCGGAACGGCACCCGCATTCGCGCTCATCGCCCGCAGCGGAACCATGCAGATCATGAGCCGTGAATTCGTGCAGGCGGCCCGCGCCTCGGGCAAGAGCGGCGTGTTCATCGGAGTGCGGCACATTCTGCCCAACATCAGCGGCATGCTCATCGTGCAGGCCTCGGTCTCGTTCGGCATCGCGGTCCTGGCCGAGGCCGCCCTCTCATACTTGGGTCTCGGCACGCCACCACCCACACCGTCCTGGGGGCGCATGCTGCAGGATGCCCAGGGCTACTTGTTCATCGAGCCGCTGCTGATCGTGTGGCCGGGAATCGCCATTGCCATCGCGGTGCTCGGCTTCAACCTGCTCGGTGACGGCCTCCGCGATCGCTTCGACCCCAAAATGCAGGTGAAACGATGACCTCGATCACACCAACATCGACTCTCAGCGTGCGAGACCTGCGGGTCGGTTCGCCCTTCGTCGAGCTGCTGCACGGCATCAGTTTCGACATCGCGGCCGGCGAACGCGTTGGCCTGATCGGGGAATCAGGCTCGGGAAAGTCGCTCACCGCGATATCCGTCATGGGGCTGCTGCCGGAAACTCTCAGGGCCACCGGCACCGTGCGCCTGAACGGTCTCGATACCGATCTGCTCACCGCGGCCGAGCGTCGCCTGAATCAGTTACGTGGCAGCACCATGGCGATGGTGTTTCAAGAGCCGATGACCGCCCTGAATCCGCTCATGCGGGTCGGAGCCCAGGTGGCCGAAATTATGATGGTGCACCGCACCGAGAAGGGTCGGCGCCAGGCCCGGGAACGCGCCGTCGACCTGCTGGCGCAGGTCAAACTGCCCAACCCCACCGAGGCGGCCCTCGCGTTTCCGCACCAGCTCTCCGGCGGGCAACGCCAGCGTGTCATGCTCGCCATGGCGATGGCCAACGACCCCCAGCTGTTGCTCTGCGACGAACCGACCACGGCGCTCGACGTCACCGTGCAGGCCGGGGTACTAAAACTGATCGGAAACCTCGTGGCCGACCGCGGCACCGCGCTCATGTTGATCACCCACGACATCGCGGTGGTCGCGGAGGTATGCCAGCGGGTGCTGGTCATGTACCAGGGCAACATTGTCGAGGATGGACCGGTCGGACGCGTGTTGACCGCGCCGCAGCATCCGTATACCAAAAACCTCATCGCGGCGTCCGATCTCTCCTGGGTCGACGACCGTGGCCGGCTGCACACCGTGTCGATGCCCGTCGTCGCGACCCCGTTCGTACCCGCCGCCGCAGCGGCACCCCGCCGGGTCGAAGCGGATGCGCCGCCGCCGATGCTGCCGGCTCACCGGGCCGCACACCAGCGGCTCGAACCCGGCGGCCCGCCGGTGATTTTTAACGAGGTGGCCGGTGCACCCGTCATTCGCGTGCGCGACCTGAGCCGGCAGTACCGTCGGCGCGGCGGCGACCTGTTCTCCCCAGCACCGATCGTGCACGGCCTGCGCGACGTGTCCTTCGATGTGGCCGAGGGGCAACGGTTCGGCGTCGTGGGCGAATCCGGTTCCGGTAAATCCACGCTCATGCGCATCCTCTGCGCCCTGGACCAGCCGAGTTCCGGCACGATCGACGTACTCGGTCAACGAATCGATATTGCCGCGGAACGGCAATTGCGTGATTTTCGCAGTCAGGTGCAGATCGTGTTTCAGGACCCGATGGGGTCACTGGACCCGCGCATGACGGTGCGCGACATCGTCGCCGAACCCTTGCGTTACGTCAGTCGGGCCGAGGCCCGAGCCCGGGTTGAAGCGCAGCTGGCCGCCGTCGGGCTCGACGCCGACGTGATGGACCGGCATCCGCACCAGTTCTCCGGCGGCCAACGGCAACGCATCTCGATTGCGCGGGCGCTCATCACCCGGCCGCGAGTTCTGGTGGCGGACGAAGCGGTCAGCGCCCTCGACGTGTCGGTGCGGGCACAGGTGCTGAACCTGCTCGCCGACCTGGTCGACGAATATCAGCTCACGCTCGTGTTTGTCTCCCATGACCTCGGAGTCATTCGTCACCTGTGCGACACCGTGGCCGTCATCTCCGACGGACGCATTGTCGAATGCGGACCCACCGACAACGTCTACGACCACCCCCTGCACCCGTATACGCGCCAGCTGGTCAGCGCGACGCCGTCACTGGACGAGCTGGCCCGTCGCGTCACCGCCTGATGCCGCCCGCCCCACCGCACCCGACCCATTGGACTTGCCGCCATGACCGAGACCGTGCCCATCGAATACCTGCCGGCGACGGAGCTCGTTGCACGCTACGCCAGTGGTGACCTCTCCCCGGTGGATGTAACGGCCGCGGTCCTCGACAAGGCCGAGCAACTGCAGCCCGAGCTGAACTGTTTCTGGGGCCTCGACCGGATTGGAGCGCTCGAAGCGGCCGCAGCCAGCGAACGCCGCTGGACCGCCGGAACTCCGCTTGGGACGATCGACGGCGTGCCGACCAGCATCAAGGAAAACGTGGCTGTTCGTGGCTTCGGCCAACCCTCCGGCACCGCCGCCAAATTCGACGCGCCCGTCGCGCCCACCGACGGGCCGAGCGCTGCCCGCATTCGGGAGGCTGGCGGCGTCATCTTCGGTGTCACGGTCATGCCGGACTATGGCATGCTCTCCTCCGGCGTGTCGAGCCTGCACGGAATCACCCGCAGCCCGTGGAACCCGGCGTGGACGGTCGGCGGGTCGAGCGCCGGGGCGGGCGCTGCTGCCGCCGCCGGAATCGGCCCGCTGCACATCGGCTCCGACATCGGTGGGTCCCTGCGGCTGCCGGCCACCTGGCTCGGGCTCGTTACGCTCAAACCGAGTTTCGGCCGCATCGCCGTCGACCCGCCCTACATGGGCCGAGTGGCCGGGCCACTCACCAGAACAGTGGATGACGCGGCCCTGCTCATGGGTGTGCTCACCCGGCCAGATCTGCGCGACTACACCAGCCTGGGAGAGCAGAACCTGGACTGGACCGACGTGCACTACGCCGGAGCCGGTGTGGTCGGACTGCGCGTGGGGTTTCATCTGGCCGGCGGCGCCGGGATGGTGACCGATCCGGAGATCGCGGCATCCGTTCTGCAGGCGGTGCAACTCTTCGAGGCGGCCGGCGCGATCGTCGAAGAGATCGCTCCATTGATGACGGAGAAATACCTGGCCGATCTCGATCTGTTTCTGCGGGTGCGCTCCCTCGCCGACTATGAGCAGCTCGAACCGGCCCGGCAGGCGATGGTGCTCGACTTCATTCGGGACTGGGTACTGGCCGGTTCAGGGGTGTCGGGTACCGAGGTGGTGCGCTGCTATCAGAGCATCCAGGACCTCCGCGCGAGGACCGTCGCGGTCACCGCACCCTACGACCTGGTCCTCTCACCCGTATCGCCGGTCGCCGCGTTTCCGGCGGAATGGCCGATGCCGACCAATGACGCGGCCACCTCGCTCGATCACATCGCGTTCACCGCGCCGTACAACTTCTCTGAGCAGCCGGCCAGCTCGGTGAACTGTGGGTTCACCGCCGACGGGCGCCCTATCGGGCTGCACATCGCCGGGCGCCGCTTCGAGGATCTGGCGGTACTGCGGGCCACGCACTGGTACGAGCAGACGCGGCCGGCGGCGGCCGAACCGGTCTGGCCCTTTCACCGGTGCACGAGCCGGCCCACTGACCGCACGACGCCCTGACGGGCTCGACTGGCACCAGACCGAATCGGCTGAGGCACCAACCGACTCGTGCGCTAGGTGTTTGGCGGGTTGAAGCGGCCGTCGACGGCTGTCCAGCCGCCGTCGACGGTGAGCACCGATCCGGTGACGAACCGCGACGCGTCCGAGGCGAGGTAGACCACGGCACCGGCCAGTTCGCTCGGTGTCGACCAGCGGCCCAGTGCACTCTTGGCTGCGTAGGCGTTGTACCACTCGGGGTCGTTCTTGATCTGGGCCGTCAGCGGGGTTTCCACCACGCCGGGGGAGATCGCGTTCACCCGAACCCCGGCCGGCCCGTTTTCGGCGGCGGCCGTGCGCAGCAACTGCACCAGACCGGCCTTGGTCGCGGCGTAGACCCCCTGGCCGGGTTCGACCGTGACCGCGCGAATCGAGGCGAAGCCGATGATGCTGCCGCCGCCGTTGGCCGTCATGGTTGGCGCAAAGGCCTGAATGAGCACGAAGGCCGCCCGCAGGTTGAGGTTCACGACGCGATCGAACTCGTCGAGGGTGTAGTCCGCGATGCGCTTGCTCACGTTAGTGGCGGCGGTGAAGACGAGGGCGGCCAAATCATCGAGGTCGCGGGCGGCGGCCCGCACGGCTTCCGGGTCGAGTACGTCGAGCTGCAGCGAGCTGGCTCCGGCGCCGAGCTGAGCGGCGGTGGCTGCAGCGCTGTTCGCGTCTCGGTCGGCGCAGATGACCGTGGCGCCGTGGGCGTGTAGGGCGAGGGCGCTCTCCCGGCCGATGCCGCTGCCGGCGCCGATCACGAGTACACGGCGACTTGAAAACTGGAACAGTTGGGTATAGTCCACGATGTTTCTTTCTCTGCCAGCTACGGGCGGGTCATAGCCATGCGGGTCACGGTGAACTCTTCGATGGCGAACCGGGGCCCTTCCCGGCCCTTGCCGGAGTGCTTGACGCCGCCGTAGGGCATGATGTCGGAGCGAAAACCGGGAATCTCGTTGACCACGACGCCGCCGACATCCAGCTCGTTGATGGAGCGAAACGCTCGTTGCAGGGAACCCGAGAAGATTGCGGCCTGCAGGCCGTAGCGCGATCGATTGACCAGCTCGATCGCCGAAGCCAGGTCTAAGACGCGCTGCAACACGACAACCGGTCCAAAGATTTCCTCGCACCAGACCAGGGCGTCGTGTGGAACATCCGTCAGCACGGTCGGGGCGATGCTGCGGTCGACCAGATGGCCGCCGGTGAGAACTCGGGCCCCGCTGGCCGGGCGGCGGTGATCCACGCCAGGATGCGCGCCGTCGACGCCTCAGTGATGAGAGGGGCCACCCGGGTGCTGTCGTGGCGGGGATCACCGACCAGCACCTCGGGGAGGCGAGCGAGCAGCATGTGTTCGAATTCGTCGGCAATCGCATCGTGCACCAGAATGCGCTGAACCGAGATACAGGCCTGGCCGTTGGCATAGAAAGCGCCGCGAATCACCGCGTCGACGGCCGATTCAACGTCGGCGTCGCTTCCGACGATCAGGGCGGTATTGGCGCCGAGTTCGAGCACCACCTTGCGCGGTGCCGCGTCGCGGGCAATCTGGTGTCCGACGGCTGCGGAACCGGTGAAGGAGACCACGGCCACGCGCGGATCGCGCACCAGGGCCTCGCCGACCGCGTTGTCTCCCGTGACGAGCTGAACGGTATAGGGCGACACTCCGTGTTCGCGCAGCACCTCGCGAATCAGGTCGACCGCCCACAGCGTTGTGAGTGGAGTGTTCGGTGCTGGCTTGATGATGATCGGGCACCCCGCCGCAAGAGCGGGGGCGAGCTTGTGGCTGGCCAGCAGTAGGGGGTAGTTGAAGCCGGTGATGCCGACGACGATTCCGGCTGGCCGCCGCGTCCAATACCCGATCATTCCCACGCCGGATTACTGCAGGTCGAGCGGAACGGTTTCGCCGTGCTGGTGGGCGACTTCCTCAGCGCTCGCCGACCAGGTCGTGAGGGCGCGGGCGACTTCGGTGCGGCAGTCGACGAGCGGCTTGCCAGTCTCCAGCACCAGCAGCTGTTCGAATTGGGCGGTTCGCTCGAAGAGGGCATCGTGGATGCCGACGAGCAGGGTACGGCGGATGCCCGTGCTCAGCCCGGCGAGGTCCGCGCGTACCGAGGCGGCCGCATCCACTGCGAGTATGGCGTGCGCCACCGAGCCGACCGGGGACATCGCAACGGGGAGCCGTCGAAGGGAAACAGTATCTCCTGCTGCTCCGAGCAGTCCAGCCAGCGCTCGCCGACGGGAAGCCCGGCCGGGTAAGGAATCGGGAACGCAACCACGGTGACCGCTTTCTGTCCTGGGCACTGAATGAAATACTCTTGTTTTTACTGGTCTGACCAGTATCCTATCTAGAATCTCGAGTGGCGATCGTGAGGTCAATGACCTGCCGCGACGCTCATCCGACCACCAGGGAGAGCGCCATGACGAGTACCGTGAGAGTCCACCGGCTGGCCGTGATCCGCGGCGACGGAATCGGTCCCGAAGTGATCGATGCCCCCATCGAGGTGCTGGCTGCGGCGGAGTCGGCGTTCGGCTTCAGCACCGAACTCCCCGAGATTTCGGCCGGTGCCCAGCACTACCTGGCCACCGGCGAACTCTGGACGCCCGCACTGCAGGAACGGCTCCGCTGCCACGACGCGATTCTGTTCGGCGCCATAGGCGACCCCGCCGTTGCACCGGGCATTCTGGAACGCGGCTTCATCCTGGAGATGCGACGCACCGTTCACCAGGCCGTGAACCTGCGACCGGTCAAGCTGTATCCCGGCGTGGCGACGCCCACTGCCGGACTCTCCCCGGAACGTTGCGACCTCGTGATTGTTCGGGATAACACCGAGTGTTCGTACCTGGGGGGGTGGATCGACGGTGCACGCCGGCACGCCGCACGCTGTGACCGTGCAGGAATCGGTCACTACCCGCACGGGCGTGGAGCGGGTGGTTGAATTCGCGTTTCGACTGGCCGAGCGTCGGGGCGGCACACTGACCCTGTGCCACGAAAAGAACATCCTGGTCGAGGCCGGCACGCTCTGGCAGTCCACGGTCGGCGAGTTGAGCGCTCGCTTTTCCGCAGTTCCCGTGGACGACGTGCACGTTGACGCCATGTGCTTCGACCTGCCGACGACGCCGGAGCGCTTAAACGTGGTCGTGTCCGACAACCTGTTCGGTGACATCATCACCGATCTGGGCGCCTTGATTCAGGGGGGCTGGGCGTTGCCGCGAGTGTAAACCTGAATCTCGACGGCTCCGGACCGAGCATGTTCGAAGCAATTCACGGCTCCGCGCCCGACATTGCTGGGCGCGGCTGGGCCAACCCGATCGGGGCAGTACTATCCACGGCCATGTGCCTCGCCCACCTGGGTGACGGCGCCGCTGCCCGGGCGGTCGAGGCTGCTGCCGTGCACCTGCTGGCCCAGTTACCGTCGACCGCCGGACCGGCCATGGGATTCCCGACCCAGCAACTGGGCCGGGAAATCGCAGGTTTGGTAAAAAACGGCGCGACAGTGCCCGCCGTTCCCGGTCATTCCATCATGGACGACCTCGCCGACCTGAGCTCTGGGCGCTGACGGCCGGTCAGCCGATCGGCTGGTGGGAGTTCAACGCAGGGGTTGGTAACCTTGAGCGGTAACGCCCCCGTAGCTCAGTGGATAGAGCACCGGCCTTCTAATCCGATTGTCGTAGGTTCGATTCCTACCGGGGGCACAGAAAAAATTGTCTGACCAGGGTTTCTTGTCCTCACCGAAGGGGCAAGACTTGATTCACTCAACGTTTATTCAACGCTTATTCCGCGGCGCCCGCCCCGTGTGGGCGCTCGGAGAGAAGGTACGCGACCCAGTTCGATTCACCTGGTGTGACCTTGGGCACCTACGGGTTATGGATGCTACAAGTCTCTCGGGGCTCGGTTTGGAGCCCGTACTCACGACGAGCGAGCTCGCCAAGTATCTCGGCGTGCACGTGCAGGCGATCTACGACCTGCGTACCGATGGCCGCGGCCCATCCGGCATTCGAGTCGGACGGGAGATCCGCTACCGCGTCTCCGATGTTCTTCGGTGGCTGGACGGTCTTCACGAGCCCGTACCGTCCATGGGCGGCCGCGGGGGCGAGCGCTGATGGCCGGCCGGCCACGACTGCCCATCAATACGTTCGGCGCGATAAAGACGACCGAGGTCGGTGCAGGGCGTTTCCGGGCGATGGCTCGTTTCCGCGACTGGGACGGTCAGTCGAGGCAAGTCACCGCGACCGGCTCGAGTCGCAACGCGGCGGACACCGCGCTCAAGGTCGAGCTGGCCGCGCGTATGCGCGTCGGTAACGTCGGTGACTCAGTGAACGCGGGCTCGCCGTTCAGAATGCTGGCCGAGGCCTGGCTGGAGGACCTGATGCTCGACGTCGACCGCGCGAACGGTACAAAAACCGTCTACGAGTACGAGCTGCGCGGGCTCGTGCTTCCCTTTTTCGAGCACTTCACGGTTCGCGAGGTGACCGTCGGCCGCATTGAGCTTTTCCTGAAGGTGCAGCGCGCGATCTCGTACACACGAGCCAAGCACTCCCGCACGATCCTCAGCATGGTGCTGGGGTTTGCGGTGCGGCGGGGAATCATCGCGCGCAATCCCGTGAAGGAAACCTCGCGGATGAAGAAGCCCCAGCACACCCCGAAAGCGCTCACGCCGGATCAGGTAGCAGCAATCCGCCTCGCGGCCCGCGACTGGCGCACAGCGGAGGGCAGGATGGGGCCCAAACCCGACGGGCAGGTGCGGGACCTGATCGAGGTGATGCTCGGCACGGCGACGCGCATCGGCGAGGCGCTTGCGCTTCGAAAGTGCGACATAGATATGACCGCCGACCCGCCTTGGGTGCACATCCGCGGCACGCTCGTCGTGCAAGGTGGCGCCGGCGTGCTTCGTCAGGCGCATCCCAAAACGCATGAGTCGAACAGGGTCGTCGCCGTGCCGCAATTCGCGGCAGAGGTGATACGACGACGTCTAGCACTGATCGAGGCGGAGGACGGAGAACATCTGCTGTTCTTCACGCGGAACGGCAAGCCACTCGCGCCGCACAACGTCCGGCGCACATTCCGCCAGATTCTCCGGAACGCTGGCCTCGAAGGCAGGGGGATCACCCCCCCACGCCTTCCGCCGAACGGGGGCGACGCTGCTCGCCAACGAACTGGGTTTGCAGGCTGCGGCCGATGTACTCGGACACACGTCGACGTCGACGACAAAGGCGCACTACGCGGAGCCTGACCGCGCCGTAAAATCCGAGCCGGCGACGGTGCTGCAGTGGCTGGCTCCGCCTTCGTAAAGAATCCCTTGATCCTCTAAACGCCAACGTCGAACGTTTTGACATCCGGGAGATCGAAGCGACTCTCTTGTGGTGGGAGCCTGGCTGCGTTCACACGAAATCGGCGTGAATTCCTGGGCGGTCACAAGGGAACGCTCACCGGCACAGCAAGCTCGCGCGATCAGCCGGCTGCGTCGGCTTCGCCCTTCGGCACCAATGGCCAAGCGGACCACTCTCCGGCCG